>NZ_PDYX01000006.1:0-178296 GCF_002743265.1 Sporosarcina sp. P29 | reverse complement strand
GGTACTCTCAAGTTGTGCCACTATAAAACTTCCTCTCATTGTTAGTCTCGCAACTTCAATGATACACGAATTTTATAGTGGCATTTTTTTGTTTGAATTTAGGTGGCTAACTTGATTGTACAATTGGCCGCTACTTAATAAGTTTTAAGAAAAGAGAAAAGATCAGAAAAAACACACTTACTTTTTATGGTATTATCATCTGGAATAATATAAAGAATAGAGGTAGATTAAGATACACTAGATTTCAACAATCGGTCCATTTGTTGGAATTTAAAATAGCGGAGTCATTATGAGGTGGTCGTTTGGTGAAAAAAGCTTTAAGTTCGCCTTAATATTTTTTTGTTGATAACGCTCTGAAAGTGGTTTTCTACTTCAGAAATTCAATGGCTTGAGAATACAATCTTAACTATTGGAGTTACGTTAGTGTCTACGTTTGTAGATTGGGCAAGTAAACTTCATGAGTACAAAAAGAGAAGTGATTAGTTTATGTTATGTAAAGTATTACCTTTTCTTCAACCGGGCCATTTTGTAGCAAAATGACGTAAATATTAGGGGTTGATTTACCATGTGGAAAAAGATGTTAATAATTTTCACGGTGGCAATTGGGGGTTTTATGCTTTCGTTGACGATTAATAGTTTGGGCGACACAGGTAATAAAATAATGCACTTCGGAGGAGGTTTGTTGATGTTCTCGGGCATCATAACAGCCTTTCAAATGAATAGAGATAAATAAACCGTATTGAATTATTCGGTGTTAATTAACTGCATAAGCTTAGTGCCTCAAACTGGGCCATTTTATTGCTTGAAATCCATTAGAAAAGAGGAACTGAAATGCTTTTCATATATTCATTGCTTGGATTCTTTATGACCTTTTTCTCTATCTTTGCGGTTCGTGCAATCTCAGAGGATAGGCATAATTTTATGATTTATACTGTTCTTGCGTCACTCTGCGGAGGGGGTACATTATTTTTAATTATGTATGGATTGGTTGGAATGTAACCTTGCTAACAGGGGGCGATTGCTAAACAATGTTTAGGCTGTTAACGGGCCAAATCATATAAGTTACTTAGCAATATGCCGTCTACCTGTCAAGGAGGTGAAGCTGGAATGAAAGTTAAATTCGTTTACTTAGTATTGACAGTTTTTTCAATAATACTTATTGCGGGTTGTTCAAAGAAACTAGTTATAGAAAATGCAAGTGAAGTAGATAGCCATGAAGATGTTAAAGCTGCAGCATGGGAATTTTTAAATGAAAAAGGTTGGCAAGACCGAGCGAAAGATGATTTCGAAAGTGCTAAAGTGGAAAAAGTAAATGCTGATAGTAAATACGTATTATTAGATCAAACATATGATGGAAAAGAATTGCTGGAAGTTTCATTTGAAGATGTAGATAATGCTGTAACTGGGACACCATTAATCCTCGTTGATTCGAATACAAATGAAGTAGTTGGCTATATGCCAAGCGAATAAATTAACTAATGCTAAGCAAATGGGGGCTTACATGGAATAAGAGCTGAGTGTAAATAAAGGTTGGTGGGAGACTTGAATCTAACATTTATAAGGCATGGTCAGGGAATTCATACACTGAATCCCCCAGATAGCTTACGTATCAAAAATCCATCCTTAACACAGAAAGGCATAGGACAAGCCAAATTATTAAGGCGTCAGTTCCCTTTGTCAAAAAACGATTTTATTATTATAAGTCCAACGAGGAGAACGCTACAAACAGCTCTTATTTGGAGTAACGATACACAGTGTAGAAAAATTATAGATCCAAGGGTATCACCTAGGATGTTTCCTCAAAAAACGGAGGGGCTGACGCTTCCGTGTGACGAAATTATGGAGATAGAAGACATTAGAAACGAATTCCCCATCTTTGCCTTGGATGAACATTTGTCCACCGAATTATGGACCAATGGTATAAATACTATGCCTGATCGGGAATTCGAAGTTCTTGGTGAGCGATTTCTTGGGTGGTGTAAACAACAATCAAAGGGAAACGTCTATATTGTTTCTCATGATGGAACCATCACATCTTACCGACAATTGATTTCTAATCGTTTATTTACGAGAGATGACTTTCTAGATGATGGTGGTTGGATAAATGTTCTGTATTAAGCAATCGGGCCATTTTGTTAAAAAACATGTTTTACAAGATAGAGCAACAATTACTAAGATAAACTTGGAGGTTGAAAAAATATGAAACAATTGGGGACGCTATATTTTTTCTGTGGGAAAATGGGTGCAGGAAAATCAACTAAATCAAAACAAATGGCATCAGATAAACATGCCGTACTATTATCTGAGGATGAATGGCTTTCATCTTTTTATCCCAATCAAATCGAATCATTTGAGGACTATCTAAAATTTTCAGCACAGATCAAGCCATTGGTGAGAAAGCATGTCCAAAATATATTAAGTGTCGGTACAGATGTAGTGATGGATTTCCCAGCTAACACTCAAAAGCAGCGTGAATGGTTTTTGGATATGGTGTTAGATGTCAATGCAAATCATCAACTAATTTTCCTTAATCTAACTAACGAGCAATGCTTACGTCAAATTGCACAAAGGCGTAAAGAACAACCCGAAAGAGCAGATTTTGATACGGAAGCGGTGTTTACTCATGTTACTAACTTTTTTGAAGCACCAGAAGCCTCCGAGGGTTTAAATGTTTTAGAGTTTAGTGGAAAAGAATAACAAGACGTTCAACGCGACATTGCGGCACACTTAAACAATAGGGCGCGTTAACTGAACAACTGTTGCGCACCGAACGCGCCAAATTGACGTTTACGTATTCTTTGTAAATATTTTCGTTAAAGCGGTGTATGATACGAGGGAGTAAAGTGTTAGTGATTTTTGTATTAGTTGTTTTGATCGTATCTTTGTTCCACTTTGCAAAAATAAGAAAGCAGAATCAAACAGTGATTGAGCATAATGATAAGATCATCTCTCTCTTAGAGGAAATAAAGAATAATTAATAATTACGCTTCAATTGAGGCCGATGATTCAATCACGATTTCGCCTGCTTCAATCAATAGTATAGTAGACTGAAATTTCACGATAAGCATATTTAAAATAAGTAGTGTTTACGAATTTTGATTAGGAGTGGTTTACATATTTAGAGGGAATCCGAAAAAGATATTGCTATCATTATTAACCAATCCACTATTCATATTTGTATATTGGATTTTTTGTTATGAATTAGCTTTACTTTGCATGTATGGAAGAATAGATCATACTGTTTCTATTTTATTCGTATCTACAGTATTTTTAATTTCTATCATTGCATTTACTGCAATAAAAATTGTGAAAGGTAAAGAACCTCAACCCAACAAAAAGATTCATGTAAAGGCATGGAAATATGTTTCTATTATAATTATCATAGTCATAACATCATTTTATGGAATGAAGATTTATCAAAGCGCAACCAATTTCGGAGGCGAACTTGCTTGGTTTATTGATAGATTTAAAAATGAAGTTTCAGTTGAATTTGAACATAACAATATATATGTGGATGGAGTAGAAGGGATTTTTACAGATATAAATAAAGAATATGCTTTGCCGGAGAAATTATATATGGAAAGTGATTTTCATCTTGAATTTAATCCGGATGGAACCATCACATCTATCGATACATTTGTTTATGGGAAAAATGCTGATGAGAAGGAGGAAAGTTTCTTAATCACTTATGATCAAGATAAAGCGTCTACTATTACTATAAGACTAAACGGATATCTACATGCCGATTATGATGAGGACAAACTAGTGGAGCCTTTAATAAGAACGGTTAAAGTTATTCCAGTTAAACAGACAGTTAGTATGTGGAATGAAGGTAAGTATGGGGTAGTGTATTACGGGAAGAGAAATTGGGGCTACAATAATGAGGGGATTATTCATATCGATGAGAATGGTAAGGAGCAGACTCCTACAAAAATCACATCTGAAATAATTGGCTATACGGTATCTATTTTTGTCCCTGGAAAAGAGAAAGAGATACTACCTGCAAGATATACTTTAATTGGTGATCCAGATTGGAGTCAGTCAAATACGACTCAAAATCAAGAAAGTTTTGAAGCTGATCGGCAAGAGATAGCTAATAGCAATGAACAGTTTTATTACTCAAAAGAAGTAGGATATATGTTACATGTTACGGATAAAGCATTAGGAAGTACTTTGTATTCACTGAGAAAGACCAGTGACGGTGGTGAAAATTGGGCAGTTATAAATCAAGATCCATTCAATGGAACAGTTGGTAGTGCAGCAGGAATAACTTTTATTACTGATGATATTGGATTTTTAAGGGCAGCAAGACCTTCTGGTACGGAAGGAGTGTTATATCGTACAAACGATGGAGGGGTATCATTCGAAGAGGTAAGTTATGTCATTCAGGAAATGAAGCTAGATAGTGGGCAATCTATTAATCCTTTTGATTTTCCAGGTCTGCCCTTTGAAAAAGATGGGGTTCTTACTATGTTAGTTGGGCAAGGATCAGATGGTGATTATAATGGTAATAGTAGTGGACTTTATCAATCAAATGATAATGGTGAAACCTGGGAGTATATAAAAGAGGTTGAAAATTAATATTCTTATAAAATGGATATTTACAGTTTAGAACTATCGGTCGTTCTTTTAGTATCTACGGTGAAACTTCATTCGATCATACTAGTAGTTTCGAAGAACCGTACCGTAAGATAAAAAAGCCATCCCCTCCACTAGGGGAAAGGATGGCTAACTTTCACATATTGTAAAATTACGGATTAGAGTTTTGACCAACGTTCCTCTAACCAGCTCATAAATTCTACACCTTTGTCGCCTTCATACGCATCAAAGACATCTACACGCATACGCTTTAATTTATCCGCAAAATCAGCCACAGTATGATCTTTCGGCAAGCTCTTTTTGACCCGCAGGAAGATCTTGTCCGTGTTTTTAATAATATCAAAACGTGGAGGTGATGGCTTTTCCACATCCTCGCCAAATGCGGCAAGTGCTTCATACGCTGCTAATTGAACTTGGTAGACAGTATCATGCTGCATACGATTATTTAATAAATCTATGACTTTGTCATGTTTATAATCCGATAATGTTTTCACTGCTTCCAAACGTTCTCGCCAGCTAGACGTATAATTGGCCTGTTTTTTTAATGCTTCATATTGCTCAGGTAATGCTGTTTCGAAATTTTTCACGTAATTGCACCTCTTTTTTTAACTAAAGAAAAAATGAATTCTTCTTCTGCTTTTATCATTATACGTTGTCTGGGTGAAAATAGCGATGAATCGCTAGTAAGGATATATAGTGAGAAAATAGAAAACAAATTAACGAAGTATGAATTTCCTAGAATGGGAATACATACTTCTTTTTTTGTCGAGATTTTCGTCTTGGCATACGACCATCAAAAAGGATTCTATGTATAAAAGTGAATATCGAAATTTACTCTATTCACTTCGTCTGAACGCTTCCAAACACGGACGGCAACCTGCCTAGGACTGGGTTATCATAGAATGGAAAGGGGGAGCTGGAAAACTTGACAGCGTCCGGTGTATTGCTGTGTGTGTAGCTTTCCGTTATCAAGCGGTGCAGTAGAAGGGAAACGGTTCAAGGATGTGAGAAGAATCAATTTGTACAGACGGTGAATGAGCTGGTAGAGCTTAATATTTACGCTTATTTTAAGTAGTCGATGTTACGGAAAAAGACAGTAGCGGACAGCCAGTTTCATTCAACAGAATAAGGTGAGTATATATATGCATGTCAACGAACATATTGTCATCATGGGTGAAGGAATTGCTGATGTTTGCACAGCGAGTACACTAACGATAATTAATTGTGTTAGACATTGAAGAGTAAATTCCGAAGTGCGATTTAGTTATCTAGGAGGAATGAAAATATACATTCAGAATGTTCATCCGCTAACAGTCGACAATAAGAAGTGGTATGCAATCCAAACGTGTTTAAAAGAAAAAGTGAGTAGGGTCAACAGAATGACTATTACTGATCTCAAGTTCATTGCGGGTGTGGATGTAGCCTACTGGGAGGTTGAAGGAATTGAATGGGGTGTTTGTAGCATAATTGTTATAGATTATGCTACAAAGGTAGTTATTGAAGAAACAAATAGCATGGGAATTATCGCAGTCCCTTATATACCAGGTTATTTGGCATTTCGCGAACTCGCCCTAGTGATTGAAGCGGCCAAAAAGCTTACACACGCGCCAGATCTTTTTATGTTTGATGGCAATGGCTATTTGCATCCAAGGCATATGGGGATCGCAACACATGCTTCATTCTTTCTGAATAAACCGACCATCGGCATCGCAAAAAGTTATTTGAAAATAGCTGATGCCGAATTTAAAATGCCTGAAAATAGGGCAGGTTCTTATATAGATATAATCATAAATAAAGAGATTTACGGCAGAGCTTTACGAACACATCAAGGCGTAAAACCGATATTTGTTTCATGTGGGAACTATATAGACTTACCAACAGCAACAACTATTACTGAGCAATTAATCAATAGTGAGAGTCGATTACCCATACCAGTTAGACTGGCAGATTTGGCAACAAAGAGAAATAGAAGGCTGCTAAGAGATCTTTAGGAGGATGCCTAGGTTCAACAAAACGAATACTTTTATTAAATAATTAACTGCATCAACTGAGGTGAATTAAATCAATACCGCGATTACTAGTTTCATTAGACAGGACGAACATAGCTATACCTTTAATAAGTGGTAACATCATAGCACTAAGTTACTAATGAAGTGAAATTATGATTTCCGGTACTTCTTACTATCATTTGTAATATTATTATGTATTTCATTTTCACTATTTTTAGTATGACTAACTTGTACGATTGCAACACAAGTGATGTCGTAATATCACAATTAGGCTAATATATTTAATTGAATGAAACCAATTAGGCATTCATCCGTATATAAATCAAGGCGAAAAAAGTAAAGTAATATAGTTATTGGACGTATTCATAGAATAACCATTTCTTATAACCGGAAAAAGACTGATAAAGAGGTGAGGGAATGAAGAAGGTATTTGAAGCTATATACGAGGGTCATCGAATACAAGTTGAGAACAGATGGTTTTCAGGTGAGAAGTTGTATGTAGATGGAGAATTGCAAGATGAAAATTTAGGCGTAGCATTTAGAGGGACTTTAAATGGGCGTATTAGGAATAAAGGAAACGGATCAAAGAGTATAAAGGTGGCTTTAGGTGGGTTTTTTAGTGTCCACTGTAAAGTCTTTGTTGATAATATATTAGTTCCTTCATATCCAATTAAAACAATGCAGTTGTAGAAAACGAACAGTTAAATCATAATGAAGTTACTAATTAAAGCGAGAAGTTTGAGAAGGAAGGATGAATGATTATATGTTATGGGTACTTGCACAAAATAAAAAAAGCTTGATGAATGTAAGAGATGTTTCTGTAAAAGGAAAACATATCGTAGGTTTTATTGAAAATAGTCTTTTGGATCAATGGAATAAAAATATCGGTACATATGAATCTAGTGAGAGAGCACTAGAAGTTCTCGAAGAAATATTTAGTAGGATAGAAGAATGTACCGGTGCCGCTGTGACGTACTCGATGCCGCAGAGGTAATAATACGAATCAATTATAGGGCTACTTTCTTAGCGATAGTGTTCAGATTAGAAAAAGCTTGTATTGGAGGTGTAAAGCAATGAAGACGACGACTGGATTATATCTTTTCTTTATAGCCATACATCTTGTCAATCTCGCAAATATTACATTATCAAAAGGGGACTGGAACGGCATTACGATGTGGCTTAGTACAGGATTGTTTATAGCAGGTACCGCCTATTATGCATTAAATAAAAGTGCTAACGGGAAAGCAAAGTGATTAGGACGAGAGAGAATATGCTGCTCATCTTCTTAGAAATGCACCCAGATAACAGGAAGGTGTATGAAACCTGTCGATCTGAGCGTAGCCTGATAAATTTGGCGTAGGAACGAGCGAACGCTTCTGAACTTACGTGATAAACGCAATTATTTCCATTAACGGAACACATTGAAAGCTTTTTAAAAGTTGATTTATACGTCTTCAAATACCAATCGTAAATAATCCTCCTTTCGATAGGATGGATCGTTAGTGATGAACGATACACTATGGGCATCGTGGTCAGCTAACAAAATTATGGATTGTTGTTCCATATCAATATGTGCAAATTGGTTTTTATAGTATAAATCATTGCTTTGTGTAACTATCCACATGCAATTTTCCATTGCTAGATGGAACCACTCTGCAAATGCTTTTTGTAATGAATCTTCGTTAATTATTTTGACAGTGAAGGATGGAATCTCGGCGTGGTAAGTTTTTCCGTCCGACGTAGTGAGAACTGTCCTTCCTGAATTTTGATAATAAATGGGGAAGTCCCTTTGATGTAATACTATCGAATCGATTTCATCTTCGTACCCCTCAAAATGAATATAAAAGGGGAAAGCAAAGCATGTGATAGCGGCTTTTTGCATTAAAGCTGCTGTGTATTCTACGTAATCTTCATGAAGATCATAATCACCATAGACATGAAATTGATCATACTCTCCATGTAAATTTACCCAATCCTGATCTGGTTCTACATTTCGTAAAACTTCAATATCCACTATGTATTTCACCTCGTAAGTTATTTCCACACAACTATCTAGTAGACTTTAATTTAAAACTATTCAGTTTGCCATTACATTCCAGAAAAACACCTATTTTTCTACGTTCTTCTGTATCCTGACATCCTGAAATAGAGCTTTTAGTGCTTTGTTCAGAAGGGACCAAGTAAGTTAAATTGAACCACGATGATGACGGCTGCTATTATGACTAGCATTTCGGTTAACGTTAGAATCGATTGTTTTGGATAGAGTGTATACTTCCATTCAAAAAATGCTGTGATCATAAATTCGAGTATCGCAAAAGCCAGGACAGCAAAGAAAAATAGATAAATTAAGTCTTCATAATAAAAAAGTAGAACAGTATATAAAGTGATCAGGCTAATTGTAGAAAATATACGCAAACCTTTATCGATTTTTCGATGTAATTCATTAATGTGGTTATAAGAAAAAAACTCTTTTTTCACTTTTTCAATTTTAAGTAACTTCCTCAGAATAGCCTTAAGTAGTGAATTAACAGCAAACATACATACTATAATTACCCCAAATCTTAACCAGAACACAAAACCCCTCCTCTTTCCTTGATCACCTGTTATTTTTCGTAATCATTCTGTAAATGGACGCGATGGTTGAATACCACTTGTTTATTATATTTCTACATAATTATACCAAAGATATCCAATAGAGCTATTGAAAAATTAAAAACAGTACGAAATGAGACATCCAGATCAACCCAATACTAGTAAGTTTCAATTAGAGTGTATCCATAAGCAGAAATCCCTCTATATAACCTGTGAAGCGAGCAATATAAATTAAGGAGGAATTGGATATGCACCAAATAGCTACGAAGCAATACTTGAAAACGACTGCACTGTTAATGGAAAAGAACGCTTGGCATGAATATATTGCACTGCAGGAAATCCATGCGTATGTCTACAGCTTGAAACATGAACACGACCAAGATCGCTGGATTTACAAAACAGCGAAGGAGTGGCAAGAGATGTTTCCGTTCTGGACGCCAGCCATGATCGAAGACATTCTATTCAATCTTGAAAACATGGGTTATCTCGCCATATTGAATGGCAGACAAGATTCTTCTTCAAAATATTATCAAATTAATTATGCGATGTGTGTGTGAAAACATAGAGTTTACAGGGGTTGGAGAGCTATACTCCCACTCCTTTTTTAGCGTATGTAAAATTATTTTTTAAAATGAGTATCCTTTTCTAAAAAACTCTCTATATGGAGTATGAGAAGTGCAAAGTGAGCACTCATCTACTACTGATCTACAGGGGGAGCAACCAAATGAAATTATTAATTGATGAAGAGCCGATACCGCTACTACCGTCGCTCGTGCACTTAGTGGGAATTAACGGGGCCTTGGTTATGCAACAAGTGCATTTCCGCTCGCTCATATCTAAGAACGTTCGAGAAGGTCATAAGTGGATCTATAAAACGTATGAGGACTGGACAAAAGAATTTACGTTCTGGTCGACGAACACGATTAGACGCATTATTTATGATCTTGAAGAAAAGGGCTATCTCATTTCTGCACATCATCATAACCGAATGAAGATCGACAACACGAAATGGTATCGAATCGACTACACTAAATTGCCTGCAAGTACGTTCGAACTTGAGCAAGTCACTTGCTCAGAAGCGCCATGTGCACCTGTCGAAGTGAAGCAAGTCCACGTGGCGGATTTGGGCAAGCCAATAACCAAAGAACTTAAAGAATCTTTAAAAATAAAGAATAAAGACCAAGTCGAGATGAATCTCGACGTCGCGCATATGGTGATTCAGTATCTGAATGATAAAACCGAAAAGCAATTCAAAGCCAGTTCAGCTGCTACTAAGAAGTTCATTGCTGGCAGAGTAAAAGAAGGTTATACGCAAGAGGACTTCATGAAAGTCATCGATCTTAAAGTGTCACAGTGGATGAATCACGCTGAATTCAACCGTTTCCTGAGGCCTTCAACTTTATTTAGCGCAACGAATTTCGAAAACTATGTCAATGAACTAGCTGTAGTGCAGAAGCCGAAAAAACGTTTGCTTGCTCTGCCAGTGCTAGATTTCAATAAAGGGGATGAACACGTATGAATAGTGAACTAATGGAAAAAAGTCTTCTGGGTACGATGATGGAGGAAAATTATTTGGTACTCGACAGTGGAATCCAAACAGCATTCTTTGAGAAACAGCTGCACAAAAATATTTATCTGACCATGAAAGAATTAGCCAACAACGGACGTCCAATCGACTTCATCACATTGCTAACGACACGTGAACCGGCAGAACTTGGTGGGGCCAACTACGTATCGGAATTACGTCGCTTTGCCAATCCTGCACGCTTTGACGAGTATTTAGAAATTATCGTTTCTAAGTGGAAGAAACGTGAGACAGCAAGGATCATCGAGTCGGCACAGAATGAACAATGGGAGTCAGATAACCTTATCAAGGCATTAGAAAAAATAGATACCGATCATAGGTCCGATGAGTTATTGTTACTTGATGAATACCTTGTGAGTCAGTACGAACGCCCATTCATCCAAGGACCGGACATGACAGGAATTAGCACTGGCTTACAGCCGATGGATTATCTGCTGAACGGATTCCAAGACAGTGAATTCATTGTCATCGCGGCAAGACCTTCTATGGGGAAGACGGATACACTCAATCATCTCGCGCTAACTGCCGGATTAAACGATCATGTACCGATCGTCTTTTCTCTCGAAATGAGCCGTAAAACGATGACCGATCGTCTGATATCAGCTGCGGGTGGGTACAGTCGATTGAAAATGCGCAATCCATACAAACACTTCGACAACTCACAGAAGGATACGTGGATGACGGCACTCGAGCATCTGCAAAGCGCTAAGATCCGTATTGACGACAGAAGCGGAATAAAAGTGAGCCAAATAAGAGCCACTGCCCGGAAAATCATCAAAGCACAACCTGACAAGCGACCGATTATTTTCATTGATTACTTGCAGATCATTCGGCCGGAAGAAACAACGAATAATCAAAATCAAGCAATCGGTCAAATTAGCGCAGATTTAAAAACGATGGCTAAGGAGTTTAACTGTCCTGTCGTCGTGCTATCTCAACTTTCGAGAGCGGTCGAACAACGGCAAGATAAGCAACCGATGATGAGCGACCTTCGAGACTCCGGCAATATCGAACAAGACGCAGATGTCGTGTGCTTCCTTTACAGAGAAGATTACTACGATCAAGAATCAGAGCTCAAAAACCATCTTGAAATTACCGTCGCTAAACATCGCAACGGTCCAGTTGGTGGCTTCATGGTTTACTACAATAAAGACAATGGGCGACTGGCATCGATTCGGTGATACAAAAGCGCTTCGGTACCAGGTTCCAAAACAATTCTGGATCTTTCGTGGACCTGGTACCCCTAAAAAAAGGAGAGTGTACGTATGATCACAGTGGAAGACTTATTTGATTACGCAGTAGACACCGATATGTCCCTAACCGCACACAGCATCTTCTGGGCGATCACGAATCAAAAGATCCGCATGGACGATGATAGCAAAAAACTTAAAGAAATCGAATTCGACGAAGAAGCGATCCAGCAATCGATGCAAGTGAACATATTGCGTATTGGGGAAATAAAACTTTTCGTGGTGGAAAGTAAGCAACCGAATTGGTACGCATTTTATCTTGGTAAGAAAGAAGCTGACGCTTATCGGTTACATAGCGAAACATTTCATGAAACCGGTGTAAAGGTTACACATGCCGATCGGCTGATGCCAAACTTATTAACATTTGTGGAATCCGGAACAGAAGAAAGTTTATATGAGTATCGAAAGCGCATAGTGCAGTTTCCGGTGTATGTGGGACATGTAGAAGCAGGGAAGCGCTTGGTGCATCGAGCATTATAAATGCGAGAGGAGAGATAGTGTGGAGATAATGGATATGGTGTTGATCCCAGTGATTGTCGGGCTGGTGGATGCGTTGAAAGGGTATGGGTTGCCGAAGAAGTGGTGGCCGGTTGTATCGGTGTCGCTTGGTATAGCCGGCGGGGGTGTGTATTTTTTCCAGGGGACTGGTCTAGTGGGGTGTTGAGTGGAGTTATTATGGGTTTGTCTGCTGGCGGTTTGTATAGCGGTGGGAAGACGGTATGGAGTAGTTAAGAGATACGCTGTAGAGGATACGTACGTTTTGGTCCTCATAGCCATGGTAATCCAGCTCATCTTCATGTAAGAAGACGAGCTGGATTACTATATGATGTACTATCAATACCTAAGCGGTTTCACTAAGGACTTTCAGATTCCTTTTTCAATTTATTTTTTCGAAATGCATACACGATAGCGAGCAAAAGAGGGAAGAACAGTCCAATACTTATGGATAAGTATATTTCAGTCGATTGTTCTATTTCTTTTTGATAGACGACGTTAGGATAGATCACGAGAGAGAGTATAACGGCCAACACGCCTAACGGTAATGTTAAAGGGCGGTAGTCTTTCAAATTTAATATTTGCGCAATGCCTAAAACAGAAGCATAAAAATAAAGAATCGTCTTAAAATAGAGGGCGATAAACCAAAGGAAACCCATCAATTCTTCAATGCGCTGTACAAAATCCCCAACATTAATTCGTTTGGCCAATTCATAACTCGGATAAATCTGTCTAGCTGTATCATCGGCACCTACTACCGAAACGCTTAAGAATGTAAAAATAAAGATGAAGATTCCACCTATTAAGTTTCCAATTAGAAAGGACTTTCTCGCTTGTTTCACTTTATTAATCAAGGCCGGGAAGATCATTAATAACACAATGGCGTTGACAGAGGAAGAGGTAATAAAATAGATGCTGGATTGAACGATCGTTTTGGTTCCTGCCTCAAATACAGGCTGCAAATTTTCAAACTTGATTTGAGGTGAAATAAACACCGCTACAATAAGGAATAGGACAAAGAATACGAAAATAAAAATTTCTGCTGAACGAGCAATTGTTTCCAACCCAAGACGGACGCCCATCACGACGATCCCCATCATAAGAATATTTAGGGCTACTATTGGAGTGTTAGGCATCATATTGGTCGTGATGAACGTAGAGGAATAATACAATAAACTAGCAGTGTATAGAGTAGCCATTGCTACAAATAGTACGGAAACAGCTTTACCTATCCATTTTCCAAATATCTTTTCATTAATTTGGATATAAGTGAGATGAGGAAACCAAAGGGCTATAGTTGTGAATAGCCATATGACCAATAAGCCGATGCCAATACCGACGATTGCGGCAATCCAAGCATCTTGCTTTGCTTCAGTAGCTAATACTGACGGTACAATTAAGATCCCTGTACCAATTGTAAAGAAAATAACCAAAACTAGAAATTGGTATGGGTTAATTTTAACATTTTGCATCATTTCATATCCTACCTTTCCCTCTACTTAGATCTTTACTTCAGCAAAGGAGCCATCAGGTTAGTTAACAGTGTGAATAAAAAAGTGAGTAAGTCCAGTGGTGTCGGAATCGACTTTCCAAATCCAAGCACCATGCCTAATACAACTCCAATCGTAAGAAAAACAGAAAACGCGAGCAATTCTTTTTTATGCTTTCTATCTAAGAGAGGGGGAACTTCAAACCAGATAATGGCAGCTGCTATTAAGAGAATACCTATACTATTCAGCATGATGAGTTAGTCCTTTATCTTTTTTAAGAAGGAATTATTTACTGTACCGATGCGACGAATTTTCATATCAATATGAACATTCACGGTTAAATCGGAAAACTTTTCATCCCAGTGCTCTTTCATCTCGTTCCATTCTTTCGGGTTGGATCTGTGAATAGCTTCACCAAATCCAAAAATGTCTGATTGATATTGTTTTTGTACTGACTCGATCGTTTGATGAATAATCTCTTTCACTTCTTCTTCATAAATTTTCTCTAGCTTGTCAATGGTTTCAGGTTCCGTAATATCAATTGAACATAAAACCTCCCCTATATTGCCTTCCGCTTCAATTTTGATATCCACCTCAGGTTCACCTTTATTTATAGAACCTATAATTTTAGAATGATATCGAAAAATATCTATAATGATTTTTCCTTCTTTAGGACATGTAATAGAGGTTACGGTTTTTGTAACGGTGTTGGTGATATCTGAGTAGCCTCTGCTTTCTTCTTCATTTAACCAGCCGACTAGCTGATCTTCTTTAAACACAGCTAAATTATCATATTCAATTCGCGTAGATGGAGTAATCGATTCCACATTCTGTTTGCTAGTTCCTGTTTCTTTGTTACCTAATACTTGAATCCCTGTTAACACCGCTTCCTTTCCGTCACTTATCAGATTGGTTACTAGCTCATCTAATATAACGCCTTCTGTCCCGGCCCAGTTTTTTTCTGATGTTTTTAAGGAATTAAACATTTTATTAGCTGGGATGTTTTCTATAGGTGTAGTCACATTCAATACTTCAGTAGCCGTTATATCTTTCGCAACTACTACGTAGAAGTCTGATCGAAGCTCCCAATCCCTTGATAGCAATTCTAATGATTCGGCTATTCCTTCTTTAGCCAAGTCCTCATTGATGACTAGAATTTGTAGATGTCCCGGATACATTTTTCGTGGGGCGTTCTTTGTCATTTTTCGAATGGCTTCATATACAGTCTCCCCGGTTGCTGTATAGAGAGTGACTGCAGAACGTCCCGTACTTGCCTTCATGGATACTTCCGAAGGTACGACCACTTGTGCACTTATTACGTATTCATTTTCAGTTTTATCGATTCCTATTGCCATTGCGATACCCAGCTCATTTAATTCCCTTCTGTCCCAGCACCCCGACAAGAAGAGGGTGAGAACCAGGAGTGTAACTATGCACTTTTTCATCAATGTACTCCCTTTCCTATTCCTCATTTTTTGGCGGCTGTGGTTTAGCCGAGGCTGGATCTTGTTGTCTAACCTTATTTGTTTGATTGGTTAGGCGTGGGCGGGTAAACATTTTCCATATAGGTGCCACAATAAACGTATCTTTTTGATCGGAAACATTAAATGGAGCTAATGGTGACATATAAGGCATACCAAATGAACGTAAACTACATAAATGGAGAATCAGAGCCACGAAACCTATGGCGATACCGTATAAACCAAACGAAGCAGCTAGCCCCATAAATCCAAAGCGGAGTATCCTTGCAGATATCGCAAGGTTGTAAGTAGGCGAAACAAAACTTGATATGGCGGTTATGGAAACGACGATGACCATCGCGGCTGAAATAATACCTGCTTCGACCGCTGCGGTACCAATTACGAACGCACCTACAATGGACATGGCTGAACCGATGGAGCGGGGCATCCTAACGCCCGCTTCCCTTAAAATTTCAAACGTGATTTCCATTATAACGGCTTCAATAAATGCCGGAAATGGCACTCCTTCTCGTTGGGCTGTCAGGCTAATGAGGAGTGCAGGTGGTAGCATCGTTTGATGAAAGGTGGTAATCGCAATAAATAACGCGGGAGCAAGCAAAGCAATCAGGTATGCAAAGAAGCGTAGAAGTCGAATTAGACTTCCAATACCGGTATGCACATAGTAGTCTTCAGGAGATTGGAAAAATTGGACGAATAGTGCGGGAACAAGTAGTACAAAAGGAGTTCCATCCACTAAAATGGCTATGCGTCCTTCGAGAAGTGCTGCAGCGACTGTATCGGGACGTTCGGTATTAAAAACGGTAGGGAAAGGGGAGTACGTTGAATCTTCAATTAGCCCCTCGATATTACCGCTTTCCAAAATCCCATCAATATCAATTCGGTCCAAACGTAAACGGACTTCATCGACGATTTTGTCATCAGCAACGCCATGGATATACATAATCGCAACATTCGTTTTCGTCCGTGTCCCAATCACTTTTGACTCCATCCACAGACTTGGATCTTTCAGTTTCCGACGAACCAATGCCGTATTGACACGCAGATTTTCAGAAAAACCTTCGCGCGGTCCTCTAACTACTGTCTGAGACGTTGGTTCCGTTACTCCACGCTCAACCCAGTGCTTATTTCCAATGACCAAACCTTCAGAATATCCATCAATTAACAAAATAGCATCCCCAGATAAAAGAAAGGTAAATAGATCATCAAAGTTGGTGAGATCTTTAATCTCTCCCACCGTCATGGCAAAATCTTTTAAAGCAGTTAAGAGATTTTGTTCAGGCGTTAACTTCTTCTCTAACGGGGTCCCTTTTATATCTAACATCAACGATTCCATAATGAAATTTTGCAATGACGGTGTATCGCTTAAGCCGTCAGTATAGAAAATCCCTGCTTTTACCGATCCACCTTTACCAATTCGAATTTCACGAATGACAATATCCGTGCTCGAACCAAGGCTATCTTTTACAAATTGTATATTGTCTTGAAGACTTGTCTTTAGACCATTAGGCGAAGTATTTTCTTTCGTTTGGCTAGGGGGAGTGGATTGTACTTTAGTATTCACTTTCTTTTTGAAAAAGCCCATACACTACCTCATTTACTGTTTGGTATTTTGCGTAGGTCCGCATATATATTGATTTATCATTTCTGTTTTATTCATCATGTCCTTATTGTTGTTGTTTTATGCGGGTTGGGGTGGTGATTTTGTGGGAGGGGCGGGGAAATGAAAGGAGTATTTGACTATAAAAGCGTATAGATTAATGTAGAATAAAGTAAAAGAGTAGAGTTAATGACAGAAGTAATTGGAAGTCTAGAAGATAACTAAAATTGTTTAATATAATATGCGCGCATGTCGTGAGAATACATAATGTAATAATAAATGGTGGAGATCTAAATGTTTAAGAAAAGATTTTAAGTAGGGAGCGCTCTGGCAATTTTATTGTTAGCCGGATGCGGAACAGATGAGGTGAAGGAAGAGAAGAACGAAGAGGTGCGGGTAGGTGAATAAACCGAGTCTGATGAAATAGACAAAGTATTAGCAACTGAAGATTTTGGTAAGATGTACATCAATCCAAAGAAGTACAAACTACAAAGTTTGCTCTTAGCGTATTTTGATTTTTCTAGGTAAATCTTTCATTACATTGCCGCTCGTATTAATATTTCTAGCACTCTCTCTTATTTTTGTGTACAGGTACCGAAATCGAGCACCAGTGGAAACCCTATAAATCAAGAAGGCCTCACATCAATTCATTAAATCGATGTGAGGCCATTTTTCTAATCCTTTTATTATATCTATACATTTTTCTTCTTTAGCTAACTATACATATTCTCTTAGTACTTCCTTATTTAGAAGATACCACTAAAAACTTAATTGGTTGCGTAGTTAGGTTATACCAATAGTGAGTCTTTTTCGCATCAAACATAATAGATTGCTGTTCAGTTACTTCCGTCTTTTTTCCGTCGATTGAAACTGTTAAGACTCCTTCAACGACGAATAGGAATTCATGTCCGCTATGTGTGAACGCATTCCCATCGTTTTGCCCGGGTTGGAGTGTGACTAAAATTGGCAAGTAAGAAGCGTCATAAATACCATTTGATAAATCTTTGTAGTAGAACTGTTGGTGTCTATCTTCAAGTGTCTGTTCCTCCTCATTTCCTGAGAAAAACACTGTGGGGTTTACGTTCAAGGCATCTGCTACTTTTTTTAGAGATTCCAGGGTGACACTAGACTTTCCACGTTCTACTTGAGATAAAAAGCTGATAGAAACACCTGTTAATCCTGCCAACTCTTTCAACGTTAACTTTCGTTCTTTTCGTAATGACTTTAAAATACTACCAATAGATTTTACCACCATGGATCTAGCTCCTTTATGTGCATACATATTTTCCACCTATCATACAGTACAAAATATGAAGCGTACAATACAAAAAAACTTATTGACAGAAAATTATAAACTGCTAATATAGTAAAAAAAGGGTATTGAAGTGACACTTCAATTCCTCAAAAGGAGGAAATTTATGTTGGATCCCAAGCAAATGAGGAAAGTCTGGATTGCTAGTTTGGTAGGTAGTTCCATTGAATGGTTTGATTATTTTCTATACGGTACAGTAGCTGCGCTGGTATTCAACCAAGTCTTTTTCGTTACAGAAGATCCAACAGTTGGTCTTTTGTTAGCCTATGCATCTTTTGCTTTAGCATTTTTTATTCGTCCGTTTGGTGGAGTCATTTTCAGTCATATAGGAGATCGTATTGGACGGAAAAAGACACTTGTTATTACATTAAGTCTTATGGGAATAGCGACCTTTGGGATGGGATTGCTACCAACGTATCAAGCAATTGGTGTATGGGCTCCTATTTTGCTAATCACTCTCCGACTAGTTCAAGGGTTAGGGATTGGTGGAGAATGGGGCGGCGCTCTGTTGTTGGCGGTTGAGTACGCACCTAAAGAAAAGCGTGGGTTGTATGGAGCGATTCCACAAATGGGCGTAACGATCGGAATGGTGATGGGTACAGTCGCGCTATCGATTATGACGTTATTGCCTGAAGGTTCATTCATGACATGGGGCTGGCGTGTTCCTTTCCTACTTAGCGCAATCCTCGTTCTCTTTGGTTTGTGGATCCGAAAAGGAATAGATGAAACACCATCATTCAAAAAGGTACAAGAATCTGGTGATATACCTAAGTTGCCGATCGTGGATACATTGAAATACCATTGGCGTGAAGTGTTGATCGCCATTGGTGCGAAAGTAGTTGAAACTGCACCTTTCTATATTTTTGGAACATTTATCGTATCGTATGCGACATCGAACTTAGGTTTTTCGCGAACGACGATTTTAAATACAGTAATGGTAGCGACGATTATTACAACTATTTTAATTCCTATCATGGGTAGTCTTTCGGATAAAATAGGACGTAAAAAAGTCTATGTTGCTGGAACGATCGGCATGTTATTATTTGCTTTTCCGTACTTTTGGATGTTGCAACAACAATCGGTCTTCCTATTAGTCACAGCGACAGTCATCGGACTGGGAATCATTTGGGCACCTATTACTGCAGTGCTCGGAACGATGTTTTCAGAAATCTTTGATGCAAAAGTACGCTATACAGGTATCACATTAGGTTATCAAATCGGTGCAGCTGTCGCAGGAGGTACGGCTCCGTTAATAGCGACAAGTCTATTATTGAAGTTTAACGGATCGTATGTACCGGTTGCTTTATATATCATGTTCACAGCAGTTATTTCATTGGTAGCAATTTGGGCTGTAAAAGATCGCAGTAACGAAGAGCTAGATGAGCCTGTGAAAGAATTACCTCTAGAAGAAATTATGAGTACTACAGAAGCGACACAAATATAAATTATATTGAGAGTGGAACATGTTTCTAGTTAATTGGAGGAAAATAGTATGCTAATTGTAAATGAAAGAGAAATTATGAAGACGTACGGCATGGAAGAAGCAATACAGGATGTGAAAGACGTGTTGACAGCAAAAGCAGCAAGTCAAATCGCTGCCCCACATCGCACAGTAATCGAATTCCCTCAACATGAAGCATCTGCCTTATATATGCCGAGTGCAGATCTAGTAAAAGAAGTGACAGCGGTAAAAGTAGTGACGATTTTTCCAAACAATCCGTCCAATGGAATGCCGACTACGCAAGGGGTAGTGTTGGTGACAGATGCACAAAATGGAAAGCACTTGGCGATGTTGAATGCCTCGTATCTCACGAGATTGCGTACCGGTGCGTTGTCTGGAATTGCTACAGATCATTTGGCAAAAAAAGACGCAACTGTTCTAACGGTCATCGGAACAGGGGCTATGGCTTTTGAACAAGTGCTAGGTGTATTACAAGTACGTAAAATCGAACGTATACTTTTAGTCAATCGCACACCTGCGAAAGCGCAAGTGTTCGGACAGAAGCTACAAGACTTCGGCGTAGAGATTCCGTTTGAAGTAATTGAAAATGTTTCTGAAGCGGTCCGTCAAGCAGATGTAATTTGTTGTGCGACACGATCCACTGAACCGGTCTTTAATGGAGCAGATTTACAACCGGGAACACATGTGAATGGAGTAGGTTCTTATTTACCTCATATGCTAGAAATGGATGTAGAAACTATTACACGCGCTTCAAAAATAGTGGTGGATGATTTTGAAGGCGTAAAAGAAGAAGCTGGCGAACTGATAAACGCAGAGAAAATTGGGGAGTGGTCTTTTGAGAACGTCTTTAGTGAATTAGGCAAGTTGGTAACGAAAGAAGTAAGTGGCCGCGAGAATGCAGAAGAAATTACGCTATTCAAATCAGTTGGTGCAGCGTACTATGATTTAGCAGTTGCCAAAGGCGTTTATTCAAAAGCGAAAGAACATGACGTCGGAACAGAAATAGAAATTTAAGAAGTAACTTAGCTGTTCCTAGTATATAGTAAAAGCGTCAACCTCAATTTTATGAGGTTGACGCTTTTTTTGATGTTATTGATACGAAAATGTCTAAAGTCGTTAGTAGAAAGCACGATATATTAAAAAAATATGGAGTTTTATGGATTTAATAGAAAAATTTAATTATTTGTATATACTGCACTTATTCGGTTGAAGTTTAGGGTAATAAGAGATTAACATAGTAAAGTATTGGAGGATGAAAAAAGTGAATGAGTTCATAGAATTTAGAAATCTTGTGTATGACAATGAATATAATTATATTTATCCACTCCAATTTTTAGATGATTATTTTAAATAGAAGCAAGACAATCAACTCCTAACAACGATTACATACTGGAGAAAAAGATGAAAGACATCATCTCGCAGTAATTGTATACCACTCTTGCTGCCTTTTTATTGAGTTTATCTTTACAGACAGTACTAGGTTTTAACACCATTCAGACTGGTGCGAGAACCTGGTACCTCTACTATAGGAATGGTATACTGGCAAATGGATATTTATATAAACCCGAACACAAAGATGGTGAGGAGATAAATAGAATGACATACGCATTAGAAATTAAAGATCTAAAAAAAGTCTATGCTGGTGGTGTTGAAGCTTTGCGTGGCATCGATTTGAAAGTGGAGGAAGGGGATTTTTATGCTCTTTTAGGTCCTAACGGTGCCGGCAAATCTACAACTATCGGAATTGTGACGTCTCTCGTCAATAAGACATCAGGAAAAGTGAATGTCTTTGGCTATGATATGGATACGCAGTTAATGCAAGCCAAGCTGCAGATCGGTCTGGTTCCTCAAGAATTCAACTTCAGTCCGTTTGAAACGGTTCAGCAGATTGTAGTGAACCAGGCGGGCTATTACGGTGTGTCTAGGAAAGAGGCGCTAAAGCGTAGCGAAAAATACTTGAAGCAGTCTGATTTGTGGGAGAAACGAAATGTTCAAGCCCAGATGCTTTCTGGAGGTATGAAACGTCGACTGATGATCTCACGTGCTTTAATGCATGAACCGCGCTTACTTATTCTTGATGAGCCTACAGCTGGTGTAGATATTGAATTAAGACGAGAGATGTGGACGTTTCTTAAAGAATTGAATGAAAATGGCACGACGATTATTCTGACAACACATTACTTGGAAGAAGCGGAAATGTTGTGTCGTAATATCGGGATCATTCAAAAAGGGCAGTTAATTGAAGATACTAGTATGAAATCATTGCTCGCTAAGCTTCAGTATGAAACCATTATTTTAGATATCGAGCCTTCAGGACGGACGCCAGTGATTAAAGGTTATACTAGTGAACTCCTAGACGATGGATCCCTTTCTGTAGAAGTAGCACGTGATCAAGGGATCAATGAAGTGTTTAACCAGTTGACAGAACAAGGGATTAAAGTGTTATCTATGCGCAACAAGTCCAATCGATTAGAAGAGTTATTTTTAAAGCTTACAGAAGAAACTGCGTAGTGGAGGATGTACATGTTTAAATTATATTTAACCGCATTAAAAGGTTTATCGGTCAAAGAAACGAACCGCTATTTAAGAATCTGGATCCAAACATTGGTCCCGCCAGTCATCACAACTTCTTTGTACTTTATCATTTTCGGGAATTTGATTGGTAAACGGATTGGCGAAATGGACGGATTCTCTTACATGGAATTTATTGTCCCAGGATTGATCATGATGTCCGTCATCACCAGTTCCTACTCGAATGTTTCGTCATCATTTTTCTCGCAAAAGTTTCAAAAGAACATTGAAGAACTATTAGTTGCCCCTGTACCGACTCATATTATTATTTGGGGCTTTGTCATTGGAGGAATAGGTAGAAGTGTTCTCGTAGGGATACTGGTCACGATCATCTCTCTGTTTTTCGTTCCGTTGCAAGTGCACTCGTGGAGCATTGTCATCTTGACGTTTTTGATGACGGCAATTTTGTTCTCGTTGGCAGGCCTGTTGAACGGTATTTTTGCCAAGTCATTTGACGATGTGTCTATTGTGCCTACGTTTATTCTTCAGCCGTTGACTTACTTAGGCGGAGTGTTTTTTGCCATCTCGATGTTGCCTCCATTTTGGCAGGTGATTTCACAGTTCAACCCGATCGTTTACATGATTTCCGGATTCCGTTTCGGGATTCTCGGTGTAATCGATATACCCATTATATTTTCCATTCTCATTTCGATTACGTTTATCGTAGTGCTTTACGTAATCAACTGGTATTTGATTGAAAAAGGCCGTGGACTGAGAAGTTAACATCTGTGACGTACTGTAACAGTTATTTGAGAAATTAACTTGAATCCCTAAACAATACACTAGACTCCTGATCAGCCCACTTCGTCATGTGAGCCAATCAGGAGTCTGTTTTAATTTAACCTTGCATAGCTTCTTGAGCAGCAGAGAACCCTAACAAATCAATAGGCATTGCTGTCATATCTCCAGAGTCTTGCGTATTAAACGTCGTCTCGATAAATACAGCACTTAGCATCTTCTGATTGTTGTCTCCATGAGCAGCCGCTTCAAGTGCAATAAGTCCTTCAAATACGCTATACTCAAATAATTCTATTTACCTATATATACCGACGCTATAATACAAAAAATAAAATAATAATAATCTTTGAAACTATATTGAAAATTTAGCGTCTATACGTCGACCTACGATTACAGAACAGAAAGGAAGGATACACAATGAAAAAGATCTGGATAGCATTTAGTACGGTAGCTCTCGCTCTGAGCTTGCCATTAACAAGTATGGCCACTAGTAACCAGAAGTTCACAGATGTGCCTGAAACAAAGCACTTTGCGGAGGCCGTTAATGAATTGGCAGAACGTCATATTATTACGGGGTATGCGGACGGCCTGTTCAAACCAGGCAATCCCATCACTCGCGGGCAAGCTGCAGCGATCATCGTGAAGCTGCTGAAAGAAAACCCGGATTATTATGTACAGGATCCAGGATTTAAGGATGTTTCGAAAGCAAATGGCTATTACAATTCCATCGCGAAGCTTGCAGAACTAGAAATCATGTCAGGCTATGCGAACGGCAATTTCGGTCCGAATGATCCTGTCACACGTGGGCAACTGGCTTCTATTCTTGTTAAAGCATATGATTTGCCGCGTTTTGATTTCATTTCTAAGGAAAATCCTTTCCGTGATGTGAAATCGACTAATTCACACGGTGCCAATGTGTTGATTCTGTATAAACTCGGCATCACTTCAGGCGTGACGCCGGAGAGGTTCGGCATCAATGAATTCGTGACAAGAGGGCAAGCTTCTAAACTGATGCTGACAACGGAGCGCGTGTATCCTGATACGTATTCTATAAAAACGCAAGGCGATAAGTCCGGAATGATGATGCGGTTTTCGGAAATCATGGCGGATGAGGATACGGATGAATTCATTCCGAACTCTGAAATCTACCATGCAGCGATCATTAAAGGCAGACAAACACCTGCTGGCTATACAGGTGACCGCTTGCAGTTGACGCCGCTTAAAGAGGGCAGAGGAACACTTCAAGTCGGTGGTAATTATGGCATGGAAGCGCAAAACATTAAACGGTATTACAATAAATATTATGTCGATGTGAAAAAGGTGAACGGTCGATTGAAGATCGAGCTTCAACATCCGAGCGAAATCTTAAAGACTCGTGCACGGCTGAAAATGGCAGCGGGTGAAAAGGTCGAAAGTATTCATTTCGCGCAAACCGATGGAGTGGTGATATCCGACAATATGGCATTTGAAGGATATACCGATTCACCGGATGTGTTCATTCGCGTCAATAGACACGGCAACTATATCGCGACAGTCCGTTTAACTAACGGAAAAGAAGTGCGTTATGCGGTGGATGTGAAAGCGCCGACTAAGCATAAGCTGTATTACGAAATCGAGATAACAAAAATGAAAAACAGCAAGTGAGTTAAGAGCGCTAGGTTTCGACACAATTTAGAATAGTGTTGGGGCTTGGTGCTCTTTTTTCACTATAGGAATATACGTTCGTGTTTTTATTGAATTGAAGAAAGAGAAATGGTAAGCTCATATAAAATAGGAGCTGATACAAATGACTAAAGAAATAGAACTTCAATCGATCCAATCGATACTCGCGGTACATATTCGCAACTCTTATGAAAAAGCTATAGAAGCTTATAAGACATTGTTTGAAAGTGATGCTAATTATATCCTTGTTTTTGAAATGATTGGTCATGCAACGTTGTATAGCACTGTTGGTAGGGCGTTTTATACACAAAATAAAGAACTGAAGAATAAAGAGGTTGATTATTGTTTTGATTGTTTAATGGTGTTTCTAGAAAGAGTGAGTAGTGTTTTAGAAGGCGTAGGAGAAGTTGCGGGAGTTAGAAGTAGTAAAAAGCAGATGGATTGGGCTTTTCAGGTAGTAGCGGAGGATGAATAGAGATATAGCAAAAGTGGCAATTTGAATAGGCTACACTTACTTGGACAGAAAAGTTAGGGTCTTGTAGAATACAAACAAAGAAACGAGGAGAATCTACATGACTGAAAAGCGAGTGAGACGAACCTATACCAAGGAATTTAAAAACCAAATTGTACAGCTACATGAAAACGGTAAATCACGTACAGATATTCTTCGTGAGTACGACCTAACCTCCACCACTTTTGATAACTGGGTGAGACGTCACAAAGCGACCGGATCTTTTGAAGAAAAAGATCAACGTACCGACGAAGAGAATGAAATAATGAAATTACGTAAAGAAAACCAGCGTCTCCTAATGGAGAACGATATTTTAAAGCAAGCCGCGCTGATCATGGGACGAAAGTAGATGTGATTCAGAATAACCGTCACAAATACTCAGTATCAGCAATGTGCGAGGTCCTAGGAATTGCTAGAAGTACGTTCTATTACACGCCGGTTAAGCAACCGAAAGATGAAACCTTGCAGAAAGAAATTAAGAAAATCTTCAAACGTAGTCGGAATAATTATGGAACCCGCAAAATCAAAAAAGAACTTGCGAAGATAAACCGGACTGTTTCTAGACGTCGTATTGGACGCGTCATGAAGCAATCTGGGCTTGTATCCAACTACACTGTCGCTCAATATAAACCGTTTAAATCAAAAGTAAACGAGGAACCTGTGAAGAATGTTCTAGCGAGAAACTTCAATGGCCAAGAAGAACTAGCTGTGGTTGTTAGTGATTTAACATACGTTAGAGTCAATGGGAGATGGAATTACGTATGCTTATTTGTCGATCTTTTTAATCGAGAAATTATTGGTTACAGCGCGGGGCCTCAAAAGACAGCTCAGCTTGTCTACAAAGCCTTATCTAGCATTGAACGTAGCTTGGATCGCATTCAGTTATTCCATACAGATCGCGGAAGTGAATTTAAAAACCACTTAATTGACGAAGCATTAGAAGCTTTTGGAATCGGTCGATCGCTCAGTATGAAAGGCTGTCCGTACGACAATGCAGTCGCAGAAGCAATGTTTAATGTAGTGAAAACAGAGTTTATTAAGCAAATGACCTTTACTTCTCTTGAGCAGCTAGAGCGTGAGCTACAGGATTATGTGAACTGGTTCAATCGAGTTCGAATCCACGGAACCCTTGATTATCAAACACCGATTGAGTATCGATTGGGGACCTTATAGAATCTGTCTGATTTAGTGTTGACAATACAATTTCTAGTTCGCATATGCTAAGAATGAGGTGTGGTCTGATAAATTATAAACACACCGTATTATTTAGTAAAGCCTTAGATGGGAGAATATTATATTACAGAAGAAGATATAGCTCAGTTAATGTATATTAGCCAAGCTCTTCTGCAATTAATTTTAGGTAGCGATTATAGCATCTGAACGTCTAGGAGAGTTGGCAATTTTTACTTCCATTTCATATAAAAAAGCGTGCCTGCGTATTAAGACTTTATGAATGTTTAAATAATCGCGTTAATTTATCAAGTAGGTACTTTTTGTTATTTTGTCGTAAATCTTAAGTAAGTTTATTTTTAACGTATATTTCATCATTCTTCAATTATATTTTATTTTGTTTTTTAGGTAATTATAGTCTACTCTACACAAAATATTTTGTTAGTAATCTATAGAATTCTCTAATTGCGAGTTAGAGCTCTTTTTAATTATTTTTCTAACGAATGTATTTGCACTACTACTCCACTGATAATAAGAATGTCTTGTTAATATGCTCCATATATTTTTTCGTTCGTTAATTACATTAGGATTACCTTTAGCTAAAGTTTTTCTTGTTTCCGAAACAAGTCTTTTGGTTAATCTAGATTTAAAACTAGGTTGAAAACCTGGATACTTAGAGAAGTCATTTAAAAAGTAAAAGAATTCAGCCTCTAAGATTAAATAGTCAGCACCCATAGGTGTATAATCTTGAATGATTGAAGTAACAAACTGTACTAACTTTTTACTCACGGTTAGAAATCTCATATCTAATCCAGTTGAATTATAATTCAAAATATAGTAACCCACACTACAACATACGAAATATGAACATTTATTCGATTCTAATATTGCACATAAAAAGCTCGATGCTAATTTTTTATCTAATAATTTCATAAAAATTAATAAGTCATACATGTTCTCAATATCTTCTATATTATTCTTCAGAATATTGAATGAGTATTGAAAAATTTTGTCTTCAGTATAAACGCAATCATTAATCTTCTTTTGAATTAATTCTATTTCTGCATTATTTGTGATTTTACTCTTTTGTAATTCATAGGTTGATTTTAAGTTTTTTGTTTGATTAAGAATTTTGAAATATATAGCAATAATATAAGTAGTACTTTTATTATTAATGTCTAACGTATAAATATTTGATACTATTTCTAATATATTACTAACTACATAAGGATGTTTACCATCGAAGCTTATTGATGAACGTATAGATTTTAAGAAGAAATTAACTATCTTAGTTTTGGAACTATAATTCATTGAAACAAGCATTTCTATTTTATTGAAAAGTGTATCCCATTGATATCTAGTGCCCTTATATTCATTAAATTTTATTTTATTTACATGTTTTTTCTCATTTATGAGGTAAACAGATAATTTCTTATCTAAATCAAACTCTTTTAAAATTTTTTTCAACTCGATTATTGAGTCATCATTAATCACAAAAGGTTTTTCCTGCAAGTCACTTTTCCAAACATTTAGTGTTAAATTATGATTATCTAACTCTTTTTTTAAATCATTTTCTATCATAATTATATCTTCTTTCCGATGTGAGAATAAGAAGTAGTCATCTACAAATCTATATAAAGAATAGTGTTTTTTATGTAATAATTCTTTTTCATTTAATGACCTCTGAAGGTTAATATCAATTCTTGTTAGTAGTAATTCTGCAATTACTCTTGAAAATTCAGGTCCTACAACTAATCCATGTGTTTCATTAAAATTTATTTTCTGGGAAATTATATCACTTGCGTTTGG
Source organism: Sporosarcina sp. P29 (assembly GCF_002743265.1). Classification (NCBI taxonomy): domain Bacteria; kingdom Bacillati; phylum Bacillota; class Bacilli; order Caryophanales; family Caryophanaceae; genus Sporosarcina; species Sporosarcina sp. P29. The sequence goes on along the minus strand of NZ_PDYX01000006.1, from coordinate 149,963 downwards.
AAAAGCTTTTGTGTTTTTTTTATATCTTTTCGCTAAAGATTTATCACCAAAAATAGCCCATGCTAAAGAATGAGTATATATGCTTGGAAAGCATCTTTGAATATCTAATTTTAAGAAGTAAGAGTACTTGTATTTATCCCTATTAAATTTAGGGGAATTATATAAATTTTGTATTTTTTTAAATTTGTTATAGGAGAAATAATTGTAGAATAAAATTTGATCTTCATCACTTGTTACTGAAATTTTATCAGTAAAACTGTATTCTTCTTCTATTTTAGTTAGTTCCTTCTGTCTTAACTGTTGCATACTGATTTTTGGTACGTTTCTCTTGATTGGCGATCTCACACTATAAGGTGAGTTTTTACAAAATGAAGTAATTAGTTGTTCGTATTTTAAAATATAATCAAAAGTCTGTATTTGAGCTATAGGATGTAACAATCCAATTTTTCTTTTTTCGGATTTGGACTTGGGAATATGGAAAAAGAGAGGGACTGTTATAAGAGTTGATAGGGAGCGATCTATATCTTTCATGGATTCTACAAATTTTTTGAAAAGTTCAAATAAACAGGTTTGTTAGAAAACAAAATAGGGATTTCATCTGGAAGTACGTCTATTCTTAAAAATAGATTCTTTTTCATGAAAGAATTCTCCTTTTAATTTATTATTGTTGAAGAATAATAATGATTGTTATACAATTTTATATATAGTATGAAATTCATATTATACCTAGATTCCTTATAGTCCACAACCTGTGAACTATAATTCCAATTCTGATTAATTTATATAGTGATGCGGAATACACACACCACGGTTACTCAACTAACTTGTAGCCATAATTATCTTTGCTTAAAGATAACTCCCCGTATGTTAGGGGAGAAGGTTTCTAGGCCAGGAGGTCTAAAATGAAAAAAATACCAAGGCTAAATAAAATAAAAGATGGTAATCGGTTATATTATAATCCAAACGATGATGAAAAGCGTATCTATCTTAAAATTAAAAGAGAGATAGAACAAAAATATGCATCAGGTTCTTCAAACCGAGATCAGATTATAAAACAGCTAATTTCTACTTTGACTCATGGTGATTATACTGATTATTCAGTACAGGACATAGATTTATTTATTGTTCGTTCTGATATTAAAAATTTTTATCCGTCTATAAATAAACATTATTTATATAAAAAGCTAATGAAAGCAAATATGCTTTCAAACTCTACTATACAAACGCTAAAGCCAATGTTTTTTTCTAGTTCGGTTTCTGGAATACCCTTAGGTCTGCCATTTTCAAGTGCTTTGGCTGAAGTTTATTTAGAAAAATTCGACGATGATATTCGTCAGAATTTCAACCCTACTTTCTACTTCAGATATGTTGATGATATTATAATAATTAACTACGATACAATTAAAGGAATAGACATAGAAGAAACTAATAAAGTGTTAGAAAAAATTTTTAAGGAAAACTTCTTAAATATAAATAGGGAGAAAACTATCTTTAATCGTTATGAAGCTTTATCTCGAAATTCGGAAGAATTATGTTTTGATTATCTTGGTTATAAATTTAATACTAATAATAAAAATTTACATATTTCAATTTCTGAAAATAAATATATAAAAATAATTAATAGAATAAAAAAATATTTTTATATATTTAAAAAGAGCAATCGTTCTGAAAAACAATTTTGGCTATTATATTATAGATTAATGAATAGTTTATTCGGGATTAAATCAACAGATGAAAACGGGAAGAACATGTACTTTGGTCTAGGTTATAATTACAAATTTATTAATGACAAAACGCAAATGGAAAATTTTATTTCAGTTGTTAAAGGATTAATACATTCTTGTAAATTAAGTTCTAAGAGAAAATCTGCGCTTCTGTATCTCGTTTTTACTAACGGGAATTCATTAGATATATTGGGAAAAAGATATGACTATACAAGACTTACTTTGAAACAAATAAATAAAATTAAATTAAGGCTGCAAATTACTAGTTCAGATATGAATATCAGTAAGATATTTTATGTCATTTATAAAAATGCAAAGTAACTAATTAGTTTTAGTATTTAAAGTATCTAGTCGAAAAAATAATTGAATGGTTAATTCTTTGAGCAAAAGGTACCTGTGCACGAAACTTTCATGAATGTTTAAGCATTCACGTTAATTTCTCCCACAGGTACCTTTTAAAATACTCACATTTGTCTCAAGCACAGATAATTTTTATCAAGGAAGGTTCCTCCAGAAGGTAAAAAAGCAGATGATTTGTCAGAACCCATTCATGTATACTGACAGTAAGTAACGACTATAGGGAGGAATATACATGAAAAAGAAAATACTCGCCTATCGACGTCTAGAGCAACCGGTTTATGATCGACTAGCGAAAGACTATGACGTTCGACTGTCCGTAGATCCAGAAAACGACTCTGATTTTCCTGAATTCTTGCGTCAGGCGGAAGGCGTGATCGGAATTGGTTTCCCTGGGAATGCAGCGATTCTCGATAAGGCGCCGAATCTGAAAATTATCAGCAACGTTTCCGTCGGTTACAACAATCTCGAACTGGTCGATCTGACAAAACGCGGTGTTATGGGGACCCATACGCCTGGCGTGCTCGACGATACTGTGGCTGACATGGCAATAGGGCTGATGCTTGCGACGGCGCGGAGGATGCCTGAGCTTGATGGTTATGTTAAACGAGGTTTGTGGAAAGGGCTTCTGCCGAATGAATGGTACGGTGTGGACGTCCATCATAAAACTCTCGGTATCATCGGTATGGGGCGTATTGGCAGTGCAATCGCCAAACGCGCGCGGTTCGGCTTCGATATGGACATCCTGTATCATACGAGAACAAGGAAGCCGGAAGCGGAGGAACGGTTTGATGCATCTTACCGGGACCTTGACGATTTGCTGAAAGAATCTGATTACGTCTGTCTCGTGATCCCGTTGACTGATGAAACGCGGGGCATGATCGGCAACGAGCAGTTCCGTCTTATGAAGCCGTCCGCTATATTCCTAATTATTTCGCGTGGCGGCACTATCATTGAAGAAGATCTAATCGACGCACTACAACAAAATGAAATCGCGGCAGCTGGCCTCGATGTGTTCGCACAAGAACCTGTCGACCCCGAGAATCCACTGTTGCAGATGAAGAACGTCGTCACTTTGCCGCATATTGGCTCCTCTACGCATGAAACAGAAATCGCGATGGCGCATCTTGCTGCTGATAATCTCATAGCAGGACTTGAAGGAAATAAACCAGCGAACTTGTTGAATTCCGATGTTCTCTGATAGTGATGGTCGGAGTCGTAGGACAAAATTTCGAGCTGCGCGTGATAATGTACTCGGAATAAGAAAAAAGAAACATTTGCCAAATTGCCGAGAGCTGTATGAGTACCTGTCTCATTCTCTTATAAGAAGTTAATTGAAGTATACTTGCAACAAATCGATCTAATTGATGCAGAAGATCAATTTCAAGATCGCGGGGCATCCTATACAACTGTCATTTTCTATTACACAGAGATGCAACGGGAAGCTGCTAAGAAGTCGAAAGACAATCTAGCTGTGAGAGGTATTTTCGCAAAACCGATCGTGACACCCATCCGAAATACTTTATCCGGCAGAAGAATACCATCTAGATTATTAGATAACAGAAGAAGACATTATCAAGAAGATTGTGCACGTTCAGGGCGCAAAGAATTCATCGCTGAGCGCTGGGGAAGTAATGAAAGGCGAGTAGTGCAAGCGTTCTACATGATGGAACTTGCGCGAAAAGCTAACGTGATGATTGGAATAAAAAATCATGAAAGTTTTAGCGACACGCACTGAATGAATCTACATAGCAAAAGTATATAATAGAAGAAATGAGTTTTTTATACGGGGTGCCGACACAATGTAGAATCATATAAGACATATTTTTTGTAAAGAATTTGAAACTATTTCCTAATTTCCTCGTCTATACGCCGCTATAGGAGAACACAAGAGAAAGGGAGATAGTAAATGAAAAAAATAATTATGATAATAGGCGCGATTATACTCACGCTGAGTCTTCCACTATCAAGTACAGCCGCAAGCACTCAACGATTCCCAGACGTCGCACCATCACATCACTTTGCGGAGGCAGTCAATGATTTCGCCGCACGGAATATAATAGGAGGTTATCCAGACGGCACGTTTAAGCCAGGTAATCCAATTACGAGAGGACAAGCTGCTGCAATTATTGCGAAGTTGACGAAATTGGATATGACGAAGATCAAGAATCCTGGCTTTAAAGATGTTTCGATAGCGAATGGCTACTATAAAGCTATTGCTGCACTGGCGGAAGCAGGAATTATCAGTGGATACGGAGATGGGCGTTATGGTCCGAATGATTATGTGACACGTGGCCAATTTGCATCAATACTTGTCAAAGCATTTGATTTACCGCGTTATGATTTCCATAGCATAAAAAATCCGTTCAGGGATATTCATGTTTCACAATCGCACGGTGAGAATATCCTGATCCTTTATAAATTAGGAATCACGACAGGTACATCGTCTAACACATTCGGCATAAATGCAGCTGTGACAAGAGGACAGGCCGCTAAATTAATGAAAGCAACAGAAGAAAAGAAGCCGTCAATGGTCACATTAGAGGCTGAAGATGTTGGGATGGATAAAATTGATGGTGTTATACGGCAAACGGATACAGATTTATATGAATCAGTTATGGTTTATGGAAAGCCAGGCTATACAAAAACAAAAATTCAACTCATTCCACTAAAAGAGGGGAAAGGCACACTCAATGTGTCGGGCCGTATGTTAACTGGGGCTTCTATTGAGAAAGGATACCACGTTCAAGTGGAAAAAGTGTCAGGCGTCTTGAAACTTAGGTTGCAAGAGACAGATGATTATTTACCGACAGAAGCTCCACTTGAGATTTCAGCAGGTGAAAAGATACAAAATATCAGTCTATCCACAGTAGATGGGAAATTTATATCTGATAATATAGTATTCAAAAACTGTCCTTCAACTATCAGCAAGCCGGATAACATGTGCATCAAAATTGATCAGCCTGGAGAATATATTGCCACTGTACATTTTGTTACTGGTGCTGAAGTGCGCTACGCTATCGAAGCGAAATTGCCTAAAAATGCGTATTTTTATTATGAGATTCAAACGATGCGTGAAAGGCTGTCTTATACATTTGATATCGAAGACCTGTTTGAGGATTACCATTACTTCGATCAAGAAGTCGTGAAAAATATAGGAAAGCACACCATCCTTACAGATAGTGCCGAGACCATCGCCACAATCACAAGAACCCCCGGCACAAATATCTTTCACACCACCGCCAAAAGCAATGGCTCCGTTACAATCCAGTTTGAAAAATTGGTTTGGGGCAGCTACCACGAAATCTCTGATGGCATGCCTGGTATCGTAAGAGGCATAAGCATAGACGTTCAAGAAATGTATGGAATCATTAACATTTCCGCTTCAACAATTTTTGAAGGTCAATATGGCCCGTAAACAGACGAAAGCAAGCGTGGAATAGACGCTTGCTTTTTTGTGTTAGTTTTAGTGGGATTTGTTTGATTGAGAGACTTTCAAGATTGTTTATACCTTATATTTTGTTTTTCATAAAAACCTTTTATGTTTTCTTATTTAATATTCCATTCATAAATCCGTCATTGGCATTGGTAGTTAAGACAGAAAAATGGAGATGTAAAAAAACAGATATATATAACTACCTTTTTAAATATAATCAAAGTGTACGTCAGCTCACTGAGGATGCTAAAGTATTGAATTCAATCGTATATTAATTGTCAAGTTCCGACACAATTCAAAATCGTATTGGGACCTGGCACCTTTTAAAATAATGGGTTCCGCTCTAAGCCAACCCCATTGACAAGGAGGATTGCATCACGGTATAGTTAAAAAACTATTACAACGAAAGGGTGACCCAACTACATGAAGTATTAATCCTATTTTACGAAAAAACAATAAAGGTATTCTGCAGGCGACCCTGCATTTTTTTGATGCCTTTTATTGTGTTTTTCAGAATAGGATGGTATTTCTATAGTTGGACCTTAAGGGATAATGATCTCTTTTTGTGTACCCCTATATAATACATGCCTCCTATTCTGAAAGAAGATAGGGGGTATTTTTGTATTCCCCAAAGTTAAAAAGGAGGAATGAACGTATGATAATAGTTGAAGCTAACCACATTAAACACTATATTCAAGACCGCTTGTTGTTGGATATAGATCAACTGGAAGTGCATGCAAAAGATCGAATTGGTTTAGTCGGTAGAAACGGAAGCGGTAAAACGACCTTATTAAATATACTGGCTAAAAAAGTTGTTCTTGAAGGTGGTCAAGTAATCCAGCGTGCCAGCGTTGAGCTTTTGCCACAGTTGAAACGAACAGATACAGCCAAGAGTGGCGGCGAAATCACTCAAGAATACATTCAGCAGGCACTTGCTAGTGACGCGGCACTATTACTAGCGGATGAACCAACTACGAATCTCGATACAGAACATATTGAATGGGTGGAGAAAAAGTTAAATAATTGGCCGGGTGCTCTTATACTAATTTCCCATGATCGCATATTTTTGGATTCACTTTGTACGACTATATGGGAAATAGATGAAGGACGCGTTGCAGAATACAAAGGAAACTATACTCAATATTCTAAGCAAAAGGAAGTGGAGTTCCAACAGAAACAACAAGCGTTTGAAAAGTATCAAAAGCAAAAGCATCACTTGGAAGAAGCGATAAAGCAAAAGGAAGAGCAAGCCCAACGAGCAACTAAAAAACCGAAGAATTTAACTGGCTCCGAAGCTAGAATTAAAGGTGTAAAACCATATTTCGCAAATAAACAAAAGAAGTTACGGAAAACTGTGTCCGCTTTTGAAACTAGGTTAGAAAATTTAGAGACTATTGAAAAGCAAAAAGATCTTTCCCCAATACAAATGAATTTGCCGAATGAAGAGACGTTCAAAAATCAAGTAGTTCTTCGGGCAGAAAAAGTACATGGAATGGTTGGAGAGCGTGTCCTATGGAATGATGCAAGCTTTTATATCCGTGGTGGCGATAAAGTAGCCGTTATGGGATCGAATGGTACCGGTAAAACCACATTGATTAAAAAGATCATAGAAAAGGAAAAGAATATCACTGTTTCACCATCTGTGAAGATTGGTTATTTTACACAAAATTTATCAATATTAGATTTGGATAAAACTATTTTGGAAAATGTTCAATCCACTTCAACTCAGGACGAAACGCTGATTCGAACTGTGCTCGCAAGAATGCACTTTTTTACTGATGATGTATATAAGTCTGTAAACGTCTTAAGTGGTGGAGAACGCGTTAAGGTGGCTCTGACCAAAATCTTTCTTAGTGACGTAAATATGCTTGTACTTGATGAACCAACTAATTATCTAGATTTGGAATCACTGGAAGCTTTGGAGTCGTTATTGAAACAATACAAAGGAATAATTATTTTCGTTTCACACGATAGAAAATTCATAGAAAATGTCTCCACACGAATAATAGATATTCAAAACAAAGAACTAATAGTATTCGATGGGAGATACGAACAATATAAAAGCCGTAATCCTATTAAAGAATACGACTTACGACAAAATGAATTGCTTTTGCTGGAGACAAAAATCTCGGAAGTTATTAGTCGGTTAAGTGTAAATCCGACAAAAGAATTAGAGATGGAATTTCAAAGATTACTTGGTGAAAAAAGAGAGTTGCAAGGATGAAGTAACATACTATTTCCCATCACAATTCAACATCGAGTCACATACAAGAAACCCTCCAGCGACCTAAATTAGTCGTTGGAGGGTTTTTGTTCATTAATATAATTCACAGTTGCTTCATAAACAGCTGGCGCAGCATGCCGTCTTACTTGATCGAGTAGTTCACCGTGATCTTGGAACGGCAGAGTTTCTTCGTCGCCATTACACTTACGATAGTAACGCTCTTCATTAATCGAGTACGTGCCGTCATCTGTTAATTTAGCAATGAGCAACTCTTTATTGAATGAAGATTCTGGGCTGTGGTGAATCTGCTGTTTCACATGGTCCAAATGTTCCCAGTCGATTGCGTCGGGATGGAGGGCGTAGCGAAGTTCCCAGCCGGTATCTTTTATTTGTTCAAATACCATCGTGCCTTTTTCAGTCGTTTCGCTTCGCAACCGGAATGTGCCGGCAGGTGAAGTGACAGGTTCTCCATCTAATGCGACAGGCTGCATCACAAGGTTGTTACCGAAACCACTATCGATCAAGTACAGCGTATCTTCGTATTCGAGCAAGTTCACAACGTGTGTCTGTGCCATGACGAAGCTGTTTCGTGGCGAGGGTGCCCATACAGTGCCAGCAGCGAGTTGTACAGGAAAGCCTAAATCTCTAAGTACGGTATACAGCAGGCCATTAAGTTCATAGCAAAGGCCGCCACGTCCTTGTTTCATCATTTTATCTTCCAGGTATTGCTCTGTAATAGGTTCTTCATTCGCAAGCAAAACATCCAAGTTTTCAAATTCGAACTGCTCGGCGAAAAGCTTCTGAACTTGGCTGATCTGCTCAAGCGGTGTGCCGGTAAGTGTTAAACGTTTCGAAATCCATTGCAGCATCTGTTATCGATCCTTTCTTCAGTAGGAATAACCCCATCATAGCAAATTTTCTTGCGATGATAATAGTGTTGGGACTTGGCGCTATTTTCACTTGCGAACAAATCTGCTTCTGACTATAAATATATGATCAATACGATGAAACGATTTGCGGATATATCTGTCTGTACGTTGATCTATAGTTACATAACAGAAAGGAAGTAATACGTTTTTGGGGGCTATGTAAAAATCCAATTAAAGTACATTCACAAGAAACTTACGTAATGCGCTCAAATATTTTAATTCATCGTGGTGAGAAATAGAATATAAAAACTTGATGCACATCAAGGTGTAAGTCCGCTCCTTGTTTCATACTAAAGCTAGGGGTTACGTAACACTAAAATAGCTTATGGAACAACTGATGCGATGAATGGATCACTCCATATACATAAAATGAAAAACAGCAAAATCATCCTCGCTAACCACAAATCAAAAAAGCGAAAATCTGTTAATAGTTATTTTAATATAATAAAAACACTTTAATAATTAACGGAATATTCTAGTAATTAATACAATATTAGTATTAATTATGTTATGTTTATACTAATATCAATAGTTATTGCATTTAAACAGAGTGTAATAAACTTATGAATTTTTAAAAGGGCTGGGTTATATTAATTTTACAATAGTATTATGGTCCATCACTCATAGAGCAGACATCGTAGATTTGCTTTATGTATTTTCGTCAATCACTTATAAAGGGGGGGATAAAATGAAGAATTCACCAAACGAACGAGTGAACAAGGAGGAAGTAGTGGATGAAAGTTCATTCAGAAATGCTATGTATGCTTCTATACTGTTTGTTGGAGGCGGAATCGCTTTGTTTTGGGTAATATTATTTATTTTCTTTACAGTACGACTATAAGGAGGTATTCAAATGAAAATGCATCGATATGAAAAAATTTGGCTTTTCTTAGCAGCTTCTATGTTGGTCATCGCAGTAGTCTATAGTGGAGTCCAGACTTTTGCATTAGGCCAAGGCCCGCCAAGTGGTGTAGGCATGATTGATCCAGAAAAAGTTGAAGAGACAGCACCGTTTGATAATCCTGGAATTTCAAAGATTGGCGATAACGAATACGAAGTCGTCATGATATTACGCGCCTTTTCGTTTGAGCCAAATGTAATTGAAATACCTGCTGGCGCGACTGTTCATTTTAAAATGACTTCTATAGATGTCATGCATGGTTTCCAAGTAATTGGTACAAATTTAAACGCCATGATCATGCCAGGACATATTCAAGAAGCGAAACAAAAGTTTAAGAAACCCGGTGAATATTTAGCCATTTGTAATGAATATTGTGGTGTCGGACACCAATTGATGAGCATGAAAATCATAGTGAAATAGGAGGTGAATCAAATGGAAACAATTGAAAATCAAATCAGTACTATGTCAGGAAGTAATAGACTAGACTCTCGTCTTACGTTAACGTATTTCTCCATAGCTTTTATCACCTTGTTGGTAGGTGGACTTTTAGGTTTACTTCAAGGACTTAATCGTGCAGGATTACTTGAACTACCTACAAACTTTAATTACTATCAAGTCTTAACTGCACATGGTATTTTATTAGTTTTAGTGTTCTCTGTGTTGTTTGTAATTGCTTATTTTTACTCGATACTTTCTCACACGATGGACGGTTTATTTCCGATCGTTAGGAAGATGGGGTGGATTTCTCTCATCACTATGCTGGTAGGAGTAGTACTCGTTGTTACGCAAGTCGTAATGGGGAATGCATCCGTGATGTATACATTTTATCCGCCTATGAAAGCATCTCCTTGGTTCTATGTGGGCTTATTTATTGTAGTCGCAGGGATTTGGATTGCTGCGTTTGGTGGATTCACCCAAATCGCTAAGTGGAGAAAAAGAAATCGTGGCAAACATATACCGTTACTAGGGTTCTTTGCGATGGGTGTATTTATTCTTCTATTCTTCGGAAGCCTTGGCGTAACAGCAGAAGTGTTAATGCTGATCCCATGGGCGTTTGGTTGGACGGAAACAATTAATGTCATGCTCAGTAGAACGTTATTTTGGAGCTTCGGACATACGTTTGTAAACATTTGGTACTTAACGGCAGTTTCATTATGGTATGTAGTCGTACCGAAAGTGATTGGTGGGCGCTTATTCAGTGATACATTAACGAGAGTAGTGGTCATCCTGTTAGTTGTATCGAATATCCCAGGCGGTTTTCATCATCAAATTGTTGACCCAGGAATGTCAGAAGGAATTAAACTTACACATGCGCTAATGAGCATGGTAATCGGCTTCCCGTCCTTAATGACCGCATTTGCGATGTTCTTCGTATTCGCTCGTGTCGGCAAGAAAAAAGGAGCAAAAGGAGTCTTTGGCTGGATTAAGAAAATGCCTTGGGGAGATGTTCGTTTCCTTGCCCCTATGATCGCGATGATCTTCTTCATTCCAGGTGGAGCTGGCGGTATAGCGCAAAACGCGAACCAATTGAATCAAGTCGTTCATAATTCGCTTTGGGTTGTAGGTCATTTCCATATAACCGTCGGAGTGACAGCGGTGTTGACTTTCTTCGGTGCAATGTATTGGTTAATACCTTATTTATCCAAACGGACGCTTACGCCAGCAATGAATAAATTAGGTGTAATTCAAACACTTATTTGGACTATAGGAATGGTATTCATGGCCGGAGGAATGCATACGGTAGGTCTACTAGGTGCTCCAAGAAGAACTTCTTACACAACGTATGGTGATAGTGCAACGGCTGCAAGTTGGGATCCATACTTACTATTACTAGCGGTCGGAGGAACATTATTAACTATAGCTCTCGTGATGATTGTTTATATCGTCTTCAACTTAATGTTCTTCGCACCAAAAGGAAATACAGAATTTCCGATTGCCCAAGGTGAAGAGAATGCAAGTGAGACACCGAAGTGGACAGAACGATGGACTGTATGGATTATAGTTATGCTGTTCATTGTCGCATTCGGTTATGTGATTCCTTTAGTGGATATGATACAAAATGCGCCACCTGGATCACCACCATTTGTCACTTGGTAAACGTGTCATTTACTAAGCGTGAACTATTTATATACCAAGTCCCTGCACGAATATGTGAGGACTTGGTATTTTTATTTGAAACTTTTTCTAAATATCTCCGTCTGTACGGTGCGTAAGTGGCGAAAGTACACAGCACAAATTACTTATAAAGGAGAGAAACAGATGAAGAAAAAACTTACAGCGGCGTTCATCGCATTACTACTCATAGTTCCAGCCATGCCGTTTCCAGCACATGCGGCCGAGTTTACGGATATGAAAGGCCATTGGGCACAGAAAGAGATCAAGTATTTATATGACCGAAACATTATTGGAGGATACCCAGATGGTACATTCAAACCGAATGAACCGATCACGCGAGCACAAGCATCCGCCATGCTGATCAAAGCTCTAAAGATTCCACTCGTGGAAAATCCAAACGTTGTGTTTAAAGATGTTTCAAAGAAGTCCTCTTATTATAAAATTCTCGCAACGGTAAATGAAAAAGGAATTCTCCGTGGAGACCATGGGTTAATGCGCCCAGGAGAAAATACATCACGTGCGCAAATGGCAGCCATTTTACGCCGTTCATTCAATATACCGTTTGACAGCGAACCAACTTTTGTTGATGTAGTTCCGGCGCACTGGGCGTATGCTGATATTAACGGCATTGCCAAACAACGCATTGCTGGCGGATCAGAAGGCAAATACATGCCATCTCAATCGGTGACGCGCGCACAGTTTTCGGCATTTCTGACACGAGCGCTTGACGATTCGATGAAACTCAGTCGTTACCATTCATATGTCAGCCAGAAAGGAAAAACAGTTGAGCAGAATGGTTTTTCGTACAGTATAGGTAATGGATTGATGAAAAAAGATTTGAAAACGAATAAAAGTGAAGAGATCTTGAGTAAGCTAGATTTCGAAGGTAGCGACGGGGTTTGGATTAGTTATATGGAAAATTGGTTTGATGTAATTGTCTATAATGATGAAGTATTCATTCCCTATTTACGTGCAATTGGCCAAGCTTCAGAATTGCCGATGGAGTATGGCGTCATTCGTACGAAAACAGAACGTTTTACGGGATCCAAAGATTCTATGATCATGCCTTCACTTTTCGGTGAGACGATGCGGAACGTATTTATTTGGAATGACCGCATCTATTATACAAATGAAGCAACGAAAAGAGACTATTACCGAACGCCTAACATCCCGAAAGATAGTAAGTTGACACTCAACTCTGTCGCAATGAATGGATCGGACAGAAAAAAAGAACGCGATTTTGATGCAAGAATTCTATTTTATGAGGATCCAAAAGAAAAGTCGTTTATTCCAAATGAAAATCAAAACAATGCATCCGTGCTGTACGATCATTCGACGATGTATTACTTCAATAAGACAGGTATTTATAAGTATAGCTTGCTGGATAAGAAGACTAGTAAACTGTCGAATCTCCAAGGAAAGCATATGTCGGTCACTAACACCCAGCTGATCGTAACTAGCCAGGATGGGAAGAAGTATGTCTTTAAGAAGTGAGTAAGTATTTAAGTACTAAACTAACGTTGCGTTTTCATGACTAAGTACTTTTTCCAATAAGGAAGACCGCTAATGGAGACTAATTAGCGGTCTTTTCATCTTCAGTTTAACTGGCCAGGTCCAGACACTATTTAGAATTGTGTTGGGACCTGGTACCTCTACCAACTGTGTCCACTTACACCCGAACCCGTTTCACAAACAATGACGCAATGAATCCAACAATAGCGAATCCAGCGATAAAGTAAAACGCATATTTCGTACCCGCCGCAATCATTTCAGCAGCCGAAGCACTAGGTGAAGTTTCTAAAAATACATTTTGCCCATGTATCATAAATGTAATCGCCAACGCCGTTCCTGTAGCGCCTGCAATTTGTTGTAAGGTATTCATGACAGCTGAGCCGTCCGCGTAAAGTTCGCGCGGCAATTCATTTAATCCATTCGTTTGAGCAGGCATAATAATCATAGAAATACCTACAAAATAGATTAGGAATGCGATGACCACTTGCCAAATTGGCGTTTCAGCCGAAATAATGACGATAAATAACACACTTGCGACCGCTGTAAATAAAAAGCCGATCGGTAAGATCTTTTTGACACCGAACTTGTCCGACAGCATGCCTATGATAGGAGACAACAATGCGTTCATAGCGCTACCTGGTAGCAAAGCAAATCCTGCGACTGCTGCGCTGACGAGCAAAGATGTTCGCATATACAGAGGAAGTAAAATAGCTGAAGATAGAATTAAAAACATGCCGATGAACAATAGCACGACCCCTAACGTGAACATCGGATATTTAAACACACGTAAATTGATCATGGGGTGCTTCATCTTGAACTGTCTTACGGCAAATAAAAGTAGAGAAACGAAACCGACTATTAATGGAAGATAAACGTATGCGGACGTTAAAGACTTTTCAGCCATAGTACTTAAACTATAAATGACTCCACCAAATCCAACCGTTGATAATACAATCGAAACGACATCAATCGCTGGTTTCGTGATTTGTGAGACGTTGTCAATTTGCTTGAGACCAAATACGATCAATCCTACATAAAACACCAAGCTGACCCAGAAGATATATGACCAACCGAGTGTGTCGACGATTAATCCGGACAACGCAGGTCCAATCGCAGGAGCTGTCGTGATCACAAGCCCCATGACGCCCATAACGGCACCGCGTTTATGGATCGGGAATATTAATAAAATGACGTTCATCATTAATGGTAATAGTATTCCTGTTCCAATCGCTTGCACGACACGACCTATAAATAACACAGCAAAACTCGGAGCGAAACCAGCTAAAAATGAACCGGCTATGGAAAAGGCCAAAGACGCAACGAGCAATTGTTTCGTAGTAAACCACCGAATTAAGAGAGAAGACACAGGTACTAGAATACCGAGCGTTAATAAGTATCCTGTTGTCAACCACTGAGCGGTAGCGGAGTTGACCGAGAAGTCCGCCATAATATTAGTAAGTGCCATATTTAAAGCTGTTTCACCAAATAACCCGATAAAAGCTCCAAACATCAGAGTAAAAGCCATTGCTTTTGGATAACGTACTTGAACAATTTGTAATGAGGACACAATTTACTTCCTTTCTAAAAAAGACTGACGCAAAGAACATGTTCATGAAACGTATTTTGACGCAACAAAGGATACCTACCCTGGCGACAACCAGAAGCAGATATCCTTAGCTGAAATAAGTTCGTTGCTATTCATAACTTGCCGCTTGAGCATTATACCATGTATTTATTACCGGAGGAATAAAATAGCACCTACAGAAGACATATTGATGTTGGCTTATTTTACAGTGCTTTTTAATTTCTCGAAAACACAATTGACTATTAATTCAGAATGTTATATAGTTTTGGTAACTCCAAGGTGAATTCTGGTCTTACCACCAAGTATTATCAGCTCCATGCTTCATAGATAGATCGACTATAAGATAGGAGGACGGTTCATGAATACGAAATATATGAAAGAGTTCGTTACGTTTCCGGATATTACGATAATGTTGGTGCTATTTATTCCGCTCATAAGCTATAGTCTGTTACATGCATTCTCCTTTGGTGTGTGGATTTCCTTCATTATAGGAATGGCTACTTATGCCATGAGTGAGTATTTGATTCATCGATTTTTATTCCATATGAAAACGCCAACGAATCCATTTTTGTTGAAAACGATTAAACGATTACATTTTGATCATCACGTAGATCCGGCAAATTTAAAACTATTATTTTTGCCGATTTGGTTCAGCTTGCCTGGCTTTACTATTTTCGCACTAGTTTTCTATTTCATAACAGGTAGTTGGCTATTTACGATTGCTTATCTGGCAGGAATTATCGCCTATTTCATGTATTACGAATGGAAACATTATATTGCGCATCGTCCCATTCAACCGCGTACCGAAATGGGAAGACGTATTAAAAAAGCACATCTTTGGCATCATTTTAAAAATGAAAACTACTGGTTCGGCGTAACGCATACAGTTATCGATAAAACATTCGGTACGTATAAAGATCAAAAAGAGGTCGGTAAAAGCGATACCGCTAAAAACTTAGAGAATCGTACGTAAGTGTTGAATAAAGGAGATCTAGCCATGAATCGAACAGCAATTGTTGAAAAAGAATTGATTAAAGCCATTCTTCAAGGTGAATATGTGGCGGGCAGTCAAATCGAAACGGAAAGAGAACTGGCGGCGCTGTATGAACTGGGACGGCCCGCCATTCGCGAAGTTTTACAGCGCCTGAGTCACGGAGGCTGGCTGACATTGCGAAAAGGACAGCGCGCTATAGTCAATGATTACTGGAACGGGGGAAATATTACTACCATCGTGGATATTATAGAGTACTTTGATCAAGTGCCAGATGCGTTCGTCCTCTACTTTTTGGAATTGCGTATTGCGCTAACACCTCAATATGTACAAAAAGCGGTACTACTCAATTATCCTAAAGTCGTGGGACTTCTCGCTGAAATCGATGAATTAACAGACACTGCGGAAGCTTTTGCGTCATATGATTGGAAAGTTCAAAAAGAGTTAGCTCGATTATCAGAGAATCCACTCTTTTCGCTCGTGCTAAACAGTTTTGAACCAGCTTATGTGAGAATGGCGTTAAAATACTTTGAAAGCTCATTTCGTCGTGAAGCTTCACTCAGTTATTATAAGAAGTTATTATCCTATGCATTATCAGGTGATGATCAGCAAGCAGAAAAACTTTCCCAGGAAATGATGAAAAAAAGCTATGATCTATGGAAAAGTCAATTATCACCAGATGAAAGAATCGGCGTGAAGTTTAAGCTCGACAGTATATGATATGTACGCTTCATACATATACATCCTTAAGAGGAGGACATCATCATTACGAAAATACTAGTCAAGTCCCTTTTAATTATTCTACTTCTAGTAACCATCACTATTTTAGATGCTCCAAAAGGAAATGCTGATTCGGCTAAAGAATCGATCACGATCCTATTTACGCATGATTTACACGACAATTTTCTGCCGTTTGAAGTAAAAAGAGGAGAAAAAAAGTTATCAGTCGGCGGATATGCTAGATTGCATAGCGCGATAGCTGAACAAAGAGACATCGATCCCGATGCAATTCTAATTGATGCTGGAGATTTTGCGATGGGGACATTGTTTCAAACGATTTATTCAACAGATGCACCAGGCTTACAGATGATGGGGCGGATGGGGTATGACGTGACTACACTAGGGAATCATGAATTCGACTTTAGAGCAGAAGGTTTAGCGAGTAGTTTACGTGCTGCGTTAGACAGTGGTGAAGAATTGCCTAGTATCGTTGCTTCGAATACGATTTTCCCAAAAGATGAAAACGGCAAGATACCTAGCAACATTCGAACATTAAAAAAAGCGATGGACGAATATGACGTTAAAGAGTATATCGTAATAGAACGTAAAGGTATCAAAATTGGCATCGTTGGGTTAATGGGAGAAGAAGCAGCTGGCAATGCACCTATGTCCGGTGTGACGTTTGATGACGCGGTGGAAAGTGCCAAGTCCACGGTTGCTACATTGAAGAATGAAGAACATGTAGACCTAGTCATCGCTCTTTCACATTCAGGTACGTCAGATATTCCGTCGCAGTCCGAAGATGAAATTATCGCCAAAAAAGTTCCCGACATTGATGTCATTATTAGTGGGCATAGTCATACGACACTAGTGGAGCCGATTATCGTAGGTTCTACTATCTTAGGGTCGGCGGGGCAATATGGAGAAAATCTAGGCATCCTCAATATTACACGAAATGAAACCAATAAATGGACAGTTAATAATTATGAATTACGGCCAATTGACGATTCTCTTCCTTTGGATTCAACAATCACTAAAACAATTGAGACATACAAAGAAGTAATTCAAGAAAACTACCTCAATGATTTTGGAATGATGTTTGATGAAATGTTAGCCTATTCTCCATTCGATTTTACGCCTTTTTCTATGTTAGGAATTGAGCAAAAAGAAGAACCCATTGGAAACTTGATAGGCGACTCTTTCATTCGCATGATTCAACAACTCGAAGGAGACAAATATGAACCAATCGCTGCAGCAGTAGTTCCGGTCGGGACGATCAGGGATTCATTTAGCGAAGGCGAGATCACGGTTTCAAACGTCTTCAATGCAAATTCTTTAGGTATCGGTCCTGATGAAATTTCTGGCTATCCACTTCTGGACATATATTTGACCGGTAAAGAATTGAAAACCATTGCAGAAGTCGATGCCTCTATTACGCCTATTATGAATGAAGTTCAACTGTATATAGCGGGTTTGAGTTATACGTTTAATCCGAATCGTTTCATTTTCAATAAAGTAACCGACATCAGTTTGCAGTCTATAGATGGGGTAAACACAGAAATCGACGATGAAAAACTCTATCGTGTGATCGGTGGCTTATATTCCGTTCAAATGCTTCCTTTCGTAAATGAAAAGTCGTTCGGAATCCTATCTGTTGTGCCGAAGACTAAGGAAGGTACACCGGTGATAAACTTTGAAGACCAAATCATTTATATGAATGAGCACCAAGAAGTGAAAGAATGGTATGCCATTGCGAATTACTTCAAGTCCTTTAATAAGGTCAACGGTGTTGCTCAAGTACCGACATATTACGAGCAAACACATGGCAGGAAAATCGTAGAGCATGATGCGAACATTTGGGCCATCCTTAAAAACCCGAATGGAATCATCCTAACCGTCTACGCAGTTTTGCTTACGCTTATTGGCTTACTAGCTTTGCTTGTTAAGTTTATGGTGAGACGAAGAAAGCGTAAAAAAAGAAGTTGATCAATTAGAGTAACATCTATTTTCTATCCATTCTATTGAATAAGCCTATAGTAGAAAAACGATCACATTCAAAGTGATCGTTTTTTTAGTTGACTAAAAATTTGTTCTGTTATATGGTTATATACATAACCATATAACCATATAACTAAGTACAGCATATCATGAGAAGAGGTGACGTAAGCGATGAGCAAATCATTGGATGATAAAAAGCCTATTTACCTTCAAGTAAAAGAAATGATTGAAGATCAAATTATGAATAATCAACTACAAGAACATGATCAAATACCATCGACGAACCAGCTCGTTCAGTTTTATAAAATTAATCACATTACGGTTTCGAAGGGAATTAATCTCCTTGTTGAAGAAGAGATTATTTATAAAAAAAGGGGTGTAGGAATGTTTGTGATGGAAGGTGCAAAAGAAAAATTGATACTCAAACGAAGGGAAGGATTCGCTGAGGAGTTTGTTTGGCCAATGTTAAAAGAAGCGGAAAAACTGAAGTTGATGGACCATGATATCGTGAAAATAATAGAAAAATTGAGAGGGAGTGTACAGGATGACTAGAAAAGTGGAGGCAACTAACATACGTGTTTCTTATAACGAGTTTGAAGCGTTACAAGATATTAACTTCACGTTGGAAAATGGGAAAGTTTATGGATTGATCGGGCGCAATGGTGCCGGAAAAACAAGTCTACTATCTGTATTAGCCGCCTACCGAAAAGCGACGAGTGGGGAAATGAAAATAGATGGAGTGAACATTTTTGAAAACGAGAAAGCAATGGCTCAAGTAACGTTTGTTCACCAAACAGACTATAAAGATAATCATGACACAATCACTAAATACTTTGATCTAGCCGAGCGCTTTCGTCCAACATTTGATCGAAAATATGCGGAACAATTAGTTCAACTATTTCACCTTCCAACAAATAAACCACTAAGGAAGTTATCAGCAGGTATGCAGTCAGCTTTTAATGTAACCATCGGGTTAGCGAGTAGAACTCCAGTCACGATTTTTGACGAGGCTTATCAAGGGATGGATGCTCCAACACGTGAAATTTTTTACAATGAAGTGTTAGAAGAGCAAGCACGCAATCCTCGAATTTTCATTTTATCTACACACTTAATTTCAGAAATGGAATACTTATTTGACGAAGTGTTGATTATTCATCAAGGTACATTATTACTTCAAGAGGAAGTAGATACTCTTTTAGAAAGAGGGTATTCTGTTACAGGTCCAACTAGCGATGTAATAGAGGTGGTCGCCGGACTTCATGTATTAAATGAAGAGCAGCTAGGTGGCACAAAATCGATGATGCTGTACGGGGAATTGACGGAAGAAAAAGCGGACGAAATAAATCGAAAAGATCTAGAAATTGGAAACGTTTCACTTCATGAATTATTTATTCATTTAACGAAGGAGGGAATGTAAAATGAACGCAATGGGAAAGAAAATAGGTGCTGATCTGTACTTGGCCCAAATGAAATGGGTCGCGTGGTATTTGCCGATTTTGTATATTGCGTACATTGCAATTGTTTGGTTCCTCGATGAACCAGATATAAGATCGATGTCGTTACTAACTTTTACATTTCAAACAACCACAATCTTTATGCTCGTGTGTGGGATCATTTCAAGTTCAGTATTCCTCACCCTGTATGTGAAGTATGGTGTTACTAGAAAGTCGTATTTTCAAGGAGCGTTGCTGTCAGCGATAGGCTTAGCGATTACTGTCATAGGTCTAACAACCATTCTAACTTGGATAGTACGTATCTTTAACATCAATGTATTTAAAGAAGTTGTATTATCCTCACTTGGAGTAAACAGCTGGTTACTGACTAGTGTCTCTTATTTCTTCGTAGTGATGATCTATTTTCTAGTTGGATGGCTCATCGGATTAGGATTTTATCGTTATGGAGGCGCTGGTGGATTTGTAACCATTGTAGTCGCTCTTGTAGTCGTATCTGTAAATGACTTACTATGGTCGTTCAATACACCGAAACCGTTAATGGGGTTATTTAACTTTGAAATTCCAGTACCGAATGTTGTAGTTGCGATGATTGCATCATTCGCTATAGCAACAATTATGGCTATAGCAGTTTATAAAATTGTCAAAGAAACACCGATTAAAATAGCATAACTTTCATTTTGTAAGTGCAGAGTATAGGGAGTGAAAAGCTTAAGTTGCAATGGTAGAATTGGCCTTTCACTCCTGCAATTTAAGTACCTGTATAAAAACGTATAGGCTTAACATTATTTGAAATGAAAGATGAGGTTTCTACATGAAAACGGTTAGCCAAGAAGTACAAGAATTGTCCATTAAATCTTTAGAGTCGACTTTTACTAAACTATCGAATGCTTATACAAGTATGACGGTAAAAGGTTCCAATACAACACTTGTGAAAAAACGGCGCGACGCTGTAAAGGTTGGGTTGGAGAGCTTACATGGCGTTTGGTGTAATGGAGATTTCTTCTACGACAGAGAAACAATTGTACAATCTACGGAAATTTTACTAAGTATCATTCCGTCTATTGATAAACAATTAGCAAAAGCAAAGAAGGGTAGTCCTCAAAAAACAGTGAACGAACGACGTATAATCGCACTTAAATTAGCGATTGAATCATTGGAGAACCGTCTCGTATAAAAGAGCAGCTTATGCAGTCAATGAATCTTCATTACGCTAGAATTGGGTCAGATTGTATAATAAAGAAAAGCATGAATTGTAAGTACCGCAAGGCAAAATGTAAACCGTCTTTAGCTTAGATTCATGAAAACCTCTTTTTTGTTATAAAGAAGTAGCAATTGGAATATCGGTTTAAAACGCTAAAAACATATGCACAAAAACAAACGACACCTTTACGTATAGGGACCGTTTGTTTTTTTTATTTGTTTTGCGATTACTTTGCCGCTAATGATATAGCAAGAAAGCTTTTACTAAATGATGCAGTCTTCATATCCTGTGAAACAAAAATGTTTACAAATAATACTACATCAATTATAGTAATTGTAGATTCAAAATATCTATAATGAAAAGAGGAAACGAAATGAATGAAAAATTACTGAGGAAAATTAATAATCTGGAGAATATAGAGAGAAGCTCTGCTGAAGAGTTATTTCAGTTCTTATCACTTAATAAAGAGGACAAATTAGTAGATCTTGGAGCGGGAGTTGGTTATATGAGTCTTCCCATTTCTAACTATGTAGATGAAGTGACAGCACTTGATTTTGATGAAGACATTTTAAAATACTTGGAAACAAAAGCTGAAGAAAATGGAATTACCAATATTAAAACGCTTGTATCAGATTTCAAAGATCTACAACTAGGTGACGAAGAATTTGATAAGGCTGTCGCTTCAATATCACTTCACGAAGTGAAACCACTTTCGCTTGCATTAGGCGAAGTATATAGAGTCTTAAAAAATAAAGGAATGTTCCTTTGCATTGAATTAGAGAAATCAGAGTTATCAACTGGTCCGAGAGTTTCATCGGAAAATATGAAAGAAGAAATTCTTGCTGCTGGCTTTGACCTCGTCGATGTTCTGTATCCTCAAACTAAATTGGCTAACCAATCTGTTTATATAGTTGTGGCACAAAAAAATAAATAAAACAGTATTGAACTAGTTGTTAATTTAATTTAGCAACTAGTTTTAGTAGGTACTGTAAAAAGGAGTATTAAATGCGTTCAAAAGAAAAGCCGAATTCTAGTGACAAACTTCGAACTGAAAAACCATCTAAATTAATAATGAATTTATCTATACCTGCAATGATAGGTATATTCGTCATGGCTTTATACAATCTCGTTGATATGTTCTATATTTCACTTGCGGAAGGTGTACATGCAGTTGCAGGTTTGACTGTTTCTTTCCCTGTAATGATGATTGTTATGACATTAGCAGCATCTGTAGGAGTGGGTACGTCTTCTGTAATAGCTAGAAGATTAGGAGAAAAACGAATCAACGAGTCGAACAAGATTTTCGGGACATATATATATTTGCTTCTGCTCATTAGTATAGTAAGTATACTAGTTGGAATTTTTTTATTAGATGATCTTTTGATATTATTTGGAGCAACTGAAAACATTATTGGGTATGCTTCTGCTTATATGCTACCTATTCTTTTGGGTTTCATTTTTGTTAGTTTTTCAATGGCAACAAATATAGTGATACGTGCAGAGGGAAATGCTAAATTTGCAATGTATGCAATGATGATCCCTGCCATACTTAACATAATTCTAGATCCTATACTTATATTCGATTTCGGCTTTGGTTTAGGTGTTATGGGAGCTGGGATAGCAACTGTAATCTCACACGCGATAATGACCATAATCATTTTAATATATTATCATAAAGGCTATAGCTCACTTACCATTCATCTTAACTATATTAGAATGAGGATTTCTACTTTAAAAGAGATTATCGCTATAGGATTTCCAACCTTTGTACACACGGCATCATTTAGCTTAGTAGCTATAGTGATCAATACGATGTTGCTACGATATGGAGGAGATGTGTATCTAGCAGCTTATGGTGTCGCCCAACGTGTCATCGCCTTTGCGGTTATGCCGATTAATGGAATCATGCAGGGAATGTTACCAATTGTAGGGTACAACTATGGTGCAAAACTATATGAAAGAATGAGAAAGACGATATGGTTATCTCTCAGGTATGTTGTCATGATCTCTGTAGTCGTCGTTCTTCTCGTTCAAATATTCCCTGAGTATGCAATGGGGATTTTCACACGCGATCCAGAATTTATAGAAATAGGATCAAAAGCAATGCAGATTATTTTTTCGCTTTATTTTATTGTGGGCGTACAAATTATTGCCGGAGGTGTTTACCAAGCTATAGGGAAACCTAGACAAGCTTTAATTCTGTCTCTTTCCAGACAAGTGTTTTTCTTGGTACCTTTAGTGATAATCTTACCGATTTATTTCGGAGTGTACGGAGTCTTTCTTGCATTCCCTATCGCTGATGTACTATCATTTATGTTAGCGAGTTTTATGCTTTATCGAGATAAAGAGACTATTTTAGTAAAAGGACAAGATGAATAAACAGTACGTTCAAATAGTTTTCGGAGGGTTTTCAATTGTCTATTATAGATAGTATGGATAGTTTTAAACGTGAAGAAATACAGTGAATGGAGTTGAAAGAATGCAATTTGCGAAAAGTACGGATTATGCGCTACATGCCTTAGTTTATTTGGCTAATTCAGAGAGCGAAGACAAAGTAGGTATTAAAGAATTATCCAATAAGCTAAACGTATCGGAGAGTTATTTATCGAAAATTATGACTCAGTTACGGAAAGATGGAATCATACGAGCCGTTCCTGGCGTAAAAGGTGGATATGAATTATCACGTCCAGCTAGTGATATCACGTTTTTGGATGTTATTTTGTCCACTGAAGGAAGACAAAACATGTTTACTTGTTCCAATTCAGATTCTAAACAACATACATTATTGATAGATGAAAGTAATGGACAATTACTAGAGCAAGAAAAAGATCAACGTGTTTGTCGAATTAAAGAGGTCATGGATCGTGCTGAAATTGTCTTACACGAATTTTTAAACAGTCACTCCATACAAACTACTTTAGATGAGGCTACTAAAGATCGTCATAATCAATTATAAAAGGAATAAAGTAGCTTAATCATGACATGGTACTGATTGATTTTAGTAACCAGTAATTTAGAATCCTATCAACAGGCACGATAACAGCAGTAATATTTAGTACTTGAAAAATCTTTCAAAACATACAATGATAGAAACGTATTTTGAAAGGTGACTACGTATATGGATAGTCAATTACGTTCATTTATATATGGATTACAAACTAGAAATCCTTTACAAACGGTTGAATTATGGATACTAGGAGTGCAAAACCGGAGCGGCGCCGTTCAGCATGCAGTACTATCCCCAGCACTTCAAAAACGAACAGAAAAGCAATTTGCAAAAGACCATTGGGTAACTGGGCAATCCAGTCCGTGGGTGTCAACTATTCATATTGTCCATGTAAATAAAAACAGTGATACAACGCAACAATTTACTCTTGCATATGACCTGATCACTTCCTATGCGAGTTTCGGCAAAGGGCATAAAGTAATTACGGTAGAAAAGAATCCCGAACCGGGCCGTGATAATTGGTTCATTACGAAAATCAGCACGACATCTCTTCCATATGAAGCGATTACTCCGGCTGAAATGATACAATAATTAGTAGATATATCTTATGCTTTTTGATGAAAAGCGAGAAATAATACTATATATGAAAACATATGAACGTTTGAATCCTTCCCAAACACTCTATTTAAGCACTTTTCTGAGGTAATATCTAGCTATCACAGTGGCTAGATGTTATCTTATTTTTTATGGTCTGTAAAAGTTATGAAGGAAGGTTCGATAGATGGAGGATTCAATACAAGAAAAGATAAAAAGGAAAGAGTTAAAAGTCGCCCCAATCATGACTGTGCTATTGATTGGTGGGTTTATCGGATTGTTTAGCGAAACCGCATTAAATATGACGATGAATGACTTGATAAAGGAATTCGCTATTTCTGCCTCTACAGCGCAGTGGTTAACTACAGGATATTTACTCGTGCTCGGTATTATCATTCCTGTTTCAGGATTACTAATAAAACGTGTTCCAACAAGGAATCTTTTTATAACGAGTATGAGTTTTTCTATCGTGGGTGTACTGATTGCAGCGGTTTCCCCGAGTTTCACGATATTGTTAACAGGACGAATTATTCAAGCAATCGGTACGGGTTTATTAGTGCCATTGTTATTCCATACGGTTCTTATTCTCTTTCCACCATGGAAAAGAGGGACTGCAATGGGTTTAGTAGGCCTTGTGATGATGTTTGCGCCTGCTATTGGTCCAATATCTGCTGGATTAATTATTGATTATTTCAATTGGCATATGATATTTTGGATGATTGCACCGATCCTTGTTTTTGCATTACTATTTGGTATCATTTACTTGCCGAATTTATCTGCTGTTCAGAAGCAAAAGATTGATGTGTTATCCATTATTTTATCTACCATTGGTTTTGGCGGCATTGTCTTTGGGTTTAGCTATGCAGGCGAAAGTGAAGGATGGTCAAGTCCGATTGTGATTGTAGCGTTTGTAACCGGTTTGACCGCTCTCGTTATTTATGGTTTTCGTCAATTATCTATTGAAGAACCGATGCTTCATTTGGAAGTGTTTAAGCATCCAATGTTTACGTTAGGCATAATCATTACGTTGTTTGCTAACCTCATTATATTCTCTTCCAATATTTTATTGCCTTTATTTATGCAAGCAGGGCTTGGTTTATCTGCTTCGAAAGCAGGTCTGTTACTGTTGCCAGGTGGTATTTTTAACGGGATTATGTCGATGGTTAGTGGTCGAATTTTTGATCGATATGGTCCGCGCGGCTTAGTAATTGGTGGATTTGCAATGAGTACAGTGGCTGCATTATTTTTTGCTACGATTTCATCGACAACTAGTTTTTATTTAATTATCATCTTCTTTATGTTATTAATGATGAGCATGTCGATGGTGACGACTCCATCTCAAACAAATGGGATTAACTCGCTACAGCTAAACCGCTACCCGGATGGTACGGCGATCGTTAACTCTGCGATACAAACGTCTGGAGCAATAGGTACAGCGATTGGTATTACTATATTAAACACGTCACAAAATACATTTTTACGAAATATCAGCGACCCCATTACAGCTGCTCATCAAGCGGAAGCCGTCATTTCAGGTGTACAAAATGCATTTTTATTTGCGACCGTTATATCAATTCTTGGTTTCATCTGTTCATTATTTATTAAGCGAGTCAAAGTGTATAATGGCTGATCAGCTGATCTCGTCGTATACTTTCCACTTAGTTTAAAGATATCTGTTAATTCTTACAATAAATTCTCAATACCTATTTCATTCAATACTTTTATATGCTACAATACATATTATATTAGTATGAATTAAAAGGGGATGGGTGTTATGTCAACAACAAACAACACGTTAGTCAAGATTGCGGCTACAGCGAAGTGGGATGAAGGGGTTCGCTCTACACATACGATCCGCGACTTTGAAGGATTTCCGATGGATGAGCCTGTTCATTTAGGCGGAACAGATACTGGTGCAAATCCACTCGAGTTTATCGCGGCAGCACTAAATGGCTGTAAAGCAGTGATGATTCCACTAATTGCGAACGAACAAGGCTTTGTTTTTACAGCTATCAATTTTGATACAACGGGTATCGTAGATTCTCGAGGTTTGATGGGGGAAGAAGGCGTAAAAACGCATTTCCAAAAAGTACGTTTTGTTTGTGAAATCACGACGAATGAATCAGATGCAGCGATCGAGCAATTGAAAACAGAAGTGGAAAGAAGATGTCCGGTATATAATCTATTTGCCGATGCAGGGATTCCTGTTGAGTCGAAATGGATAAAGAAATAATGATGCAAAATTAAAACCGTGTGAAACCAAGTTTGTAACTTGATTTCGCACGGTTTTTTTATTTAACTACTATTTAAAGAGCCCTACTTTTATCGTTCGCAAGCAAATCCGTCTTTATCGCGATCCATTTTAGATTGATAAGCGGGATGACTGCTTGGTACACCGTTAGGATAGGTCTTCCTTAGTTCTGTACAATTTTGAAAAAATTCTGTGCTTTGAACTGGTGGTGTTGGTTTAGCTGCAGGTGCTGGAGCAGGCGCAGGAACAACTGGTTGTTCTGTTTTTAAAGAGTTAGGTGCTGGTGTCGCTTTTTGAGGTGCCGGTTCTGCAGGTTTCTCTTTTACTGCCTGTGCGTTAAAGCCTGTGTCCGTTGCATAATCTTCAACTGACCAAATACCCAACTTCTTTTCTTTCGCTATCGCTTGTGTCTTCTCATACGGATCCACGTATCGAGTATTTGGAGGATAGATGTACGCCACACGGGCTAACCCTTCACTCAACAAGATTTTTTGAATGTTTTTTCCGTCTACATAAATATAGGCAAGTAAACGGTTGTATTTATCAAAGCGCTCTCCGACATCGAATTCAATTTCTAGCGTACCGCTCTCTATTAGCTCTTTATTTCTAGCCTTAGCTTCATCCCCAAACGGTTGCTTACCTAGTCTAGGATGATTAGTTTCAGGCGTGTCGATCAACAAGTATCGAACGTTTTGCTCCTTGCCGTTATATATAATCTTAATCGTATCACCGTCTATAACTTTTACTAATTCTACAGGGATTCTCGCTGTCGTACCGCTTGTCTCTGTGGAGTCTTTTAGTTTTTCAGGAGTTACTTTTGAAGAATTGTTTTTTGAAGGTACTACGACTGGAACGGATTTTTCTTCAACTTCTTTAGATATTGTCTTTTCAGGTTTTTCTATTTCTTCTACAGACTCTTTTTCAGGTGCTTCCTTCTTCGTTTCAACAGGTTCATCCGTAGGTGTCTGTTCTACTGAATCAGCGTTCTCTTTCTCTGGCTCTATATCATCTGGTGAAATGACTACAGCTACGATGAACATCGCAATACCTACTAAAGCGAGAATGCCAAACTTCCTCTTCGACTTTTTAAAGATTGCTTTAATAAGTAAGCCGACAGTCCCAATCAAAATAAATAGAAAACCAAATAACGCAAAAAACACAAACATACTATCACTCTCAATTCGCTTTAATGACTTAACACTTGCTTCCAATAGTGAGATTATCATATTTATTAAGAAAGATATACACAACTAAATACGTAGTGCGATTAGATCACAACTGGTCACGTTAGAAAACGTACTTTCAGTTATGTAAACGTGAACTTACGTAAGGAAGTCTGCGCTACTTGAATACTGCATCGGAATTAGAGAGAGATACATAGAAATAGAAATGATGTTCGCACGCTCATAAATACATCACCATTGGAAAAAAATCCATTCACCTTAGTAAAAAGCAAACAATAACTATTTTTGTTTGCTTTTAATAACACTAATATACTTCAGAAAAAAGTTTCAATAGATTTAGTCGTGAAATTTGAAAATTTCTATTGCGAAAACTCACTCTATATCGTTTAATGAATTGATTGCAAAAAATGAAAAGGACTGTGATATATGAAAAAGATGGTGAGTTACTTAACGTTGTCCATGCTCGTTGCAACGTCACTCGTTGCATGTACGCCTAAAGAAGATACTTCCAATGAGAAGAAAGAACCTGTGGAGGATGTAAAGACTGTTCCACTATCAGATGAAAAGGACAAGTACTTGTCTGAAGTAGATGTAGAATATGCTTTTGAATTTGCTAAAGGAATGGAAGAATATAAAACCAATGAGAAACTGGGCTATCGTACTGCAGGATCAGAAGCGGAACGAAAGACTGGGGAGAAAATTGGAGAAGAAATGAAGAAAATCGGATTGACCGAAGTGACGAAAGATGCATTTACGGTAGATAGTTGGGAGTTTGAGAAAGCCGATTTAACCTTCACTGATACTACTGGTAAAGAACATCTCGCAGTGCTAGGTGGGTATCAAGTGAACTTTGACACGAACGGTGTGAAAGATCTTGAGATAGTCTATGCAGGAAAAGGAACTGCGGAAGAATTAGAAGGATTGGATATCGAAGGGAAACTTGTGTTAATTGACATTAATCAACGTGAAGAATGGTGGATTAATTATCCTACGTATCAAGCCCATGTGAAAGGTGCAGCGGCGGTTATTGCGGTGCAAGAAGCTGGTTATGCCGAAGTTGATCCCGATGCGTTGAATTCACAGGATATTTGCGGACCGGACGATGCACCTGCGTTCTCGATGTCTCAGACCGATGCAGGTGAACTGAAAAAGGCACTTGAAGCTAGTGAAAATGACACGCTTACCGTTAAATTTGATGCTAAATCTACAGTGAAGATGGATCAGGAAGCATATAATTATTACGGGAAAATTGTCGGAAAAGATCCGGATTCCTATATCCTATTATCTGGCCATTATGATTCGTATTTCGCCGGGTTCCAAGATGACAATGCAGCAATCGGTTTGATGCTAGGAATCGCTAAAGGCATGATTGACAGCGGCTACCAACCAGAAAAGACCCTGATCTTCAATGCGATCGCAGCGGAAGAATGGGGTAAGTCGAATACTCGATACGACTGGTCGACAGGTGCTTACAATCAAATCTTCAATATTCATCCCGAGTGGGTCGGAAAGACATTTGCGAATATGAACTTTGAACTTCCAGCATTTGAACATACGACACAAGATGAAATCCGTTCGACTTACGAGTTGAATAACTACTTGACGGAGTTCGCAAAAGAAGTGCCGCCATTATCCGATGTGTACAAAGATGGAATTTCAGTCGTTTCTCCACTACGTACATGGTCAGATGATTTTTCATTCAGTATTGCCGGTGTGCCAGCGCTGCGGAATGATTTCCAAGATAGTGAATTTATGCACTCTCATTATCATTCTCAATTCGACAGTGAAGAGGCGTTCAATGCAGAGGCGCTGAAATTCCATTTAAATCTTTATGGATTATTGACCATGCACTACGATCAAACTGCTGTTGTGCCTTTAGACTTTACGACACGTTTGCAAGCAATGAAAGATTTGATCGATGCCGATGCATTTAAACAGGCATCTGTTGTTTCAGGCGATTTGATGAAAGAGATCGATCAGGCCATGTCCAGTGCAGAACAAGTGAATACAAAAGTCGCTGACGTGAATAAAAAGTATGCCGAAGCACTCAAAAAAGAAGATGCAGACGGAGCGAAGAAGCTGTACGAGGAAAGTCGTGAGTTAAATAGCGACTTGTTGGCTGCTTATAAATACGCGGAAGACCAATTCGTGCGATTGACGTGGGAAGATGAACCGATTTTCCCTCATGAACATGCGCAAAATAACGTGAAAAACTTAGCTGCTTCCATTGAGGCGTTAAAGACAGGTGATATCGCCACACCACTGGACGAGTACTTATACGCAATTGATAACAACTGGTATGCGTATGACTTCGATCAGGAAGTATTCAACTACTTCACGGACTATGTCATAAAAGCACCGAAAGAGCAGCTTATGTGGGGGGCTGGACGAATCGTCGACCATGAAGACCTATTCGACACGATCAAGTCTTTGAAAGCAAAGAAGGAACAAACGAAGCCGGATTTGTCAGTAGAAATCACTACTTTGACAGATGCGCTCGGCAGACAGAAAGAGCTATTGCAACAAACCGTAACAGAAGAAACAGCTAGCGTGAAAAAACTAGGTGAGCTGTTGAGTGAGCTGAAATAATAAGCCGCTTGACATAGAATTAATGCAAAAAAAGCATCGCATATCGCGGTGCTTTTTTGTTATGTTTCGTTGATTACCGCATCGCTAACATTAATTCTATAGTCCACGCAATGCTTCATAAACCAACTCTCCTTGCCATAGGATATATTGCACAAAAATCGTCTAGGGGGATGGAAATGAATAAAGGAACCAATGACCAACCAACATATGACTATATCGTGGTTGGAACGGGGCCAGCAGGTGCTGCGGTTGCAAGAAAGCTAACTGATGATCACCAAAATTCGATGTTAGTTTTAGAGGCAGGAGATAATAACAGTAAGGAACAGCCAATTAGAGATTCTTTGTTTGCTCCACCTTTTATTCTCACTGACGACTTTTTCCCGCAATATTTCTGGCAAGGAAAAAGTGTCCCGCAGAAAAACGTCAAAAATAGAACATTTGATTGGACAGGTGGGCGAACTTTGGGAGGTGGATCCTCCATTAACAATAACCAATATGTAAGACCGTCGCAGGTAAATATGAAACGATGGGAAAATCTTTTAGGTCCGCTTTGGTCACCTGAACAAGAAACGTATCAATTTTCGAAACTAGAAACTTACAATGGCCAGACTCAAAATCCGAATGCTAGAGGATATAACGGACAGTTGGATATTAGACAGGCTCCTGCTAATCCAACCAGTATGACTGAAAAATTGGTGACAGCAATGGAAAGAGCCACGGGTTTCACTAGAATTTTAGACTATAATGATCCCAATACACCACTAGGCCCCTTTACAAGATGGCAACTATACCAGACTCCCTATGGTCAACGAGAAAGTGCTGATACCGCTTTTCTTTCACCGGATGTTATGAATGGAAACGGTGAAGGGGTAAATGGAAGACGGTTACTAGTATCTTATAATTCAACGGTACAGCGTGTGATTTTTGATAATGAAAAGCGAGCAATTGGTGTGGAGTTTTTAAAAGATGGAAACTGCTATTACGCATATGCTCGTAAAAAAATCATTATATCGGCGGGAATGAATAGCCCTCAGTTATTAATGCTTTCTGGAATCGGACCAGCTGACATACTGGATAAAGCCGGCATTCCCGTTGTTCATCATAATGCGAATGTGGGGAAGAACATGACTACGCACCCGGTAAATACAGCGATGTTCACAACGAATACAACTGATAAAGCACTTCCGGAAGCGGATCCATTTGCGCTTTATACAGGTGGAGCCTTCCTGCCAGATCCAACACCTGGTGCTGACCCCAATCGACGTGGCGTCCAGCTAATTGGCCAAATCGGGACTGGTGGAATGCTAAGTATCGTTTTGATTTTATTGGAACCAAAAAGCCAAGGAACTGTCAGAATCCAAAATGCGGATCCATTAAAAATTGTTCTTGCTGATGTAGAGTTTTTGAATAATCAATCTGACCTGGAAACAATAAAAAACGTTTATAAGGTTTATATTAAAAACATTGTACAAGAACTATCGAAAATTGACTCGCACTACCAACTTGTTACACCTACACTAGAAACGATTCAAGACGACAGCAAACTGGAAGCGTTCATTAAGGAGAACTTAGGTCCAACACATCATATACAAGGCACACTAAGAATGGCACCAAATGAAGAAAGTGGTGTTGTGAATGCTACGGGAGAAGTATTC
Source organism: Sporosarcina sp. P29 (assembly GCF_002743265.1). Lineage (NCBI taxonomy): Bacteria > Bacillati > Bacillota > Bacilli > Caryophanales > Caryophanaceae > Sporosarcina > Sporosarcina sp. P29. Next base: position 117,596 of record NZ_PDYX01000006.1, on the reverse strand, counting down.
GGTGTGAAAGATTTGATTGTTGCAGATGATTCCATTGCGCCGTTTGTTTCGGACGGCAATACATCGGCGCCTGCTTTCTTTATTGGCGCAAATATTGCAGATCAATTAGTAAAGCAGGATGAGGGAAATGCGTAAAGATAACTCTTTCATTCATATGGAAATCATATTCTATAGAATGTCACCTTACGTAATGTAACAATATCGGACGAGTTGGTGCAATGAAAATAAATTGTAAAAGAAGTATCCGTGCAAAAGAACTTATGTGATTGGGTAACAGTCATGAAAGTTCATGCGCGGATATTTTTTTATGTTCTATTCAGAAACAAAATCATTGCAATTACCCAATAGATCGCTTAAGATTAAATCGTACACAACATAAAAAACGAAAAGAGGAATTTTACATGAAACCACTATACGAAACGACGATTATTAACACAGGCGGACGCGATGGCTCTGTTTATTCACCCGATAATATATTCAATCTAGATGTAGCGAAACCTGTAGCACTTGGCGGTGTTGTGTCTGGCGCATCGAATCCTGAACAATTGTTTGCGGCTGGATATAGCGCATGTTTCAACAGTGCACTCGAAATTCAGTTAGATAAAGGCAAAGTAGAGTATGCTAGTAGTGAAGTCATCGCAACTGTGGCACTTTATCCAGATAAAACGGATGGCGGTGTCAAACTAGGTGCGAAACTTGAAGTGACAATTGAGGGTGTCGATCAAGCAACGGCAGAAGAATATGCAAAGAAAGCACATAATTACTGCCCGTATTCTAAAGCACTTAATGGAAATGTAGAAGTTGAAATCACAGTAAAATAAGAGGAGGTATTCAAATGGTATCCGTTTACGATTTTGAAGTAAAAAAACCGAATGGCGAGATATTGTCTTTGAAAGAGTATGAAGGGAAACCTTTAGTCATCGTCAACACAGCGAGTAAATGCGGCTTTGCTCCACAGTTCGGTGGTTTACAATCGCTATATGAACAATATAAAGAAGATGGCTTGATGGTACTCGGCTTCCCTTGCGATCAATTCAATGACCAGGAATTTGATAATATTGATGAAACGACTGAGTTCTGTCAGCTGAATTATGGTGTTTCATTCCCGATCATGGGAAAAGTAAATGTAAATGGTGATGAAGCCGATCCACTATTTGATCACCTCACAACAGAAAAAAGTGGACTGCTGTCGAAAAAAGTCAAATGGAATTTTACAAAGTTTCTAGTAGATCGCAACGGACAAGTCGTGAAACGATACGCACCCCAAACGGATCCTGCAAAACTTGCGGAAGATGTGGAAAAGCTATTATGAAGAAAGACTTTTCTACGCTGGACAAACAGTTGTGTTTTGCTGTTTATGAAACGGCAGGAGAGTTTACTAAGCTATACGCTAATGTCTTGAAATCATTTGGCCTTACGTATCCACAATACTTGGTGCTCCTCGCGTTATGGGAGCAGGACGGAATCACGATGAAAGAGCTTGGCGAACAAGTCGGCCTAGGTACAGGGACGCTCACGCCGATGATTTCCCGTATGCAGGAAAAAGGTTGGCTACGCAAAGAACGTTCTATAGAAGACGAACGTAAAGTATATGTCACGCTCGAAAAAAAGGCGCAAAACGAAAAAAATACGATTATAGAGCGAGTCAATGAAGAAATTCAATTGTGTAATATTGGCTTGTCGGAGTATGAAGAACTGATGGCGAGATTAAACGAATTGCACGGTAAATTGAAAGAGCGCACGAAGCTGTAAGCCGTATGAACTTGAAGTATACATTTCTTCGAAGAGTACCTGTACGAAAACAAACAGGAGTGTTTAACTATTCCTATTTGTTTTCAGCACAGGTACTTTTTTAATTGCTTCAAGTAGTATATAATTAGGTAAATAACTAATTAGACAAACATCTAAATGCTTGAAATGAAAGGAGAAGCTCGATTTGAACGATATTTTTAAAGCCTTAAACGATGAAACGAGAAGACAAATACTAACGCTACTCAGTGAAAAAGGATCACTAACTGCCAGTGAAATACACGAAGAATTCGAGATGAGTAAGCCGAGCATTTCCAATCATTTAAACATTTTACGTAATGCAGGGCTTGTCACTTCGGAGAAAAAAGGGCAGTACATTCATTACACTCTCCACACAACAGTTCTGCAAGATCTTCTTGTATGGATGATCAAATTGAATAAATAAAGTCGTAAAGTGTTTGAGGAAATGTATCTATACATACACCTAGTGTGCGTGGAGTTGTCTCATTTTTAAAGTGTGTACGTGGCTTTGAGTTACAGATACTGGTTCTAAACAAGGGAGTTAGAGGATGAAAAGTACAGCGTTGAGACTACAAGGATACCAATATAAGCTTTATATTTCGCACAAACAAACAAAGCACTAGTTTGTTTGTTTGTTTGTTTGTTTGTTTGTTTGTTTGTGCGAAAGTCTATAAAAATACCCGTGTCTGAAACTAACGTGATTGTATATACGTTGCGGAAAATCTCTTGCGCAGATGTGTTTAAAATCAGCTATACATTTCAATTGCATCACGGACTACAGATTCTTTAATGTGATAATGTGTCGCTTGCCATGTTGCTTTTTGATCTTTTACAATTAACAATTGTGGCGATTCATGTCTAACATTTAAGTCACTTTCAATCGCTTTTGAAATGGCTTGATCCGTTTGTACGACAATGACATAGAGTGGTAAATCTGTAACAAGTTTATGTAATTCTTTTTTTGCGGATAGGCTGCTGAAACATGTCAAACTCATTTTAAAGAGAAGAACGGATTGTTTTTCAGAACTTTCTCTAACAGTTCGCCATTCTTCTATAGTTTTAATGCGTTTCAATTTACGTCCTCCAGTTACTAGGTTTTATATAATGTGTCTAGTGTAACTATATACCCCTAACGGTATATAATCAAACGATTAATTGTATTCATCGTACCGCTACGATCAGAAGGGTCATTTCTCCGCTCGGTGTTTGAACAGATACTTGGTCACCTATAGAATGTCCTAATAAGCTGTTGGCAAGTGGTGATTCATTCGAAATAGTCCCTTCCAGTAAATCAGCTTCTTCGACACCCACAATCGTATAGGTTTCTTTTTCACCATCCGGTAGTTCAATAAATGTCACAGGTGCACCGAAAACGACAGTATCTGTTTCATCATCTGGTACGGAAGTGACTTCGGCATGTCGAAGTCTGTCTCAGATAAATACAATACGTTCTTCAATTTGTGCTTGTGACTCTACGGCAGCTTCGTATTCAGAGTCCTCTCTAAAATCACAAAACTTGCGTGCATTTTTAACGCGCTGTAATGCATCTTCGCGCTTCTTTGTTTGTAACTCGTCTAACTCTTTTACTAGAGCTTCTTTACCCATTTTGGTCATTAAGTATTTGTTAGGTTCCACGTAATTCAAGCTCCTTTCTTATAAAGCATCATGATGCGTTCATTTTTGAAATACCTTCTCTATATCTAGAGAACTCTATAGAATCTTTTATGCAGTTGCAACTTAACTCAATTGGATTCGTTTACACTAGTAGTTAATTTGAGATTGAGAGTAAACATATACCCATTATTACTAACAGGAGGTTCAATGAAAACATTTATTGAGAAACATAAAATACTAGTATTATTCATGTTGGCTTATTGGGGCGTCTGTCTGGTCATGCTCTTTAAGAGTTTGGATTTCCTCTATGCGGCGTTGTCTTGGAATGTGTTATTGGCCATATTACCAGTTTTCTTCATTAATCAAGCAGTCACGACGATAGGGCAGAAGAAGATCAGTTGGACTGTTTTCTGGATACTGCTTTGGTTGTTTTTCTTCCCTAACTCTGTCTATGTTGTAACGGATTTTATTCATATAGCGAATGAAAAGTTCAGATGGGTGTCAAATGCAGGCCCCTATGCGCCAGGTGGCGGTATAGTATACAGCCAGGACATCTTCATATGGACCAAGTTGTTAGTGATTGCTATGGGCTTCTTTTATTCCATCGTAGTGGGTCTGGAGTCTGTTTATATTTTCGAACAGATGGTTAGAAAGAAGTATTCCAAGAAGATTGGCTACGCGAGTATTGTAAGTGTAGGTTTGCTGACAGGAATCGGCGTTTATATTGGAAGGTTCTTGCGCTTCAATAGTTGGGATGTTGTTTTCAATCCGCTTCAAGTGTTGCAACAAGTAGCGCAAGTAGATCGATTTGCCGTTCAGTTCATTGTCGCATTCTCTGGCTTTGTTTTATTTTGCTATTTGCTGTATCGATCGTTCAAGGAAAAATAAGAAGTGCACTTGTGCCAGTACTACACGTGGATGTTCAGCTATTCATGTGTAGTACAGACATAGGTGCTTTTTTATTGAAAACTGCAGAGAATGTTTAGTTCACATTCAGTAAGGGAAATCACATGACTGAGACGAGTAGAAGACACGTCCGATCAATTCGTGTTTTTTAAATAGAAGAATTTACTTTAAAAAGGAGTCAGATAAAAATGGAACAGATAATCGTACAATCGATGCGATTGAATGACGGAACCAGCCTTCCTTCAATTGGTTTCGGCACAGTAAAGGTTAAAGGCGCGCAAGGTGTAGTGAGTACGTTAAACGCGATCGAAGCGGGATACAGACTCATTGACACGTCAACGAATTATAATAATGAAGGAATGGTAGGAGAAGCGGTTCGGCGGTCAACTGTGCCTAGAGAAGAACTGCTGATCAGTTCCAAACTACCTGGAGCTTCACATGAGTACGAAAGAGCAATTCTGATGATTCAAGAGTCACTGTATCGTATCGGAATCGATTACTTTGATAAATACTTGATTCATTGGCCGCTTCCAAAACAAGATCAATACGTAGAAGCGTGGAAAGCTTTAGTCGATGCACAGAAATTCGGACTGATTAAGACGATTGGTGTTTCTAATTTCTTACCGGAACATCTAGAGCGTATCATTGAGGAAACAGGTGTAACGCCGGCGACCAATCAGATTGAACGCCATCCGTATTTTAACAATAACGAACTAGTAGAATACAATAAAAGCTGCGGTATCGTAACAGAAGCTTGGAGTCCTTTAGGGCGCGAATTAAACGACGTGTTAGAAAATGAAACGATTGTCTCGATAGCTAAAAAACACAATAAGCAACCAGCGCAAATTATTATTCGTTGGAACCTACAGAATGATATTTTAACGGTCGTGAAATCATCTAACTATGCCCATCAAAAAGCGAATCTTGATGTATTCAATTTTGAATTGTCCGAAGAAGATATGAGACAAATTGACTCTTTAGATAAAGGTGAAGCGGGAAGAGTAGAAGGACAGCACCCGAATGAATACGAAGAGTTTGATTAAACGTATCTTTTTTAATATTAAGTTACATTCAGTTTAATGAATACATGTAATTATTTATTTACTTTATTGTGATTTGAATCCATATGTTAGTGTAATATCCAAACAAGATTTATTTATATATAGCAATGGCGGAGGTGATCTCAATGAAAATGAGCCACTTGCTAATTACGTTAATTAGTGTTGTTCTTGTTTTTATCCTAATAAGTAGTGTGCAAAACGAAATTACCTGGCCATTATTAATTCTATTGTTAGTAGCGGGATTTGTAATAAACTTTTTTATCTCTTTATTATCACGTAAGGAATAATGAGATTTGTAATTAGTTTTACATTTATTATGATTATTGCTTAGAAGTAGGGGGAATGACTGGAATGTTATTTGAGAAAAATAAGTTCAGTATATTTACCATTATTACTTGTTTAGTGATGATGGTTAGTATTGTATGGACACCACAAAATACTCAGGCTGCTAGTTTACATGTGGATGAGGTAGCTAAGATTACTTCGGAATATCTTGTATTGAATGAAAAAGATGGCACAGTGACCATCGAAAGAGAAGTAGAATTGGAATCTCGAATCGGTAAAGAATATTTTAATGAGTTAGTACAAACCTTAGAAAAACTTAATGAAGTTTTAGCGCGTCCAGAAGGTGAGAAGTACAAAAAAGAAATAATCGAAGAAGCAAACTCGAATGTTGTGTCGATGGCTAAAATAAGTGGCTGTGGCGCTGCAACTCTTGCTGGCTTTGCACATACTGGAGCCTTTACTGGGCTTATGACAGTTGCAGGTGTTAGTGGTCCAGCAGGATGGGCTTTAGGTACTGTTGTTGGCGGGGTATGGCTAGCAGGGAGTGCGGCAGCTGGGTGTTTAAAATAATCTATAGATTAAATACTGAGATTAATACTCAAAAGCCCTCCAGCAATGGAGGGCTTTTGAGTGTAACTTACTTAGTAAAGGGGTACATTGAAAATGTCTGCGATTTCAGATCCTGTTATTATGATGAAAATGACTCACCAACGTCCGCATTGTAAAGGGACGAGGTGGGTCATTTTTTATTGTACCAACTTCAAATTCAACTTTTAAAGGACAACGGCTAAAAGTATTTGTGTAATCGGGCGCGTGAATGGAAAACGATATTGAGTCACAATACCGATGATTTTTTCAGGAAGCTAAAAGAGCACAAATCCTGTTCATGAATGGCAGAACATGTATTAATAATGGACACTCTCGATCTTCAAGCATTTCATACACTTCCTATAGGTTACGTTTTCAGTATATTCGTGTATGCACTGTGCTTGCAGGAGAGCCAACTGTTCTTCTAACTGATGAAGATTTCGGCGTTTTACAGAGATCTGATGAATTAACTGTTCAGTTGTCATAACTCCATTCACTCCTTATCAATAATAGATTTCAGCACCGGATTTTTTAAATTCTTCAGCTTTCTCCTTCATGCCACTTTCCATTGCTAGCTTCTCTTCTAAACTGTTTTCATCAGCGTATTTTCTAATGTCGTGTGAAATTCGCATACTGCAAAACTTAGGTCCGCACATCGAACAGAAGTGGGCGATCTTGGCTCCTTCAGCCGGCAATGTTTCATCATGATATTCCATCGCGCGTTCAGGATCCAAACTTAAATTAAATTGATCTCGCCAACGGAATTCGAAACGGGCTTTTGATAATGCGTCGTCACGTTTGTGTGCATTCGGATGACCTTTAGCTAAATCAGCTGCATGGGCTGCGATTTTATACGTAATGACGCCTTCACGCACATCATCTTTATTCGGTAAACCAAGATGTTCTTTAGGAGTTACATAGCATAACATTGCCGTTCCGAACCAACCGATCATAGCTGCACCAATAGCAGATGTGATGTGGTCATAAGCAGGCGCAATATCTGTCGTCAAAGGACCGAGCGTATAGAAAGGTGCTTCTTGGCAAATCTCCATTTGCTTATCAACGTTTTCCTTAATCAAATGCATTGGCACATGTCCAGGACCTTCTACCATGACTTGCACATCATGTGTCCACGCAATTTTCGTCAGTTCGCCAAGTGTTTCAAGTTCAGCGAATTGTGCCTCGTCATTGGCATCAGCAATTGAGCCGGGACGTAATCCATCTCCTAATGAAAACGCGATATCGTACTGTTTCATAATTTCACATATATCTTCAAAGTGTGTGTAGAGAAAACTTTCTTTATGATGCAACATACACCACTGTGCCATAATAGAACCACCCCGTGAGACAATTCCAGTCACACGATGAATCGTCATGGGAATATAACGGAGTAGAACACCCGCATGGATTGTAAAGTAGCTGACACCCTGCTCTGCTTGTTCGATCAATGTGTCGCGGAATACTTCCCATGAGAGATCCTCCACTTTGCCGTTCACTTTTTCCAACGCTTGATAAAGTGGTACCGTTCCTACTGGGACAGGGGAGTTGCGGATGATCCATTCACGTGTTGTGTGAATGTTCTTTCCTGTTGACAAATCCATGATATTGTCTGCACCCCAACGTGTAGCCCATGTCATTTTTTCCACTTCTTTAGCAATCGATGAGGAGACAGCAGAATTACCGATATTCGCATTGATTTTCACATGGAATTTACTTCCGATAATCATCGGTTCCGCTTCTGGGTGGTTAATATTAGACGGAATAATTGCCCGTCCTTTCGCTACTTCATCCCGTACAAGTTCAGGCGTTACATTTTCACGGATTGCAATGAACTCCATTTCAGGTGTTATGATTCCTTTGCGCGCATAATGCATTTGTGTAACATTCATGCCGCTTTTTGCACGTAATGGCTTACGTTTCAACAATGGAAATTCTGCATCTTTTTGCATATTTTCTAGTGAACGATATCCATTATCCCGCGGCTTCACTTGCCTGCCTTCATACTCTTCCACGTCATTTCGTTCAATTATCCAGTTCTTCTTGATAATTGGAAGTCCTTTTTTGATATCCACTTGATAACCAGCTTCCGTATATTTACCGCTTGTATCATACACACGGAAAGGTTCATTCGCTATTTCACCTTGATCAGTTACAGTTGGTGATAGCTCAATTTCACGCATTGGTACGAGTATGTCTGGACGACTTCCTCGTACGTAAATCTTTCTACTGGCTGGAAAACATTCATGGATATGGATTTCTTCTTTCTTCTCTTGCATTTTGTCATCGTCTCCTTTTAAGGGGCGACATGACTCGATTTAAGTGATGGGAATCGGCAACAAAAAAGACCAGTTCCGTAGATAGGACCTGGTCTTCAAAACGCAAAAATACGCGTCGCTGATAAAATGAAAACTTCCCTACGCTGGTACGAGCCAGATCAGGTCCAAAGAGTCCGGAATGCGTGTACTATCATTCCATCTCAGTCCAATAACGTTGGACACCCCTAGTTATAGTATTTAATTGTTCGAACAGGAACAGTCTACCATACCTTAATCGGTTTTCAAAGAGTAATTATACTTTTAATTTCCATAGGTTCCGTTATTTACATGTAACTTATGTGATCGGTGAGGAAACAGAAATGCGTAATCAGAAGAAAATCTCCAAAATATTGTACATTCAGTCCTATAGTAAGTTTGTAGAAAAGTATATCGCTGGCTTGTCTGTAAAGATAGATCTATGGACAAGCTATTTTTATAAAAGATTTCAACACCACTCAAGAGAGCATGTAATGACGAGAAGTGAATGTCTTTGTATGACTTGTAAGATGCATAAGTAGTGATGACGTGAGATAATCAAAAATGAAAAAACAAAAGAGGGAAGGAGCAAAGTAGTAGAGCTTACATCGTATAACATATCTGGGATTGAGAAGGATGAATGCTATGGGGAAGTAAAGTCAAATACATATTCTGTTTTTCATCATGGTGCATGTCATTATGTGCCTCAAGTATGCAGTAATTGAAGCAATTATTTTATTGTAGTCTAGACACGCTTGCATACAGCTAATTAGAAATATCATTCCTATGGAGGAGGTAACCAATATATGTCCTATGTTTTACTCATTATTGGATTTGTATTATTAATAAAAGGGGCCGACTATTTCGTGGATGGTTCTTCAAATATCGCAAGACTTTTACAAATTCCACCTATATTGATTGGGCTGACTATTGTAGCACTTGGAACTAGCTCACCAGAAGCGACGGTCAGTATAATTGCAGCGATGGGCGGAAACGCGGACGTCGCAGTAGGGAACGTAGTGGGGAGTAATATATTCAATATTACGATCGTTGTCGGGATGGCAGCATTTCTGTTTCCGCTGAAGGTACAAAGTGAAACGATACGGAAAGAGATTCCGTTTACTTTGCTGGCGGGTATAGTGATGTTGGTGTTGATGAGTGATATGGCACTACAAGGCTTCAGTAGCAATATGATTACCCGTGGTGATGGAATAATTTTCTTGCTATTCCTTTCAATCTTTATGTACTATGTGATCGAACTTGGTCTTAGAAGCCGTCAAAATTCTACGCTTACACAAGCCACTGAGAATGTGAAGTGGGGCAAGAATATACTAATTACTTTAGTCGGGCTGGCAGCAATTATTTTCGGAGGAGATTTAGTCGTAAGTAACGCCACGAAAATCGCTTATTCTCTTGGCATGAGTGAAACATTGGTAGGTCTTACGATTATCGCAATCGGTACTTCTCTGCCTGAATTAGTTACATCGATTTCAGCGGCATTGAAAAAGGAGAGCGAAATTGCTTTAGGGAACATCGTCGGGAGCAATATTTTCAACATCCTGTTTGTTCTCGGGGCCTCCTCTGTCATTACGCCCATCGCGGTGAACGATAAAGTATTTATTGACGTCATCATAATGCTTGTATTGACCTTAGTATTATTGCTATTCGCTAGAACGGGCTTCAAAATTGGTAAGCGTGAAGGTCTCATGTTAGCTGTAGCGTACGTTGTATATCTAGTGTATGTTATTTTACGTAATTAAGAAAAAATCACCAAGTTTGCTATAACGAGAGTTACATACTCCTATGTACAACAGGGCAAAAGAGTCAATCGTCGGCATGCCGATCAATAAGAGAAGGCTACTTTCCATTCATTCATGGAAAGTAGCCTTTTTTATGTGTATAGCATGATCTGTAATTATCTCCACTTATAGCCGATACCCCAAACTGTCATCAAAATCTCGTCAATGGGGAAATTCGATTTCCTCAACTTATCTCGTAGATTTCGAATATGCGAATCGACTGTTCGAACTTCCGTATACGTATCATATTCCCAAGCTACTTGAAGCAAGTCTTCCCGTGTGAACGTCCGATTTGGCCGAGTCATCATCGCTTCAATAATATAGAATTCCTTTAATGTAAGACGAACTTCCTGCGTGTCGTATAGGATGGAATAGGACTCCAAGTTAAGAGTGAATGGACCTTCATGAATAGACTTCGGTTGATTGTCGTCCTCTGTACGCCGTAATGCCACGCGCACTCTCGCGGTAAGTTCGCGCTCGTCAAATGGTTTTGTAATATAATCATCCGCCCCTTGGTCAAGTCCTTTTACAACATCAGATTTATCAGATCGAGCCGTCAATAAAATTACAGGTACAGCTGAAACATCTCTAATTCTGCGGCAAACTTCCCAGCCATCCATGCCAGGCATCATGACATCGAGCAATACAAGATGTACGTCCTCCACGCTGAATAGCTCAAGTGCTTTTTGGCCGTCAGTCGCTTGCAAGCAACGATATCCGTGTGGTGCGAGGAATAGTTCGAGCAGATCGAGCATGCGTTGTTCATCATCAACTAGCAAAATTGTTTTCATATGCATCATCTACTTTCATTATAATCGTACCGTAAAGATACTACCTTTTTCTAATTCGCTTTCTACCTCGATCGTGCCACCGTGCGCTTCTGTTAATTCCTTCACCGTCGCCAAACCAAGACCAGCACCGCCAAATGAACGGGAACGCGATTTCTCGACACGGTAGAGCTTTTCAAATATTTGTTGCTGATTTTCAACTGCAATGCCGCATCCGCTATCTTCCACTTGTAAAATGCTATGCTTTTTATCTTGAAACGCACGAACGATTACGGTACTGCCAGTTTCAGAATAATGTAGCGCGTTGTCTAACAGATTAAGAATAATTTGTTCAAGACGCATTCGATCTGCCACGATAGGAAAATCGCCAGCTTGTTCAATCAGAAGCGTAATTCCTTTCAAATCAAAAGATGGTTGGACGAGCTGTACAATATCTCGGATGAACTCTTCAGCAGAGAATTCGGTTTTCGTCACAGTGAACGTCATTTCATCCATTTGCGCTAAATCCATCAAGTTTTTCACGAGTGTTTTTAAGCGCTCGGCTTCTTCTTCAATAATCGATAAGTAGTTGAACCGCTCTGTATCACTCAGTTCTGTGCGTTGAGCCACTTTGGCATAACCGATCAAGTACGTAAGGGGGGTTCCCATTTCGTGAGACACGGACGCTAGAAACTCTTTTCGTTCGCGTTTGACACGACTCAAGTCATTCGATAATTTCCGGATGGAAGCTGCGAGTTCTCCCAGCTCATCATTCGAAAGCTTCGGCAAGTCCACATCGTACAAACCTTCGCTCATCTGTTCCGTTGCTTCTTTCATTCGAATGAGTGGGCGTGTTAACCATTTAGATAGTAATAAGTAGACAACGAACAGAACGACAATGCTTCCACCACCTGCAAGTAGAAAATGTACATTGAGTTGATTGACAAGTTGTCGTATAGGAACCGTACTTTGCAGCATGACAAGATTCCCTGAAACACCTTTTGCTTCATACGGATGCACACTGACAAGATAAGGAGACTTCTCCCAATCAACGGGTAATATAGTATCTTCAGTCAGTAGCTTTTCATTTACTTGGGATACATATGGACCGAGAATACCTTCAGTATCCAGTGAATGCTGTACGATATTTCCTCTATCATCGAGAATCGCGACGTCTCGTTCACCACCGCTTTCCATAAGAATAATATGATGCAAAGTCGTTTCAGTATAATTATCCTCCAACACATTTCGATGATTGCTACCCGTTTTTAAGAGTCGATCTAGTTCTTCATCCACCCGGGCATGTGTGATCGTCTGATGTAAATAGACCATTAACAATGTATCCAAAATAAGAAATGAAATAATGAATGAAGCTGCTAACTTCGTTGAGATTTTATTCATAGCATGCGCTCCTTTTCCCTCTATCGAGCAGTATAAGATAAACGTATCGAAAATGTATGCAGAAAGCATCCATTAAGTGTGACTGGCCATCTTATAAAAAACGAGCAAAGCTTTGTACGTAAGCCTTATGGCAATTAAGGAGTTTGTTAGGAGTTTAGGGATTTAGCTTAAACTAAGAACAGAAATTGCTATACTAATATTAACTTAATGAAGGAGTGAAGACATATGAAAAAACAAGTACTTTCAATAAGTGCAGCGTTTGCTCTAGTGCTTGCTGGATGTGGAGCGGCGACGCCAACAGAGGAAGAGCCTGTTAAGAGTGAAGAAACTTCACACAATGATATGGAAGGGATGGACCATTCGAGCGACGGCAGTATTCCCGAAGGTTTAATGGAAGCGGAAAACCCGACATACCCGGTAGGATCTGAAGCTATTATTGAAACGGACCATATGGCAGGTATGAAGGGGGCTACTGCAACTATCGTTGGCGCATTTGATACAGTTGCCTATTCTATCAACTATACACCGACAGATGGCGGCGAGAAAGTGTTGGATCATAAATGGGTAGTTCATGAAGAACTAGAAGATCCGGCTCCAGCTCCTCTAGACAAAGGAACTGAAGTAACTGTACTCGCTGATCATATGGAAGGCATGGAAGGCGCGACAGCAGAAATTGAATCTGTAGAACAGACGACTGTCTATATGATCGATTATGCGTCAACAACTGATGGAGAAGAAGTACTAAATCACAAATGGGTTGTTGAAGACGAGCTATCAGAAAAGTAATGTTTCAATGATGGAGTTGCCTCGCGCAGCTCTTTTCATTGTATGTAAGTAAAGATCATATACACGTTTTATAAAAGGTCAAACATTTGTTACATAAGTTCTTCTAAACAGACACAAAAATAATTGGAATAGGTTGTGAGAAGATGAAAGGGAAATTAATGGCCATATTGCTACTAATCACCGCTTTGTCAGTTGGTTGCAGCAATGAAAATGCGAATAATGAAGTACAACCATCACCAAAACCACAAGAGACAGTAGATATTAAAAAATTAGTAAAAGACTATACGGTGAGAAATGCTGTAGCTGCGTCCGCTTCAATTACATCGTCTGAACTAATTGTGACAGATGATGATAAAAACGTGACGAAGTATGATCTTCCTGAAGATGAATTTTTTGTCTCGATTGCTCCATTCGTTAACACTACACACCCTTGTGATGTCCATAGTCTAACAGGCTGTCAAGGTGAACTCGTTGAGGAAGAATTCGATGTGCATATAGAAGATTCTGAAGGAAATGTAATTCTCGATGACGTCAAAACAACTGAAGCTAATGGATTTATCGACTTGTGGCTTCCACGTGATGACACATTCACGGTAACGATTAAACAAGATGCGAGAGAAACTGTATCTGAAATTACTACATTCGAAGGGGACAATACGTGCATTACGACTATGCGTTTGGAGTGATTTCTAAGATAGTCGTTGGTAACGAATTCGCTTTATCTCCATATGTATAAGTACCTGTGCTTTAATCATTCATGAGTGTTTTAGACATTCACGTTTGATTACGGCACAGGTATTTTTATAAAGATTTCTAATTATCAAGTCTATTCATGAGCGTTATCCATTTATAGATAATTAACAGAATATTGTCGAAATATGCACTAAAAACGATTGTAAAATTATATTGAATGTACTATCTTTATAGTAAGTTAATGTTAGTTGTTTTACATTACCATAAAGTATTCATAACTCAGGGAGGTTGGTTTTGATGAACAAAGTCGAAGAGAATTATTTAAATGACGGTTATAAGAAATATGTAGGGTCAGATCTAGACATTTTTTATTCAATAAAAAAATGTGAACATGCAGGAGTTTGCGCTCGTGGAAACGCGGAAGTGTTTAATCCGAAACGCAGACCGTGGATTTTGCCCGATAACGGAGAAGCCAATCAAGTGATGAAGGTCATTGATGCATGTCCATCGGGAGCATTGGGTTATATTAAAAAAGAGGACTCGGAGAAAGTTACGTTTTTAAAAGGGGAAAATCGCTTTTATTTAGAAAATGACGAAGGTCAATTAATTGCTGAGATTACTTTTACTACGCCTAATCCCGCAATCTTTATTATTGATCATACATTCGTTGATCCTTCATTAAGAGGAAAAGGTATTGCTCAATCATTGGTAAAAGAAGTGGTGACTAAAGCACGTGCTGAAGATAGGAAGATTCTACCTTTGTGTCCATTCGCTAAGCTAGAATTTGAACGAAAAGAAGAATATGCTGACGTTTGGAAACGTTAATTAAATGTAAATAAAATACCTGTGACGCAAACTTGTATGTTTGCGTCACAGGTATTTTCCTATTTACTTATACTTGGTTAGCTTGATGCAATTGAGCGAATGTACCTTTTTGACGTACTAAATTTTCATACGTTCCTTGCTCTTCAATACCGTCTTCCGTCATCACGATGACTTGGTCGGCATTGCGAATCGTGGTGAGGCGATGCGCGATAATGAGTGTGGTGCGATTAACGGATAATTCCTCTAGTGATTGTTGAATAATGCGCTCTGTTTCTGTATCAAGTGCGGAAGTCGCTTCATCTAGAATAAGAATCGGTGGATTTTTCAAGAACATCCGAGCGATGGCCAGGCGTTGCTTTTGACCACCTGATAGTTTTAATCCACGTTCCCCAATTTGTGTGTCATAACCATTCGGCATGCTATTGATCAAATCGGTAAGATGGGCTTTTTCTGCCGCTTTAAATACTTCATCGTCTGTTGCATCCAGTTTACCGTACGCAATATTATCTCGAATCGTTCCTGTAAATAAGAACACGTCTTGCTGAACGATTCCAATTTGACTGCGTAATGATTTCTGCGTCATTTCTCGAATATCTAATCCGTCAATTGAAATAGACCCTTCATTGACTTCATAAAAACGAGGAATGAGTGAACAAATAGTCGTCTTTCCAGCACCTGACGGACCGACGAACGCAACAGTTTGTCCAGCGTGAATCGTTAAGTCGATATTGCGTAAGACGGGTCGCTCAGCGTCGTAACCAAATGTCACGTCATGAAGTGTTATATCTCCGCGTAACTGATCAACGACTTTTGCGTTCTTCACATCTTTTATCTCTGGCTCTTGGTTAATTAATGCGCGGAAACGACTGAAACCCGCCATACCTTTTGGATACAATTCCAGCAAAGCACTAATTTTATCAATAGGTTTAATTAAAATATTGCTAAATAAAATAAAACTGACTAGTTCACCATATGTTAATTTATCATTTACTGTGAACCAGGCACCGACTATTAAAATGACGAGTGTGACGAGGCGAGTGAGCATATACATTGAAGACGTAGCCCACGCCATAACTTTATACGCTTTTAGTTTAGCTAAGCGGAACTGATCATTGTCTTCCTGAAAACGACGTAATTCAAAGTTTTCATTCGTAAATGATTTCACTACGCGTGAACCCGAAACAGAATCTTCAACCCGCCCGTTGACATCCGCAATATTTTGATACATCTTATGCCATGCTGCATTCATCTTCTTATTCGAGAAGGAGACGACTACTGCGAGCAGCGGTACCATCACGATGGCGATTAAAGCGAGTTCAGGATTGATCGTATACATGATTCCGAATGCACCTAGAATAGTCATGATCGCTATGAAAGCATCTTCTGGTCCATGGTGAGCCAATTCACCGATATCGAATAAATCGGTCGTGATGCGCGTCATAATATGGCCGGTTTTTGTATTGTCAAAAAATCGGAATGATTGCTTCTGCACATGTTCGAACAATTCACGACGCATATCGGTTTCGATATTAATTCCGAGTTTATGTCCTAAATAACTCACAATATAATGAAGGAACGTACTCACTAAATAGACGAGCAATAGTAAGAAACTCACGGTGATAATTCGGTTCCAATCTCCTGACGGCAGGAGTCCGTCGATAAACCACTGAACAGCGAGAGGGAATGCTAGTTCAAGAAGTGCTACGAAAATGGCGCTAAAAAAATCGATCAAAAACAAGCGCCGATGTGGCTTGTAGTAGGAGAAAAATTGTGTAATCATGAAGTAATTCCTTTCCGTTGATATATTAGTAGTATAAGAGAAGACGGAAAGAAAATCACCTAAGACGTGTATTAATAAAGGTGAAATATATAATAGAAGGAATTTCACAAGCAGTTATACGTACTGTCAATCCTTTCTGTTATGTGGATATACGTGCTTGTCTTGGGTCTAGTTTTAAACATAATAGTATAAACAAGCGTACGGCTACCAAAAGGTATAGGAAAGTTTAGTGAAATACAGCAATATGAAGAAAGTTATAAGCTATGCTACGTTCGTGGTCCAGAGGGGATTATTTTAGAGCTGGCGGAGAAAATCAGATAAATTTAGTAGGAGGATTAGTATGAAAAAACAAAGAAAGTTAGTATTATTTATTGCTCAGAGTTTAGATGGTTATATCGCAACAAAAGATGACTCACTTGATTGGTTATTTCAAGTGGAGGGGGAAGGAGATAATGGCTATTCGGAGTTTTTCGAAACGATAGATACAATCTTAATGGGAAAGAGGACATATGATTGGATTATGGAACAAGAAAAAGGTCAATATCCTTATTCAACTAAAAATAGTTATGTTTTTTCAAGATCGTCCGTAACGGATACAAATGACGTTACATTTATAAAAGGAGATATTGTGGGATTTACAAATAATTTAAAAAAAGAAGAAGGAAAAGATATCTGGATAGTTGGTGGTGGAGATATACTACATACATTTTTAAAGGAAAAGTTAGTCGATGAACTGATCATAACCGTTGCACCAACAATCATCGGAGAGGGAATTCCTTTATTTAAACCAGCCGATTATGCACTCGATCTATCCCTAAAAGGCACTAGACCTTTCAATCAGTTTGTTGAATTGCATTACACAGTAATTAAATGATTACAAACTTCACTGTTACCGGAAACCCGTTCAGTAATTGGCGCGCTTAACGTGGAGAACAACGGGGTGTACTTTACTTGATTTGGAGAAGTTGGGGGGATTCTATGAAAGTAAAAGCAAGTCTAATTATATTGTTCATATTGACAACCCTATTTGTAATTACGACATGTGTATTTTATAATAAAAAATCTGTTTATGAAGCAGGAATGGAAAACGGCATTCAAGATATGCTAAGGGATAGTGCGCTCTTTTTTGAAAATGAAGGGTACGAAAAAGAGTATGTATCACCATTATATACACTGTATGGATATGCGGAAGTGCAATATAACTATATGCGTATGACAACAGATTCTGAAATGTACACGGTAGCACGTATTGTGAAGGAATTTGTTGATCCTGATTTATATGCACAATTATCAGCTGAACAAAAGTCGAAAACAGCACAATATTTACGTCAACTGGCCAATGATGAATCGGTCGACTTTGAAAAAGAATTATTACCGTTTTTGAACGAGTTGTCAGTAGAGTAGTAAAATTATTGCTTTATGATAAATAAACTATATGAACTATGAAGACTGTTTTAATAATTAAACCGTTTTCGTCCAGTAATAGAGCTATTTTGTTTTGCTGAAAAAGTAGTGATGGGTATTTACACTATTCTAGTTTTATTAAAGTCATCTAGAGAGGACGTCATATATGGATCATGTGAAGAACAGTTTAGAAAATAAAAAGCCTGCGTTCAAAATGAAAGATGCAATTTCTATGTTTTCTTTGTTTACATTCATTTGTTTTGCTGTTATCTTTGCATTTGTGATTTTCGATGTACTCGCAATTCAAAACGTACTTTCCTTTGACAAACCTATAGAATCTATAATGATTGCGCTGGTTTCTTCTGTTGCTTTATTAATATTCGGGGTCGTCTTAGCCTTTGCTATTCCTTCACATTATATTGATGATACCAATAAAACCTATCAAGACCATTCATTGACAAGTATTATTACTTTCATGTTTATAGCTGCATTGTTTGAAGAGACGTTATTTAGAGGTATTATTCAAAACCTACTTTACATAAGTACAAATGTCCAAGGGATTGCGATTGTATTAACAACTTTATTGTTTTTGATCATCCATATCCAGTACTTTAAAAAGCCTATGATGTTAGTAACGATCTGTATCCCAAGTCTAGTTTTGGGTTGGATATATTTTAAGACAAACAATATTTTAGTTCCGGTTTTTGTTCATTTTATTATGAATACCGGGATGACCATTTTATTCAAATACAAAATACTGTGATGTCTAGAGTAGGTTTTTTAGTCAGAGAACTATATAGGTGCCGAAAGTTTTCAGTGTGTCTGATTTCAAGAATACGATTCTTCATTTGGTTGATTATAGACGGTCAGCAGTCTTATCTACAGTAACTTTGTAAATATTAGCAGATTTCGTATTCTAGGAAATCGAAGAAGAGTAACATCATATAAAAGTTCTTATGTTAATGCTTCAAGACACTAAACGCTTCTGCGAATTTTCTGGCGAAAGAAAGTGGTGGCTCAACAGATTGGACATGAACATAGAGAATAGTTGGGTTAGTGAAAACCCAATGATTATGAATCGCGCTTACGATTAACCCGTTTCTAGTGAGAGCATAAATAAATCCGGGCAATTCTTCTTGAAGTACTACTACTTCTGCAAGATTGAGTGCATTTCCTTGAGCATCCAGTGATTCAAATGTCATTCCGGCTGGAAGCGCACTTTTACTTTCACGGCCTTGTATAGTCAAGTGAAAGTTTCTACCTATTTCTACAGTGCAGATACCTTTTTCTATTTTAGGCTTTCCGTTAACGATCTGGGCATATTGCTGGCAAAGATTCTGTAAGTATTCCATTTATAGACACCCCGCTTTCCCTTGAAATCTGTGAAGGACAGAAGAAGCATAGATTAAAAATCAATACTCGGGTCATTCCATCTACTATCACGTGTTTTGTACCATCATCTTTTTAAATCCTTATTCCCTTACACACTCTTACGTTATGGGCATGAACAGACAAATGAATCTTGTCCAAGAAATTTAAAGCATAATACGATTATGATGAGCAATAGCCGGAGACGTTCTATTTCATAAAATCATATGTTTTAGGAAGTATAGTTTATACACTCGCTCAGTTGAACGCGCAAAAAAGTGCATTGAATGTATAAGAACTTGACCATTGGCTATAAACTTGATAATCGGGTAATTAATTCACTTCATAACAATGCAATAACATTTGAATCAGCAGATTACTACAGTAAACGAAGTAGGTGAGGAATATGGGAGCGGAAAAAAGAGCTAATCAAAAGATGCAGATGATAAAAGAAGGAAGTTTCACGACTTTTCTTAAAGAATCCATTAAAGGAATATCTCAAATCATTTATATCGAAAATACGATAACTGGCCTTCTGATTTTATTAGCTATTACAGTATCGTCACTTTCATTAGGCATCATTGCCCTTTTATCCGCTATGATTGGTACGCTAGTTGCAAAAATAGGCGGCGCGGATCAAACATTGGTCAGTAAAGGTTTGATGAGTTATAACTCTGTGCTTACCGGATTAGTGCTACAAACATTTTTGACCGGACCTACTGCCTGGATCGTGGCATTGGTAGGAGCAGCGGTCACTGCGATATTTACAGCTACACTTATGTATTTCTTAGGCCGCCTCGGCATTCCAATCCTGACATTACCATTTATTTTATTCACTTGGTTTACATTGCTAGCATCCTATAAGCTTGATAGTATCAAGTTAAGTGATTCACTTTCTCCTCAGAGTTTAGCTAATTGGGAATTGCATATAGAAGGTAAAATCAATCTACTCCAAGCAACTTTCAATGGGATCGGTCAAATCTTCTTTCTCACAGATACTTTACCTGGTCTTTTATTATTCATTGCAGTATTTTGGGCTAGCAGGAAAATGGGCATATATGCGGTGATTGGTAATGTGGTGGCATGTGTTACAGCTCTTGCTTTAGCCGGAGAGCATACGCTGATCATGTTAGGTTTATATGGGTACAATGCTATTTTAACCATTCTAGCCGTAACGGTCGTGTATAACACGAAGGAAAATCGCTATGCACCTATTACAGGTGTGGTGGCGGCCTGTATTACAGTCCCGCTCATGGCGAGTGTTAGTATTTGGTTATTGCCGTTAGGACTGCCCGCATTGACGATGCCATTTGTATTGAGCACTTGGTTGATATTAGGCGCTAGAAAAGTTCTACCCAATTTGTAATTCGTCTATAATGGAAATTTAAACCGTTATACAGGACAAATGTAGACGAACATGAAATAATTGTGAAATGCAGAAAATATTACGCTATAAAGGAGAAATCAATGATTATATTTAATAAGAAGTTACTTGTACTTTTCATGGTACTTGTAGTAATTGTGGCAGGATGTACTAAAAAAGAGGATGTAAAAGAATCAACTCCGTCTAATGAGAATCGCCTCATTTATGCTTCTGAAGAAGAGTTCGAAGGGCTTAACCCGATCCTCGAAGAAACGAATCTAGATGCACTGTTGTTTCGTGGAATCATGCGATTTGATGAAAGTAATAAGGTAGTTACGGATATCGCAGATTCTTATGATGTGTCAGAGGACAAACTTACGTATACGTTTAAGCTAAAAGAAGGCATTACATTTCACGACGGGGAAGAACTTACAGCAGATGATGTAGTGTTCACGATTGAGAGTATTATGGATGATCAAAACGCGTCATTTTTGAAATCTGATTTTGAAGAAGTAGCATCTACTAAAACGCTGGATGACTATACCGTCGAAATTACATTAAAACAGCCATTCACACCGTTACTAGACAAGTTAACGGTACCGATTCTTCCGAAACATGCATTTGAAGGAGTCGATATGAGAACAGCTGACTTTAACAGCCATCCGATTGGTGCAGGGCCATATATGTTTGATAAATGGGATCGTGGCAATTCATTGACCTTACAAGCATATAGTGAATTTTTTGGAACAAAGCCTTCGATTGAAAAAGTAATATTTAAGTTTATTCCAGATAGTAATGTCCGTGCACTTCAGTTGAAGTCGGGCGAGGTGGATGTTGCATTGTTGGATCCTGTACAAGTTGAAAACTTAGAAAGGGAAGAGAACTTAACTATATACGATATAGAATCAGCGGATTATCGTGGCATTTTATTCAATATGAATTTGGACCTTTGGAAAGATGTCAATGTGCGTCGTGCATTTAGTTACGCAACCGATCGAGAGCAAATAGTAAAAGGCATATTAAAAGGACATGGTTCTGTTGCCTATTCACCATTGCAAAATCATGAGTTCAATAATGACCAAATTGAAAAGTACACATATAACTTAGAGAAAGCGAATGCGCTTTTAGATGAAGCGGGTTGGAAAGAAAATGAGGATGGTATTCGTTCTAAAAACGGAGAAAAACTATCATTTACGATTACTGCGCCTGCAAGTGATACTGTTCGAGTGAACATGGCAAATTATGTTGCCGAAGGATTTAAAGATATTGGTGCGGATGTAAAAGTAGCAGCGCTTGACTGGAGCGCGATTACGATAGAAGACGCAGATGCGTTTATGGTTGGATGGGGCAGTCCGTATGATGCAGATCATCATACACACCTATTATTCCATTCGGATGAATCGAGCATAAAGAGCTCCGGTTATAACTATGGTAGTTATTCAAATGAAAAAGTGGATGAACTGCTTGCGAAAGGACGTACAACAACGGATCCGGAAGAACGTAAAGCAATTTATATGCAGTTTCAAGAAGAACTTGCGAATGATCCGGCATTTGACTTTATTGCCTACGAAAATGCAGTGTATGGGATAAACAAAAATGTGAGTGGTGTGAAAGAACGAACGCTAGGTCATCATGGATCTGGTTTCCTCTGGAACGTCGAGGAGTGGAAGTGGAATGATCAGTAAATGGGTTGGGAAGCGAATGGTGATGGGGATTGTGGTCCTCTTCATCGTTAGCTTCCTCTCTTTTTTCATTATGCAAGCAGCGCCTGGAGATCCTGCTACTGCTTTCTATGGAGGCAATGCGCAGACGTTAACGGCAGCCGAAAAAGAACGCATTACCCGTGCATACGCATTAGACCGTCCAGTTGCCGAGCAATACGTTGCATGGCTAGGTGAGACAGTCAAAGGGAATTTAGGAACGTCCTCTAAAGAAGGCAGACCTGTTTCTGAGATCATCATGGAAAGGCTACCGAATACGTTGCTGTTATTTAGCGTAACGATGTTTTTCATTGTCATAGGTTCCATCTGGTTAGGCACAGTGGCGGGTATGAGGGCAGGTTCTATTTGGGATAAAGGACTTTCCACATTTAGTATCGCGACGTCCTCCATACCTGCCTTTTGGCTTGGTATTTTGTTCATCTACTTCTTTGCTGTAACTCTAGGGGTTCTTCCTTCTTCTGGATCTAGCGATGTAGATGGGAATGGCGGTGTTGTAGATAAAGTCCGTCACCTTATTATGCCCGCTAGCGTGCTCATTGTGACCCATGTGGGAATTTACGCTCGTTTTCTACAAGAAAGTATTAAGATAGAAAACTGTCAATACTATGTGAAAGTTGCACGCGCAAATGGAGTTACGGAGAGGTCTATTCGAAAGGGGATAGTGCGCAACGCGTCCATTCCTTATTTGAATTACATCGCTATAACCATTCCTTCGTTCTTTGGTGGATCAATTATTGTGGAATCATTATTTGCTTGGGCTGGAATAGGGCAATTGACGGTCAAGGCAGTCGCAACAAAGGATTTCCCTTTATTAATGGGCAGCATTATGGTGACGGGTGTTTTAGTCGTCGTGACACTATTTATTGTCGATCTCATTATGTACGCTATCGATCCAAAGTTGCGCAAAGGGGGCGTTCGCTAAATGAAGTCACGGAAAACACTTTGGTTTTGGTGTTGCCTTCTTGGATTGATTGTCTTTTTAACGGTGTTTTCAAGCCTACTTGCCCCATTTAGTCCAAATGAAATGAATATGGAAGAAGTATATAGTGCACCGAATAGTGAGCATTGGTTAGGAACGGATCATTTAGGCAGAGATGTTCTATCACGTTTACTAGAAGGTGGGAAAGTAACGCTAGCTGTAGCAAGTAGTTCGGTTATTTTGTCACTCGTCATTGGAGTTGTCTATGGCGGGATTAGTGGCTATTTCGGCGGAGTGATCGATACCGTTATGATGCGGTTGTTGGAAGCACTCATTACCATTCCTTCCCTAATTATTATTTTGGTGTTTCAAGCAATCATTCAAGGCGGGATGTGGGGCATGGCACTACTCATTGGATTGACGGGGTGGCTTGTCACCGCAAGGATTGTGCGTTCCGAATTCATTCGGCTCAAAGAAGAAGAATTTGTTAAAATGGCCAATATGTTCGGTACGCCTGTTCGGAAAATACTTTGGGGTCATTTGCTGCAAAACAGCATTCCCGCTATTTTTGTCGTAACGCTATTTAATTTTGCTGGCGCGATATTTATGGAAGTATCACTTAGTTTTCTCGGCATCGGAATACCTCCAGCGATACCTTCTTGGGGGAATATGTTGTACTACGCGCAAAATGATATTTTAATTGGTGCTTGGTGGATTGCATTATTTCCAGGCATTCTGATTTTCTTGACCATTCTCGCTATCAATTTTATTGGAGAGGCGTGGAAGAATCCAGAGAGGAGGCGTGTCAATGATTGAAGTAAGAGATCTATCTATTAAAATACAAAATCAGCATATTACGAAGCACGTCGATTTCACAATAAGGCGCGGTAAAATCACGTCGCTGATTGGTGAAAGTGGTAGCGGAAAGAGCATGACAGTATCCGCCCTGCTTGGCTTGTTGCCTATAGACGCAAAAGTAAGCGGATATGTCATGTACGAAGGTCGAAACATATTGGATGCGTCTGTTCAGGAGATGGCAAGCCTAAGAAGACAAGATATTTTCACTATATTCCAAGACGCCTCGAACAGTTTTAATCCTTCCGTGAAGCTGGGGCGTCAACTGTATACATTTTCGGGAGAACGTGTCGGGGATACGTTAGATGTATTCAATGAGAAAATGCATGTAATTTTAGACCAGTTGGGCCTAGCTTGGGAAGTTGTCGAGCAATATCCTTTTCAATTATCCGGTGGAATGTTGCAAAGATGTATGATTGCGTGCGCATTTTACCTGGAACCTGCTTTACTCATTGCGGACGAGCCCACATCGGCACTCGATATGGTGCTTCAAAAAGAATTCATTCAGTTGCTAATTCGTCTGAATGAAGAACGAGGTACGACGATTCTCCTCATTACTCATGACCTCGACATCGTTGCTGAAGCCGCTCATGAAATGGCGGTTATGCAGCAAGGAACCATAGTAGAAACGGGGACAGTGGAAACAGTTTTCTTGAATCCTCATCATGCCTATACGAAGCGATTATTGGAGAGTAGATTTTAGGAGTGGACGGCAGATGTTAGAAGTATCAAATGTTTCGAAAAGTTATTTCAGTGGAAGTCAGACGAAAAAGGCGTTAAATGGGGTTGACATGACTGTAAGTAAAGGAGAAGTTGTGGGGTTAGTAGGAGAGAGTGGTTGTGGAAAGAGTACGCTCTCTCGTGTCGTGATGCAACTTGAATCTGCAGACGATGGCTCAATTGCATTCAACGGTCAACTAGTTACACGAAAAAACCGAAAGTCATTTTATCAATCGAGCCAATTAATTTTTCAAAACGCATCAGCAGCGCTTAATCCTTCATGGACGGTGCGCGAAATATTACTAGAACCTCTCCGCGCGATGAAAGGAGATCGTGAAGCGCATATTCGACGAATGCTTGAAAGAGTAAAATTATCGGAAACGTATTTACGTAGATATCCTTCAGAATTGAGTGGCGGTGAGCAGCAACGCGTCAACTTGCTTCGCTCACTGTTAGTTGAACCTGAACTGCTCATTTGTGATGAAATCGTATCCAATTTGGATCGATTGATTCAAAGAGAAATCATTGACCTGCTTCTTGAGCTGAATCGAGAAATGGATATGTCGATTTTATTCATTGCGCATGACTTACAAGCAGTCATGTATGCATGTGATCGAATTTATGTTATGAAGGATGGCCGAATGGTAGATGAAAGTGTGAAAAAGGATGGAGTATTTCACTTTTCCCATACGTATGCAAGGCAACTATTTGATTCTGTTCTTGGTAGTCGAATGAAGAATTAAAATACTTTTGACAAACCATCATGCTTGATTACTTATTTCTAGACTTTACACGATAAAAAAACCTCCTTACCTTACGTAGGGAGGTTTTGTCGTTTAGTTGCAGAATCGGATTTCCAATGGAAGTTATGATGCTCCCTAATGCTCGGATAATTTATGAATACTGTACGAACCGCAATTCGGACAGTATTCATTTTTGATTATGAGAAATCGAAGTTGTCAGGATCTGGTCCGATTCGCTGATCTTGATTTAATTTATTGATTTGTTCCATATCCTCTGAAGTGAGTTCGAAGTTAAACACATCCGCATTTTCAGCAATGCGATGGGCTTTCGTTGATTTTGGAATTGAGACTACACCATTTTGTAAATCCCAACGCAAAATTACTTGGGCTACGGATTTGTTGTAGCGGTCTGCGATTTCTTGTAATTCAGCATTCTCTAGTAGCTCACCTTGCATTAGTGGTGACCACGCTTCCATCTGGATGTCGTGCTTTTGGCAAAATGCCTGTACTTCTTTTTGGGATAAACGAGGATGGTACTCGACTTGATTGATCATTGGCTTGATTTTTGCATCTTTCATTAATTCTTCTAAATGATGCGGCTGAAAATTACTTACGCCAATCGCTTTAGCTTTTCCTTCTTCGTACAAGGTTTCCAATGCGCGCCACGCTTCTTTGAATTGTCCTTCTACAGGCCAGTGAATAAGGTATAGATCCAAGTAGTCAAGACCGAGTTTAGTAATACTCTCGTCAAAAGCTACAAGTGTTTTTTCATATCCTAGTTCGCTATTCCATACCTTAGACGTGATGAATAATTCTTTCCGATCCACTTGTGCTTCTTTTATACCTTTACCTACGCTGCTTTCATTACCGTAAATCGCGGCTGTATCGATACTACGATAGCCGTGCTCAATTGCCGTTTTCACTACGTTTACGAGCTCTGTACCTTCTTCCACTTTAAACACACCAAGACCAAGCCAAGGCATTTCTACCCCGTTAGATAGTGTAGTTGTAGATTGTAAGTTTTTCATATAATTTCTTCCTCCTTCATAGTGTTGGATAATCGTGCGTCATGCTTTTATTACATCACCTCCTCCATTGAATGTACCGTTACATTGTCTCTGCGCTCCAGCAAACGGCTAATGCCCGTTAAGACGGCTGCGAACATCACCATACTTGCTCCAATCCAAGGTGTATGAATAATACCAATCGAATCCGTAACGACTCCACCGAGATACGCACCAATGGCTATCCCCGCATTAAAGGCAGCAATATTTATAGCGGAGGCTACGTCGACTGCACTCGGCACGAATCGCTCCGCTAAGATGACGACATATATTTGAAGTCCTGGAACATTCATAAAAGCAAATATACCCATCAGTATAATAGTTATTAACCCCGCCACTTTAAATGGTGCAGTGAATGTTAATACGAATAAAATGATGGCTTGTGCGATAAACATATAGAACAGAGCATTTATCGGATTTTTATTGGACAGTTTTCCACCAATCATATTTCCTATCGCAATTGCGATCCCATAGACTAGCAAGATGATTACAATCGTGCTTTGCTTAAATCCGGTCACTTCAAGCAGTAAAGGAGATAAGTAGGTGAACACGACGAACGTTCCGCCATAACCTAGGGCAGTAATAGCGAACACTATTAGTAAACGACTATTCGTCAGGAGTTTCGCTTGATCTTTCAATGTAGTTGGTGCGCTCTGTCGTAAATTTGACGGAACTAGGAGGCTGTTTGAAATAAGCCCAATCACACCTATAATCACAATTAAAACAAAAGCAGCACGCCATCCTACCTGTTGACCGATGAATGTACCAAAAGGAACGCCTGTAATTGTAGCAACTGTTAATCCCGTAAACATGATGGAGATAGCACTTGCTCTACGATTTTCTGGCACTAAATCCGCTGCGATTGTAGCACCAATAGACATGAACACACCGTGTGAAAATGCGGATATGATTCGTGCAAACAGTAATACGCTTAGACTTGTTGCGGCCGCGGCTATACTGTTTCCGACAATAAATATGACCATGATCCAGATTAAGACGGACTTTCTAGGTAACCTAGAAGTTAAACTAGTGAGGATTGGAGCCCCGATCATCACCCCTACAGCATATAAGGAAATAGTTAATCCGGCTAGTGAAACAGAAATATCTAAATCTTGAGCGATGAGTGGTAATAATCCGACACTCACAAATTCGGTAGTACCTATCGCAAATGCACTGATAGCTAATGCAAGCAATGCAAATGTACTGCGTTTTTTATCAATTGACATCTTCTCACGTTCCTCCTACTAATAAGTTGCGTGCAATATTCATGGCATCAATACGTTTGATGTAGTGAAGTGTACCTGCAAATGTTAGTATGAAGTATAGAAATCTAAAAGAGAAGTACGCACTTTAAAGTAATGTAGGCACCTTTTAGTACCTATCAATAGTGGAGGCGATAGAAATGAGCAAAATATATAATATTAGTGTGGAAGCAACATTGGAAGTAATAGGTGGTAAGTGGAAGTGTGTAATACTTTGTCATTTGACACATGGTAGAAAGCGGACGAGTGAATTAAAACGATTGATGCCGAATATTACACAAAAGATGTTAACTCAACAATTACGTGAATTAGAGGCGGACGGTGTGATTAATAGAATTGTCTATAATCAAGTGCCGCCTAAAGTAGAGTATGAATTGAGTGAATACGGCCAAAGTTTAGAAGCTATTTTAAGCTCGCTATGTGCATGGGGAGATATGCATATTACAAAAGTGTATGGCGATAAATCCAAAGTGCTTGCGGAAAGTGTGTTAAATGAATAATGGAGGATTTAATTTACTAGTTGGAGGGGAAGTTATTTAATGAAAAACATTAACCAATATATTGACCAAACTTTTGTTGCAACTGATCAAATTCTCGATCGTGTGTTATTCTCCATACAAGAAAATGGTATGCGTTCGATCTCGGTTTCTCCAGCGTCAGGCAAAGCATTAACGATGCTCGTTTCGATGACGGGCGCAAAAAATGTTCTTGAAATAGGTGCACTTGGCGGATATAGCGGTATTTGTCTTGCGAGAGGATTTGGCGATGAAGGACATTTGACTTCGCTAGAATTAGAGGAGTCATTTGCGACGTTAGCGAAATCTAATTTAACGAAGGCAGGATTTGGTGAACAAGTGACGTATAAAACTGGACCTGCTGTAGATAGCTTAGAAGCGTTAAAAGCGGAAGGGAAAACGTTCGATTTCTTTTTCATTGACGCGGATAAGGAGAGTTACCGAAACTATTTAGACGGTTGTTTAGAGCTAGCTGAGCCGAATGCGGTAATTGTAGCTGATAATGTATTGGCGGGCGGTTCGGTAGCGGACTCGTCCATCCTAGGCAAGCAATACTCGCAGAATATGAGGAAGTTCAATGAATACACAGCACAGCATCCTCGGTTGACGTCCATATTGTTGCCGATTGGTGATGGATTGACAGTATCGCAAGTTAAATCAGTACGCTCATAGTACTAAAAGACATAGCTAGCAAGCAGACGGTATTTTACCATCTGCTTGCTAGCTTTTTAATTGATACTATAGATTGTAAACACTCTTTATAAGGAGCGAAGTTGAAAACTATACTTAGTTAAAATCCTGTGTTATTATAAAGAGGATAATGATTATCCATGATGGTAAAGTTGGAATTGTCAATTAAAAAAGAGTGAGAAAAGGTGATGATGTAATGCAGATGAAAACCGGAGTGGAACAATCTTTATATGCCATTCTTATCCTGAACATGCTACCGGATCGTGCGGTATTACCAGGGGAAGCTATTAGTCAACAACTTCACGCATCGCCTACGTATACCCAAAAAATCTTACGGAAATTAGTCAGCGCGGATTTAATCACTTCTGTTCCTGGAGTGAAAGGTGGATTTAAGTTAACTAGAAAGCCTGAAGAGATTCGTGTCTACGATATATATTTAGCGATCGAAGGCAAACAGTCACTCTATACTCCAAGTGGTGTTTTTCATGACATGCTTAATTTAGAAGAAGATAGTGACTGCGCATTAACCGCTTTAATGGCGGAGGCGGAGAATTCGTGGAAATCGATTCTAAAACGCGAAACGGTTGCGTCACTTTATGAAGAAATAAATACAGAATATAATCCGAAAGTACAAGCACTGCAAGAATGGCTAAAAGAAAAAATGGTGTAAGTGTCAGTAGGATGGCTAGTTAGGTGGAGTGATAATGAATACATTTCAAACGCATCAAGGATTTGCTAGAACGTTCAAAGAAAATAAGTTAACACTTGGCCTGACATTTCCTATGGATCAAGTTGCCGATTATCGTATGCCGATGGATATAGCTGAGCAAATAAAGCTTGCGAAACAAGCTGAAGATGCAGGCTTTGCGGCATTATATGTAAGAGATTCACCTCTTTACGATCCGAACTTCGGGGATGCTGGCGTCAAGCATGATCCATTTCAACTCCTCGCTTATGTAAGTGCGCATACAAGTAAAATCGCGCTAGGCACGGCAAGTGTCGTCACGACATTGCGGCATCCACTTCACTTAGCAAAGTCAGCGGCTTCATTAGATGATTTATCCAATCAGCGCTTATTGCTAGGCGTTGCAACGGGTGATCGCCCGATCGAATTCCCAGCATTTAAAGTGAATCGAGACCAACGTGATGAATTGTTTAGGGAGTCTATCGACGTAATGAAAACAGTATGGAAAGAGTCTTTCCCTACGATCCAGTCGGAACGTGTTGGACTAGAAGCAGGCGATGTGATTCCTAAGCCACTATTGTCTAACATCCCGATTTTAGGTACCGGATATTCCGGACAAACGATAGAGTGGTTAGCTGAGAATACAGACGGTTGGATGTTTTACGCCCAAGAAGCAAATCGCCAACAAGAGCTGATTAAGCTTTGGCGTCAAGCGACAACTGAATTTAAGCCGTTCATACAGCCTCTAACTATTCATTTATCTGAGAAACCGAATACAGCACCTAGACCCATTCCGATAAAAGTCGGCTTCACATCCGGTCATCAGTTTTTAATCGATTATTTGTATGCATTGCAAGATATCGGAGTAAATCACGTCGTTCTTGCGATCCGTAACGAAGACCGTCCGGTAACGGAAGTGATACAGGAGCTGCAAGAATTTGTCGTTCCGCATTTTAGTGCACATAGTAAACTACTTATACGTAAATAATAAATGAAAATGAGGGAATTACATGATCAATCAATTAGGTCGTATTAATGAATTAGCTAAAAAACAGCGTGAAGAAGGCTTAACAAATGCCGAAGTAGTTGAGCAGACAGTATTACGTCAAGATTACTTGCGTGAAATCCGCGGACAAGTCATCGGTACATTTTCAGGTTTAACAGTCATCGATCCGCTTGGAAATGATGTCACACCCGAAAAATTACGTGAAACAAAGCTAAACTAAACGTTTAGGGCTATAGAAAGGGTGTATAGAATGAATGATTATTTAGTAAAAGCAGTGGCGTATCAAAATCAAGTGCGCGCGTACGCAGTGAACTCAACTACAACAGTAGCGGAAGCACAGCGACGGCATGCGGCTTGGCCAACAGCTGCAGATGCCCTGGGACGTTCAATGACTGCCGGTTTAATTCTTGGCTCTATGTTAAAGGGTGAGGAGAAAATATCAGTAAAAATTAATGGTGGCGGCCCACTTGGTACCATTATCGTGGATTCGAACGCAAAAGGTGAAGTTCGAGGATATGTCTCGAATCCCCAAACGGATGTAGAATTGAACGAAGTCGGAAAGGCAGTCGGAACGAATGGATTGCTAACAGTTTCAAAGGACGTAGGGCTGACGTATCCTTTCGTAGGACAAATCCCTCTCATTTCCGGGGAAATTGGAGAAGACTATACATCGTATCTTTCAAAATCTGAACAAACCGCATCCGCTGTCGGAGTAGGTGTGTTAGTAAATCCTGATAATACCGTTAAAGCCGCAGGTGGTTTTATTATTCAACTCATGCCGGGCGCAGATGAAGACGTGATGAGTAAGATTGAAGAACGGATGAAAGTAATTGCGCCACTATCTTCCATGATCCAGGAAGGGAGTACACCTGAACAAATACTTGAGCACGTGTTAGGTTCGGAACATGTTACCGTGTTAGAAAGTATGCCCGTTCAATTTCAGTGTCAATGCTCTGTAGAGCGCATCTCTAATGCAATTATCAGCTTAGGCAGCGAAGAAATTCAAGACATGATTCAAACGGATGGACACGCCGAAGCGAATTGTCATTTCTGCAATGAAACCTATCACTTCGATACCGAGCATTTGGAAGCGCTGAAAGAAGTCGCTTTATAATAAAAAAATGAGCACCTGTGTGAGAAACGAACATGTTTGTGTAAACATTCATGAATGTTCTTATACGGGTGTTTTTTAGATTGATTAAATGTGGGTACTGTGTTTGGACACGGAAAATAACTAGACTTTTATAGCATCATACAAAATAATTCATTAATCGAACTATTTCATGAAGGAATGAAACCTTTAAAACATTCATTCGTATGTAAAGTAAGAAAGAATATCGAAGCGAGGGATCGATATGATAATAACGCTACTAATTATTGGAGGATTTATGGGGTTAGGAATTATATTTATGAATGGCAAAGGTTCCATCCTGATTGCGGGCTATAACACTATGTCTCCAGTTGAAAAAGAACAGTATGACGTGGTTGCACTCTGCAAATTCATGGGTAAGATGATGTTCGCATTGTCGTTTAGTATGGTTTTTTGGTTACTCAGTGATGTGTACAATAACAACTCGTTGTTCTACTTTGGTCTAGTTTTATTTATAGCCATCGTCGCATTTATGCTTATTTATATAAATGCAGGAAACAGATTTTATAAATAGAAAAATCTCTACTTAAACAGTTATATGGGCGCTACTCTAGCACGAAGTATGCAAAAAGTCATAAGATCTTACATGAAGGGAAGCGATTTAATGTTTCTGTATTTCACGCTTTTTTCTGTATTTATATTTTCTATTGTAATTAGTGCGGTCGTTGGATTTTTATTTCATGAATTAAGTAACAAACTAGTTTCTTTCAAAGTATTCAGGTTGATCGTAGGAGCTGGCGTGTCCGTACTCGTAAGCGGTTTTCTAACTAAGTTATTACGCATAGACATCGGGTACATGTATATAGCTGCGATCGTGATGTCGGTCGTGTTATATGTCATTCTAGTTAGATCATTAAATAAAAGTGAGAAGTAGGGTTATTTATGGAAGCAGGCAGATTTTATCATTACGGATTAACGCCTATTCAATAAAAAATCCAAATAACGCTATAGCTTACATACGGAAGGCTGGTGTTTAGATGAATAAAAAATTGTTTAACACCATGGGATGGATATTACTTTTAGGAATAGGTGTTTCGTGGATCGCATTTGGTTATATAGATTGGTTTTTATTGATATTGCCGTTAACTTATATTTTCTTTTCCATTTCTGATGGTAGTATTAGTAAAATGAAAAATATAAAAAAGATTAAAGTTTCACAAATTATTTTAATCTTGATTGCATTTATTATCGCAGTAGGTATTGTGTTTGGTCTTATTCAACTAGCAAATATCTTGATTAATGACGTGTTGGGCTTAACTGGATGGATCAAGACACTTAGTCAGTTTATAGCTATTATACTTTCGTTAATTCCTATTCAATTAGCTTTTGGTAGTGTGATTTATAAAGTGATTGGTGATGTGAATTCTACAAAGGTATAATAAATCTTTAAAGATTCCACTCCAGCATCAGGTGTTTTTTTAGAATATGCGCACAATATGAGGAGTATGGTGATGGAAACGGAAGTTTTGTATTATAAGAAACTTGAAGGTACAGTACTAGCTATTGATTATATAGAGTGGGCTTTTACTATGTTACACAATCGAATGTCTACGCCATCTTTGAATATACTAGTTTCTCTAACAGAACCCTTGAATATATTTGAAGTAGAAGAGTACTTTAACAGAGCTTTATATGAGCCAGACATTACGGAACCCTCTTACGATGATAGTGCCAAACACTATGTACGATATTTGTTGAGACAAATCGTGGATGATCCAGGCTTAGCAATTGATAATGCTAATGAGGTGTACACAATTGCCCGAGATCATTTCCTTGGTGAAGAACACGATCGTTGGTATGAAGTAAGTGAGTTAATAGATGATTTTCTATACGGTGATAATAGTATAACCATCACTCGAGCATACTCGACCCAATTGATTGTGCAAGTATCCAAGCAACAATTAGACAATCACGCCTTTTAAGTAAACCAATGTTTGATTGTGGAAGTTTATGCTGCCTTTCTAAAAGGTAGCTTTTTTATTTACAAAAGTAGTCATTATTAGAAATGAATGAAATGATTATACTGTTTTACCAATTCTATATTCTTTGTTATTGTAAAAGAAGATTGCATGCTCAATGAATAAGTGTAGAAGTTAGTTATTGGGAGAAATTCATGAGCGAGTTAAAACCAAATATGATTTGCAGATTTGTCGGGAGATACGATTAAAGTTTTATTATAAGCTTGTTGATCGTTCCGTTGCCGAATACAATTCATGAATTTGAAATGGAGCTAAGTTGACTAAAAATGAAGATGGAAGATACCTTTTATAAAACTATATATTGAGTAGGGTGAAGTAATGGATCGGATTAAGGTAGGAAGTTATGTACTAGAAATAGATGTAAACCAAACAAGACAATTTTATGAAAAGCACCATTTTATCACAGAAGATTGTGACTGCAATTATTGCGCTAATTATATTTTAGCTTGTGACACATTCTCATCAGAAGTCAAACATTTATTTAATATACTGGGTATTGACCCCCGTAAAGAAGGTGAGATTTCCGAGTATATAGAAAATGATGATGGTACACATCTATATAGCGCACTTTATCATATTGTCGGTAAAATTATTGATAGAACGGAATTACAGCTACTGACAAATAGTGAAAAAGGAGTTTCGATACCTAATTGTGATGAGGTCGAAATAGATTTTAACGAAAAGGATTTAGATTTAGTTCCAGACGACTTTCCTAAGCCGACTGTTCAATTTGAAATACAATTAAATATTCCGTGGTTGTTAAGATAAGTAATGAAATCCGTCTATTCAATTTATTGGTAAAATAGACCATATCCGTTTCCAGAGAATTGAAATACCGCTATTGAAATCAGTAAAGAGGGAGTGGTGTGATGAAAATACTCAATATAGCATTACCAATCACAGTCATACTTGCAGGTATCATTATGCTAGTTACAAAAAGATTTGAATATATGATTTATTATATATTGTTACTTGGCGGTTTTACTCTATTTACATCCATAAGAGATATACGTAAAAAAGAAGATGAAGCTCAAGCCTACATGAATATCATAATTTTTGTACTACTTCTAATTCTATACATCTTTATTTTTGTATTAAACTAAACTACGCAATTATTGAATAAAGCTAATTCACCAAAAATAACTTGATGTCATAATGGCTTTTCTATAATACTTGAAAAATAAGGAGACAAACGATAAATGAATCAATCAAAGTCCGTGTTGAGTAATGCTCTACACCTTCCAAATGGAACCATCATTAAGAATAGAATATTTAAGTCTGCCATGAGTGAAGCTTTGGGGACGGCTCATCAAAATCCGAGTCCGGCCTTGGTGACTTTATATAAAACGTGGGCTGACGGGGGCGCTGGTCTTGTTGTAACAGGTAACGTTATGATCGACCGAAATGCTTTAGGGGAGCCAAATAACGTCGCAATAGAAGATGAACGGGATATGGAGATGTTAATGAAGTGGGCGAAAGCGGGAACTGAAAATGGAACCCACTTGTGGATGCAGCTGAATCATCCAGGAAAGCAATCACCGAAATTGATTTCAAAAGAACCTGTAGCCCCGAGTGCAGTGCCTCTTACAGGTGGGTTACAACGTTTCTTCAAGGAACCACGTGCTCTTGTGGCGTCAGAGATTGTAGATGTAATTAACCGATTTGGAGAAGCGGCGAGAATTGCGAAAAAAGCAGGCTTTACAGGTGTTCAAATCCATGCAGCACACGGCTATCTCGTTAACCAATTTTTATCTCCTTACCATAATCAACGTACAGATGAATGGGGCGGAACGTTAGTAAATCGAATGAGATTTTTGGAAGAAACGTATAATGAAATCCGTAAGCAAGTAGGAAGTTCTTTTCCGATCGGTATTAAACTTAACTCTGCGGATTTTCAAAAGGGTGGATTCACTGAAGATGAGTCTATGGAAGTTCTTCAAAGAATGTCCGAAATAGGGATGGATCTCATTGAAATTTCTGGTGGAAATTATGAAAATCCGATTATGATGGGGACAAATGTAAAAGAAACTACAATCAAACGTGAAGCATATTTTATGGACTATGCTAAAAAGGCTCAAAAATTAATCTCTACACCTATAGTAGTTACAGGCGGCTTTCGTACACAAAAAGGGATGGAGGAGGCGGTTGCGAGTGAAGAAATTGATATGGTTGGCGTTGCAAGACCTTTTGCCTTAGTGCCGGACTTAGCAAACAAAATCTTTACTGGCAGTTATGAAACCGTTGATGCAAAACCAATCCGAACGGGGATCAAACTACTAGATAAGAGTGCTTCCTTATTAGAGATTGGTTGGTATGAACAGCAGTTAGCAAGAATCGGTAAATCTAAATCTCCAAACCCTAACCATAATGTTTGGATATCTTTACTACAAAACCTTATAGGGAATGGCCGTAGTGTATTTTCAAAAAGACGCGCCTAGACGATTTCATAGTGGGGTGTAGTTTTTACCTATTCAAGAGTAATCGATATAAGAAATAACATAAGACAGATGGATTATACTTGTCTAATAAATTTCTAGAAAAGAAGTGGTATGTAAAAATGACGAAAAGAAAATTATACTGGACGCTGCTCATTCCTAGTATTTTTATATTTGCGATAGCAATCATTTTATTATCTGATAGCAAGAAAAATTATGCAGCATGTATCCCTTTTTTATTTTGGATTGTAAATTATAGTGTAATGAAAATCATGAAAATTAATACTTGAAATGATAAAGTGATCTATTATTTAGATCCGATTCTCAGATGGAGGTTTTTACATAGTGAATATACTAATTGTTATATTAGGAGTCATAGTAGCTTCTGTATCGAGTTATAGTTTACTGACCGGTGAAAATGTTACTATGCCGTATGTGCAAATTCTTTTGGCCGTAATGCTTGTACTTTTGGGATTCAGTCAATTAAAAGAAAAAAGAAAAGGGTTAGCGATATTTCTTTTCTTTGCAGCTGCATTTAGCCTATTCATAAACATCACCATCTTATTTAGATCATCGGCGTATGGGATATACTAACAGAAAAGAGGTGGAATGATGGAGTACTGGGATATAACGGAGAACCCTACAGATGATGTATATAGAAACCTGATCAACGTGCTTTGCGGTCATTCGGATTCATTTTATTTCGTGACACGGAAAGAACTTACGTATGATCAAGACATACTGGACCAATTCAAACCGTACACTTCGGAAACTTATAAAACGAATGAGTGGGCGAATACGATGACAAAAGGTCCGGCCGCAACCGCCTATATGATGGAGTCAAATGAAAAAACATGCGAGTTATTAAAACGCCACGCCAATACATTGTACGACTGGGTAGCTCCTCATTTACCTGAAGATTTAACTTTTATGAAGAATGGTTTTGCTTGGTTTTCCTGTACGACACATGAAGAATATAGCGGGTTTTCTATCCGCTCCGATTACTACAAAAATATAATGTGTGCTATAGAAGGTTTGAAAATACAAAAGACCGAGTAATTTATAACTGTATTTATAATAAAACACCTGTGCCACAAACAAACGTGAATGTGTAACCATTCATGAAAGTTTTGTGCACAGGTGTTTTTTACGTTATAGCTCGATCAGCAGTAGTCTTCTTCTGTGTGAATCCGCCAAGGAATAGCTTTCCATGAGGGAGAAACTTTTGGATAATGATCGAAACTGCAATGGGAACAAATAAACCGAATGCGGTGAACCCAATGACCCCATACGTAAAGTAGTCATTTAATAAAATATCTGTAAAGATGTGCAAGTACATGATAGTTAAAGAATGCTTTTCGATCCTTTGCAGCCAATTTAAAGATGATTTAGCTGCTATGAGTTGGAATGCGCCAACTAACACAACTGTGAAAGAAAGCGGGATGATCAAGTCTAAAACGAAATGGTCATAGCGTAAAAACTTCATACTCAAGTGATAGTCAATGACGTTATACTGATCGAGTGCTATCGCCGTTCCACTAACGAGCAACCCTGCGATTAACCATTTCATCGGAATATTCATCCAAAAACTCTTCAAATAATAGCCAAGTGAAAAATAGACGACTGCCATCAGTGCGACATCGATGTTCCAAATCATCGGAATCGTTTGCGCCGCAGTAGATGGAGCACCGCCAATGACATGCATCGCGAACAAACTTTCCAAGTGAGCGATACTATAAAAAACAGCTAAAATAATGAGTTGTTTTGTGCGGTTAAAGTATTTTGTCATCCATAAGAAAAACAAATATGTAAAGAATAGCGTCGTGACAAACCAGAATACGCCATAGGCCCCGCGTACAAAACGTCCCCCGACTACAAGTGTCCACATATCGTTTACATACCATGACAAGTCTGTATTACCCGAACCAATCTCTATCCCGTAACGGATCAGCGTAATGCTGACGAGGAAAAATAAATAAGGAACTATCAATTGCATAAAACGTTTTTGAATCGAGATTTTCATTAAACCTTTTTCAACTACGGGCTTAAAAAACAATCCGCTTAAAATGAAGAAGGCTGGCATGTGAAACCAGTAAATATACTTAACGAGTGGGACATCTAACTGTCCAGGATAATGTCCAATGACGACAAGAATCATTAAAAAACCTTTGGTGACATCTACCCAGGTTAAACGTTTCTTATTCATAATCAGGCTCCTCGAGAAAACTATCGTATATTCATTGTACAACCTTTCGATAGCTTTGAAGGAAATGTAACAGAATTGACTTGGAAATGTAAGCTGGTTGGAAATACATAGGAGGATTTCGGTGGTTTATTACGGATGACTGAATAATCTGATGAAATACAGTATTGTAATCAAAGAAAGGATCTGCACTAGAAATGCTCATGAAGCCTAACCTTCTCGAGCGTTTCATATGCAGATCCTATTTCAATTCTCTTGTTCTTTGGCAAATTCCATAAACAGACGTAATTTAGCTGCAGCTTTTCCATAGACGGTTTCTTTATCATAGTCACCATGTTCATTCGGATGTCCTGCCGGTATACCGGTTAATAGTTCGATTCCTTCTTCAATCGTTCGCACTTTATAAATATGGAACTGTCCACCACGAACGGATTCAATGACTTCATCATTCAGCATCAAGTTTTTTACGTTTTGGTGGGGGATGAGGACGCCTTGTTTGCCCGTTAAGCCTCTACTTTTACATACATTATAGAAACCTTCAATTTTCTCATTAACGCCACCAATTGGCTGAATTTCTCCGTTTTGATTGACGGAGCCAGTTACAGCTAATCCTTGCTTGATTGGAATTTCCGCCAAGCTTGAAAGAATCGCATATAATTCTGTGCTTGATGCGCTATCACCATCCACACCACCATAAGATTGTTCAAAAGCGATATGCGCAGTCAGTACTAACGGATACTTTTGCGCGAATTTTTGTCCTAAATAACCTCCTAATATATAAACTCCTTTATTATGTGTATTTCCGCTCATTTGGCTTTCTCTTTCAATATTGACAAAGCCTTTCTTCCCCATAAATGTAGTGGCTGTAATACGCGATGGTTTACCGAAATGATATTGTCCTAAATCATAGACCGCCAAGCCATTTACTTGTCCAATCTTTTCTCCGGTCGTATCAATTAAAATGCTGCCTTCGTCAATACTCGCTTGAATTTTTTCTTCATATAAGTTTGAACGATATCTCTTTTCTTGAATGGCTTTTTCTATATGTTTGGCCGAAACGAGGTCGTCTCCCATGATGCTTGCCCATGCATCCGCTTCATAAAGCAATTCTACTTGTAAATTAAAACGAGTGGATAATTTATTTTGATCGCCTGCGATACGTGAACTGTATTCAATAATTTTTGCCACAGCTGTCGGATCAAAATGCCGAAGTCCGTGTTTTTTACAATGGGTATGAATGAAACTCACTAACCCTGCAATATTATCTTGGTTGTATTTCATTTCCACATCAAAGTCTACACGGATTTTAAAGAGTTTACGGAAATCCTCATCGTGATGGTAAAGCGCTTGATAAATATCCATATTTCCAATAATAATCACTTTTACGTCAAGATGAATCGGGTCTGGGTTAACGGAGGCGGTAGCAATGATGCTCGCATGTTCACCTATATTTTCAATTTGTAATTTATGGATTAATAATGCTCTTTTTAAACCTTCCCATGCTTGGCTCTTCGAAAAAATATCTTTCGCTTGAATGAGAAGATACCCTCCGTTTGCCTCATGTAAATAGCCGGGTTTTATTTTCGTGAAATCAGTACTCATAACACCCATGCGGTTTTCATATTCCACTTTACCCATTAGGTTATAAAAGGTAGGATTATCTGCAGATATGACGGGCATGCCTGTAGTTTCGCTATTATCAACTAACACGTTTATCGTATATTTTTTTAGCGCTTGATTCTCGTCTTTGAACAGATTGCCTAGCTGTTTTTCATCCTTTTTAGATGGACTAGGTAAAAACGTGTGAAAGTTATTTACGAGATCTTTTCGTACTGCTTTAATATAGTGCATCACTTCAGGGCAGTCTTTATAATTCTTTTTTAATTCATCAATATGAAAATCGATGGTCGTAATGGCTGTTTGATGATCAAAGCCGGCTAAGGATTTCTTCAAATCTTGTTCAAAACGTAGTATCGTTTTCGTCGCTTCTAGAATAATTTCTTGTAATTTGGCAGATTTACTTTCAATGGCTGCGAGTTGTTCCTCATTTAATGCATTATAAGCTTCCTCACTTATAGGTTTTCCGTCTTCGCCCATCGGAATCGTAGCGATCGTGGAATCGGATTGTTTTAGTATAAATCCGTTCTCTGCGGCTACTTCATTGGTCTGTTTATATACTTCGTCCATTTGATCTTTATACTTTCGAATGATCGATGAACGATTCTTTAATCGATTATCTTCATTAAAAGAAGTGGGAATATCTACTTTTAAATCCTTCAATAGGTCTTCCATCGATTTTTGAAGTTGCTTACCGAATCCAACAGGGAGTTTTAGCACTTTAGGTTTGTACTCATCTTCAAAGTTGTTTACATAACACCAGTCAAAGAGGGTAGTTTCTTTCTCTGAAAAGTCATGTACGACGGTAGTGACAAACGACGTTTTTCCCACACCTTCAATCCCTGCAACATATAGATTATATCCAGGTTTATTCACGTGTAGACCAAAATTCATCACGGACCGCGCGCGTTGTTGCCCAACGATATTTGTCAGCTTTTCCACTTGTTCTGTTGATTCGAATGAAAATATCGAGTAGTCTACCACTTTTTTTAGATCTGATGGTTGTAACTCTGCTTGTAGTTTTATGGAATCTTCATTGAAGTTTGCCAAATAACTCACCTCACTCATTTTTGCTTACTATTCAGTACATACCCTTAATGTGATTAATGCACGCAATAATCAGATAAATAATTACGTGAAAATAGAAATTTTACATTACCGAAGTTTTAGATTTCAGCAACCTTTATATATGAAATAGAAAAGGTCTTGCGAACGCTGAAATGCGCACAGCAACACCTTTTAGTATTTACGGCAATATCGCAAAACTGCGGACGGGAAAACCAGAAGCTTTTTCGGGTTTCGGCATAATGTTGAAAATCACGGCACCTTTAGCAGGCAATTGGTCGAGGTTCGTCATCAACTCCACTTGATAGGTATCTTGCTCCAATACAAAATATTCTCCGCGGAGCGCTTGGTGCTTTTGGAAGTCCATCGCTGAATCAGTATCGAATGTTTCGTGTCCAACTGCTTGTATACCGCGTTCATTGAATAAAAACTCTAGTGCCTCTAATCCCCAACCAGGGATGCGGTTATTCCCTTCGGTGTCTTTATTGCAGAAAGCTTCATGATCTGGCCAACGCTTACTCCAATCCGTGCGCAATGCAACGAATGTGTCTGCTTCAATTCGGCCATGCTGTTCTTCAAATGATTTAATGTCTTCTATAGTTACTGTGAAGTCATGATCTTCTTGTGCTTGTTTAGAGAAATCCATTACGACTAATGGTAATACAAGTTCTTTTAGCTCGAGCTCATCGAGATAGCGTGTATCGCGTACGAAGTGAATCGGTGCGTCGATATGTGTTCCATATTGACCCGCCATTTTGAAGCTCTGAGCAAAGAATCCATCATCGTGCGTGAAGAGTGTTTCGAATTCTGCTGCGTCAAAAGCAGAAAAGTGAGGGGAATCGGGTCCGAATGTGTGGGTCAAGTCAACCCATTGTGTACTTTTAAGTAGTTGGATTGCTTGTTGAAGTTCATTTGTCATGTAAGTTCCTCCATATGTATGTTGTTTCTATAGTATGTTTATTCAAAAAGAAAGTCAATATGTGTTGATGTCGGTAGTAGAACTATGGTTAAACCTTTGAAGTAATTGCTTTAAAAACTTTTTTACTCTCGATGTATGATATTTCGAAAATTGCTCATTCTATTGTCAGAAGGAGGTGGACAACATGCCAAACAACAACAGCAACAGCAACTCAAACCAACTTTTAGTTCCAGGCGTACAACAGGCGATCAACCAAATGAAGGAAGAAATCGCTAACGAATTCGGTGTAAACCTTGGACCAGACTCCACATCGCGTGCCAACGGATCCGTCGGCGGAGAAATTACAAAGCGATTAGTGCGTCAGGCTCAATCACAAATGAACGGTTATACGAAGTAATCGGTTCTAACCAGCTAAATTAGCATGTGAAAAATCAATGTCACTATACGCTTTGATTTCTCAAAAATCAAAAGACGACGATTCATTCGAACCTGAATGGATTGTCGTCTTTTTGTATTGAAAGTGATGCTTTTACAAATAAAGATAAACTTGTTTAGAAACATCGAGGTTTTAATTTTGAAATTCAACGGGTTCAACAGGATACTTTTTATAGTGGGAATCTCCAGACGCGCTGAAATATTATATATTAGTTAACACGACGTAAAACCTCCTTACCAATGTAGGGAGGTTTTTTGTGTTGCATATTATTTCCGTTGAATATCATATAAATCACCATAACCGAATGCTGCTATAGAGCGGTCAAAGAAACACTTTTTACTCAGCAGACACATTATATGCAACAATTTAATGAAATAGATCGGTTTCACGTGATTTCGCTAAAAGATGATGGGTTGCTTTATTCATTTTTTCTTTGAATACTATACCGAACGTAATGAATACCAATCCAACTACTACTAAAAACAACAGATCCTTTATAGTTCGGGCCCAGACGATTCCTCCAACGGACTCTCTCATCAAGTCAATTGCGTATGTGAAAGGTAGGAAAGGGTTGATCCACTGGAAAAATGAAGGTAGCAGCATAATCGGATACGTGCCACCAGATCCTGCAATCTGCAGCACGAGTAAGACAATGGCCATTGCTTTGCCAACATCACCGAACACCGAGACGAGCGTATAGACGATCGACATGAATACAATACTAATTAATATCCCAAACAAGAAAAATGCGATCGGCTCTTTGACGGTTACACCAAGAAGTAGGATATCGCCGGTCGTCACGATCAACGTCTGTATGCAGCCGATCAAACCGAATGTAAAAAGCCGGCCTACATAAATTTGTCTAGATGTAAATGTTCCTTCCCTGCTAATGTCTGTAGAGAGTAAGGAAATTAATAGTAAACAACCGACCCAAATGGAAAGCACCGTATAAAAAGGTGTCATGCCGGTACCGTAATTTTTGATCGGGAACAGCTTCGTTTCATTTAATACAATCGGTTCCTCAAAGAAGCTCCGCTCCGCTTGTGGATTATTTTGCAGTAAGTCGATGATTTCATTAATATCTGTCGTACCTTGAATATCCTCAATACGATTTGCCAGTTGGTTCACTTTCTCGTAGACATATGGGTATTGGTTTAACGCGCTCTCGACTTGCTGTTTACCTTGCGTCAAGTGTTGATCAGCACTAGTTAATGTTTGTTGTACTTCGGGAATGGCGTTCTGTACTTCAGTCAGCAACGCTTTGGCACTAGTTAGTGTCTTTAATGCCTGGGCAATTTCTTTGCGAATGTAAGGTTCTATCGTGTCGGTGTATTCTTTTAGGAATGAATCGGCTTTCATGGAAGTGTTCTCGGCAATCTTTTGCAAATCATTTATACTATTGCGTAGCCGCTCTTCTTCACCTTGCATAAGTGAGTCCATTGTACGTGCATTTTGTTGAATTTCATTTAGTAGATTTTTAAGATTGTCGACTTTTAGTAATGCCGCGTCTATTGGCTGGGAGAGAGTGGCATCTGTTGCATTCGCTTGTTCACCATTCAATTGTTCAGCTACATTCTTTATGTTCTGAAGGTCTTGCTGAAGTCCTTCTAGTTTTTCGATACTGCCAGTTAGACGATCGTCAACTGCTTGTTTCGTGCGATTCCATTCAGTAAAGTCAGGTGATAGTTGCTGAATTTGTTTGAGAAAATCATTGGTTTCATTCGTAATAGCAGTGATTTTCTCCACATCCGCTGTAATACGTGGTGCAGCTGCTTGTAGTCGGTTCTGCGCTGTTGTCAGCTGATCCAACGTATCATTAATCGTTTTCAGTCCTGAATTCGTAGTTCGTTTCGCTTCAGGCAGTAACTGTTGGGCTTTGTTGATAATTTGTTTCGCAGAGTTGGCATCAGTTACAATTCCTTCCAGTGTCTTGTGAATCGCTGGTAATTGCTTTTGAATGTCGAAGATGTATTGCTCGAATTTCTTGATATCAGGTAAATCTTTCTCGATTTCTATTCCAAGTTCATTAAACAAATCGAGTACCACACCATTGACTGTAGAGATAAAACGGCGGCTTACTTTGTCTACAATGACAGAAGCGCCTTTTTCCGTAATTTTAGGTGCGATAGAATTCAATTTTTCATTGACGAAATAATGGATTTCCGCTTTTTCAGGCTCTCCTGAAGTGACTGTCGCAAGTTTGCTAGAGAAGTCTTTTGGAATAAAAATCGCCGCAAAATAGTCACCGTATTCTACGCCGTCCATTGCTTCCTCACTTGTAGTAAATGACCAATCCATCTCTTTATTATCT
Source organism: Sporosarcina sp. P29 (assembly GCF_002743265.1). NCBI lineage: Bacteria > Bacillati > Bacillota > Bacilli > Caryophanales > Caryophanaceae > Sporosarcina > Sporosarcina sp. P29. Next base: position 72,600 of record NZ_PDYX01000006.1, on the reverse strand, counting down.
TGTAAAGTATTTATTAGTTCTTTACCGACATCAATCTGTTTGTCACGCACCATCGCGCCTTCATCTTCATTGACAATCGCGACAGGTAATTGGTCGGTATGGGCATAAGGGTCCCATGTTGCGTAGATATTCAGCCATGCATATAAAGACGGTAAAAAAGTTAACCCGCCAATCAATAGGGCAGCTACCCAGTTTTTACTAATATGCTTCAAATCCAATTTAAAAATATTCCAGCTTGTTTTCACGATTTACCTCTTTTCCAGTAACGCTTTTTATTAGCTATTATGCCCATAACACTGGAATTCAACTGATTTCTTTTATGATTTTAAAATGTATTTCTGCGTCTAGGTTAGGAAGCCAAAGATTGGTACAGAAATGCACAGGAATATTTTCCGCACGAAAGATGTTTCACTAAAAAAAGCACCTTGTCCCTAGCTGATATAGCAGGGAATAAGATGCTTTTTCTATAATAGTTGGTAATTTATTTACTTACACCAATTGCGGCTCCATTACGGCTGGAATCAGCAACGCCTTTATAGACGCCTTCCTTTTGATCGATTAGAATACTTTGTACATTCCCGATCGTAGTCGGCTTGTCACCAAATTGATGACCGAGTACACGTAAGTAATCCATTGTTTGTTGTGGAATCTCGCTTTCATAACGATAGGTTGATGTGCTGTTCGTATAGATTCTAGGCTCTTCTACAGCGGCTTTTAGCTCCATACCATATTCAATCGAGTGAATAATCGTTTGCAAAACAGATGTGATAATTGTCGGTCCACCGGGGGAACCAACCGAGAGAACCGGCTTGCCATCTTCAAATACGATAGTTGGTGTCATGCTACTGAGTGGACGCTTATTCGGTTCTACTTGGTTCGCTCCGCCTGGTACTGCGTCAAAGTCTGTTAGTTCGTTATTTAGGACAATTCCGTAACCTGGCACCATGATTCCGCTACCAAATAGTTGTTCAATAGTTGTCGTGTTAGAGACAACATTGCCCCATTGATCCGTTACAGAGTAGTGCGTCGTTTCACCGAGTTTGTCTGGGGCAGGCTGTACTGTAGCTACAGTTGCATTCGGTTTATTTTCATACTTCCATGGGTCGCCAGCTTTTGGATCTTTCATCATGTGATCCAAGTTGATCAAGTTCGTGCGTTCCTGGATATATTGTGGATTCAATAGTCCTTTTAGTGGAACATCGACAAAATCAGGATCTCCAGCATAGATGGCACGGTCAGCATATGCGAGGTGCATAGTTTCCGCAAGTAGGTGATATTTCTGCCATGATTTTACGTTATATTGGGAAAGATTGAAGTGATCCAGAATACCAAGCATCTGAAGAAGGAAGACGCCTCCAGAGCTAGGGGGTGGCATGCTAGCAATTTGATAGCCTTTGTAATCGCCCCAAATGGGATCGTCCATCGTAATCGCGTATGTACGTAAATCTTCAGGTGTCATAGTGCCGCCATATTGTTGTACTGCGCCCGCGATAGCTTGTGCAATTTCTCCTTTATAGAATACATCTGTACCTTGGTTTTTAATTAATTCAAATGTTTTCGCCAAGTCTTTTTGTACTAATAGGTCACCTTCGCGCATAGGCTTGCCGTCAGGTACGAATATTTTTCCAGACTCTTTGAAAGCTAGTTTCAACTTATTTTCTTCAATAGCTTCCGCTAATACCGAGTCAATGGGGAAACCGTTTCGAGCCAAGTCAATTGCAGGATCAATTAATTCAGACATTGGAAGAGTACCAAAGCGTGAAAGTGCTTCCTCTAGTCCTTTTAACGTTCCTGGGACACCGACTGAATTTCCACCTTCCACTCGTTTAGAGAAGGGGATGGGTTCGCCTTTATCATCTAAAAACATGGTAGGAGTAGCTCCTGCTGGTGCGCGTTCACGGCTGTTGATGATCTGTGTTTTATCCGTGTTGGCATCATAATACATGAGGAATCCTCCGCCACCAATACCAGACATCATAGGCTCTGTCACGTTCAGTGCAAATTGGATAGCAACAGCGGCGTCAATCGCATTCCCGCCATTCGCTAATACATCGGCACCGACTTTCGATGCTAATGGATGCGCTGTCGTTACCATACCATCAAGTCCAGTTGCTACTTGACGATAATTTGAATAGTCCGTATCCCAATCACTAGCAAGTATAATTCCTGGTAATGTACTGAATAAAAGTAAAAAACTCAATGGAAGCACTAGAATCCAATTCAATCGTTTCTTCAATCACTTCACCCTTTCAGAAATGTTTTTACTTTATCCTAGCAGTCGCTCTCCTTTCCAATTAAGTTAGATTATCACATTCTAATAGCGTGATAGCCTGAATAGTTAGATTATAGCAAACGCTTACATATATAAGTAGATTATATTTCGGATTTCGAAATTCAGTTCTAAAGTAGTTAGCGAGCGACGAAGTTTCTAGTAATAAATAACCTACTAGCGGTCTGCCGATTTTCTACTAGGGAAACTAAATGAAACCATTTCACTAAAAGTAGAGCATGTTTTCTACAGTTAATTTATTTTGTTATTCTTCATACAATCTTAAGAAACGTCTGCTACCATTCTTCAGACTTCTCCTTCATAATGAATAGTATAGGCGGGTGTATACATGAAGAAATTACTACTGGTGTTACTCATCTGTTTGGGGATCTATGCGGTTGTTACCCAATGGAACGATGTGCAATTGATTGATGAAAATTGGAGTGCCTCGTCGAAGGCCATGATTCTCTTGAATGCACATACAGGTGAGGTGTTATATGAGAAAAATAGTAACAAACCATTACCGATTGCTAGCATGACAAAATTAATGACACAATATATCGTTTTGAATACGATCAAAAACGGCACGATTTCCTGGGAAACTACCTACCAACCAAGTCCCACCGTGATGGATATGGCACAGTTCGCTAGCGCTGCGAAGCTCGGCATGAAAGCGAATGAAAGTTATACAGTACGTGAACTATTTACAGCGATGACGGTCATTTCAGCAAATGATGCAGCGCTTGCGTTAGCTGAAATTGTGGCAGGGACAGAAGAGGATTTCGTTGCGATCATGAATGAACAAGCACGTGCGTTTAAGCTAAAGAAAACTGTTTTCTATAATCCACATGGCTTAGATGGCAATTATCTTGGCAGGGGTGACGATAAAAACAATTTGGCAACCGCTCATGATATGGCAGTGATCGCTGACCGACTCATCGCCACGCATCCTGAAGTATTGGAATTCGCCAGTATGACGCACTTCATGTCTGATGAAGGAATGAAGATGTGGAATACGAATTTATTGTTGCCTGGTATGCGTATGCAAATGGCTGGCATCGATGGATTAAAGACTGGATATACCGATGCGGCAGGTTCGTGTTTTACGGGCAGTGGGGTATTCAATGGAGAACGGGTGATTTCCGTATTAATTGGAGTAGAGGAAGTAGATGGCGATGTAACGGAACCACGTTTTAATGTAACTAGGGAAATGGTGGAGCGGTTTGTGAAGTGATAATTAACTTATATCTGTTTTAAGAAAGACTGCGCTAGAAACGATGATGGTTTCTAGTGCAGTCTTTATAAATTTTGTAGTTATTGCTGAATACTACTCATAGCCACCAATTCTTCTGTCACTGCTTGAATACCTTCCGTCATTAGAGCAACCATTTCTGCTAACTGTTCATTTGATGTAGCAAGAGGCGGCATCAGGACAATGACATCCCCGAGCGGCCTTGTCAGCAAACCGAGCTTTCTCATTTCCAGTGTAGCTCGGTAAGCTACACGGCTTTCTAATGGGAAAGACTCTTTTGTGTGCTTGTCTTTCACGATTTCAATTCCGCACATCAAGCCACATTGTCTAACATCTCCTACATGTGGAAGTTGCTTGACGTCCACTAGCAATTCCTTAAGCAACATAGACTTTTCCTCTGCCTGCTTTACCAGTTGCTCTTTCTCGAATATTTCCAAGTTAGCTAGCGCTACTGCACATCCGAGCTGGTTCCCTGTGTATGAATGTCCATGGAAGAATGTTTTCATTTCTTCATATTCTCCATAAAACGCATCGTAGATTTCTTCCGTCGCAAATGTTGCGGCGACTGGCAAATAGCCCCCTGTAAGTCCTTTTGCTACAGTCATGAGATCGGGCTGGATTCCTTCATGCTCGACAGCGAACATTTTCCCAGTGCGTCCGAAACCGGTAGCTACTTCATCGACAATCAGTAAAACGTTAAATTCATTGCACAATTGTTCAACGCCTTTTAAATAACCTGCTGGCATTGTATTCATTCCGCCAGCTCCTTGAATCATCGGCTCAAGCACCATTCCTGCAATTTCTTCATGGCGTTCTTCAAATAACAAACGCAGTTCCCGTAGACTTTCATCTCGCACGATATTCTCATCACCTGAAGGGTGGCGGTAAACGGATGGGAATGGAATGACGAGTGCATCAAATAATAGGGAAGTATAGACTTTATGATACAGTTCAATCGAACCGACACTCATCGTCCCGACCGTATCACCGTGATATCCGTTGCTAACTGTCACAAAGCGTGTTTTTTTCTCGAGACCTTTATTCTGCCAATACTGATACGACATCTTCACCGCTATCTCAACAGATGTCGCGCCACTATCCGAGTAAAACACGCGGGTCAATCTTTCGGGAACTAATTTCACTAATTTCTCTGCCAGCAAAATTGAAGGTATATTTGCAGCCCCGAGTAACGTTGAATGCGCAATGGACTGCAGTTGAGTTTGGATGGCTTCATCTAATTCCTTTTTTCGGTGGCCATGTACATTTAGCCACAAAGAGGAATAGCCATCCAAATACGTTTTGCCATGTATATCCGTCACTGTCACGCCTTCTCCGCTTGCAATGATGAGCGGATCTTTCTCGTAATCCGACATCTGTGTAAATGGCAGCCACATATATTGCTTGCTTTTCTTAAGTAATTGATTTGCTTCCACTCTGTAACGCCTCCTCTAAAATTGTATAATCCCATTCTTCGTAGCATGTCTTTTTCTTTTCCGAATCCATCAGCGTTTCTTGAATGTCTTTCTGATAGGGAATGATCCCAATCACTGGGATACCGCTCAGCTTATAGATCATTTCCACATTGTCTTTGATGATATGTGGGGAGTCTTGCGCCATATCATTGAATAAAAGTCCTGCGATTCGAATCCCTCTTGCTTTCATTGCTTCGATTGAAAGGAGTGTGTGGTTAATCGTCCCAACACCCGCTCGTGCCACTAATACCACAGGTGCCATCAATTCTGCCAGCCAATCAATCATGCAATACCCTGCTGAGGTTAGCGGAACATATAGCCCCCCAGCTCCTTCTACTACGATGCCGTCATACCTTTCACTATGCTTCTTCACCGTTTGTGTCAGTCTATTAATATCGATTTGTACGTCTTCCAAACTGGCAGCCAAGTGAGGCGAGCAAGGTGTAGTGAATAAATAGTCGGGGGAGAGTTGTTCTTTGTCCGATGCCATACCATAGGTCATACTATCCGGCGCCGCAAAGCTGTCATTGCGTAAAATCGCCCCTGTTTGGATAGGTTTAAACGGGACGAAATTCCGACCGTTCGTAGATAAAAATTCACTGAGTAACACAGTGGCTACGGTTTTTCCGGCATCAGTATCTGTTCCAGTAATGAATAATATCGACACGTTATAAACTCCTTTTAAAAATATATGTTAACTAAATACTAAATTATGTTAACATATAAATTGTGAGACAACAATAGAAAGTAGGAGGATTAGAAAATGAAAGCAAAAGAACTTGTACTTTGCGCATTATTTGCGGCATTGATGGGGGTGGGAGCGAACATAGCGCCTCTACTGACGATTGGAGGTGTGCCCGTCACGCTTCAGTTGCTATTTGCAATATTGGCAGGGGGATTACTAGGTAGCCGATTAGGGGCCTTGTCTATGTTTGCGTATTTATTTATTGGGTTGGCAGGTGCTCCGATTTTTGCACAATTTAAAGGGGGACTCGGTAGTTTCATTAGCCCGACGTTTGGTTACATTATTTCCTTTATCTTTGTAGCTTATTTCGTAGGGAAGTTTTTCGAGCGTAAACCATCGTGGTTTAGTTATGCGGGTGCAGGTTTTCTCGCAATAGCAGTGAACTACATAATCGGTACGAATTATATGTATTTTGCGTATGTATACTGGGTAGAAGCGCCTGCTGGCTTCAGTTATGCACTTGCTTGGTCTTGGATGGTTGCGTATTTACCACTGGATATCGGAGTTACGATTCTGTCTATTCTATTGATTCCTAGACTGCAAAAAGCTATTAGATTCAAGCCTCTAAGCAAGCGTTTAACATAAAAAATATACCTGTGTGAGGACAATCGAGAAGTTCTCACGCAGGTATATTTTCACTTACACCATCAAAAATCCGCCACTGACACTAATACACTCTCCGTTAACAAAACTCGAATCATCTGAAGCTAAAAATGCAACCACTGAAGCAACTTCCGCAGGGTCACCCATACGACCCGCCGGCGTTAACATCGTCGCCATTTTCTTTACATCATCCGGCAAATCTTTCGTCATATCGGTATTGATCTGTCCTGGTGCAACCGCATTGACCGTTATCTGCTTAGCACCGTTTTCTTTAGCTAGCGTTCGAGTCAAACCAAGTACACCTGCTTTTGATGCACTGTAATTTCCTTGTCCCATGTTGCCCCAGCTGGAAGAAGAGGAGACATTGACGATCTTACCGTACTGTTGTTTACGCATTTGCGGAATGACCGCTTGGCACGTATAAAACATGCTGTTGAGATTAACGTCCAGTACAGAATGCCACTGCTCGGGCGTCATTTTATGGAAAAATGCATCCCTCGTTATACCTGCGTTATTGACCAATATATCGATCTTGCCGAACTTCTCGTAAATCGTAGAGAACGTTTTCGAAACATCTTCTGGATCGGCTACGTTGCACTTCATAGGGTAGACGTTCTCACCTGAGGCATACAACGCCGAAGCTGTTCGTTCCAATTTTTCGAAATTGACATCTAAAATGATTACTGTTGCCCCGTCATTGAGTAAACGTGCGGCTATCTTCTCACCGATTCCTTGTGCTGCACCTGTTACGACCGCGATCTTATCTAGTAATTCCCCCATATTTCACACTCCTTATCATTTTTATAGAATAGTAAGATTACTTTACCATAAATGAATGATGATTCATATAGTCGATTATTCACCTAGAGAATATTAGCAAATGCAATAATCTAGCATCCGCCAACTCAATCACGTGAAATAATTCCTTCTATCCTTTACTATTGAAGTCAGTACGACGTAAAACACTTAACCCCACGAAAGGCGGAGATATTCAAATGAACGCTTATGATGAGTACATGCGCGGAATCGTTACACCGATGCGCGAAGAACTAACGACTGCAGGATTTACAGAACTAACAACGGCTGATGAAGTCAACGATACGCTTAAAGACTTGGAAGGTTCAGCGATCATCATGATCAACTCGGTATGTGGATGTGCAGCAGGTTTAGCACGTCCAGCAGTACGCGAGGCAATAGAAGAAGTAAAACCGGATCACCTATTTACGGTGTTTGCTGGACAAGATAAAGAAGCGACGGAAACATTCCGTTCGTACTTCCCAGAAATCCCACCAAGTTCACCATCCATCGCAATTTGGAATGAAGGCAAAGTGGCTTACTTTATTCCACGTGAACAAATCGAAAACTTCCAAAAAGATCAAATTAAAGAACATCTCGTCGACGTCTTAACTAAAGTTGTTGCTCAGTGAACGTGATTATTACGACAGCAGGACGCCCAGATGAACAGTCCACTGTACTGATGCATCAAGCAGCGGACGCGTTACAGGCACCTGTCGTCGAACGGAAAAAGCGGTCTATCCCTACACTCCAAGACATCTATCAAGCGGATGTCTTAGTGGCGGGGAAGGACCGCTATTCGTTTTACAAAAAAGACGGTACCGAACCGTTCTTCTTTCATCCGAACTCTGCCACCTATCGCCTGAAACGTATTCTAAAAGGCGAAGCAGATCCACTCGTGGTGGCGGCTGATCTAAAGCTAGGAGACTCTTTCCTCGACTGTACGCTCGGTCTAGGCTCCGATGCGATTATTGCAGCGAGTGCTGTGGGAGAACAAGGATCAGTTGAAGGGATCGAAGCGGACCCAATCATCGCGTTTCTCACCCAAGTCGGATTGCACAATTTTCCGATCGACTTTCCACTACTACAAGAAGCGATGAGACGGATCCAAGTCATTCATGCGGAAGCTGTAGAGTTCTTGAAAACTTGCGAAGCGAACTCACGCGACGTCGTATTCCTCGACCCGATGTTCACGACACCGATTGAAGAGTCTTCCAATTTTGAAGTGCTACGGGAAATTGGCGTGACGGATACTGTCACTGAACAATGGGTTACAGAAGCTTTGCGCGTATGTAGACGACGAGTCGTACTGAAAGATCACTACCAGTCACCGATGTTTGAACGCTTCGGCTTTATTCAGCAAATTCGCCCATATACGAAAGTACATTATGGTGTGTTGGAGAAATGAAATGGGCTTTAGCGCGCTCTCATTTCTTTACGTAACGACTAACATAGAAAAAAGACTGTATAGCTTTTTATTAAGCCATACAGTCTTTTTGTGTTTTTTACATAACGCCAGTCTGTTGCGTCTAAAGGGCGTTCTTCGCTTTTGAATTAGTGCGTGAAATTAAGGGAGCTCAAGTACAAAGTCAATACAAGCATACCAATACCTAGTAGAAAGTTAACATCCATTGTTGCGACCTCCTTTATATGTAGCGCGTTAATTGAAATCCGCTTAACTTGCAATCAGAGAACATTTTGTGAATATTGATGATTGAAGTTTGACTTTATTGTACAATGAAATAGTAAAAGATGAAACCTTTTGTGACGCTTTTCGTATGAGTTATGTAGATGTATGACGGAATGTTGAAGGAGTGATGGAAATGAAGCAATGGTTACAGCGGCTGATGATCGCATCTGTCGCCGTGTTGACACTGGGCGTCATTACACCCAATCATGAAATTTGGACAAACTTTACGGATAAGAATGAACCAAATGAATCTGGAACCCACGCAGAAGGCATGGAGTATTCCCTTGAACTGCAAGACAACCGAGATGACTTACTGACACTAGACAGCTACACTAGAGAACAACAATTGGTCGCACACGCGCGTCTATTAACGTATGAAAAATTCGGACAGCGTATCGGCCCCGTAATCCAGAATGAATTCGATCACGAGATTTTCCCACGAATCGAAGCCGTGATCCAAACGACCGTACATAATGCAGCGGATCGCCGTCTCGCCATCACTGAGCAGCCTTCAGGCGATTATGCGGAAAAGATTTTTCACGTCTATGACAAGACAGCGAATGAAGATCTGATCAAATTCCACGTTCGGACGGAAAAGCGACCGGTTGACGGCTACTTCTATAACTTCCATTACCATACAGCGGATGATGGATTTGTGGCGCACCATTCAGTTGGGGATATTTACTGGTCGAAGAACACACCGCCGAAGTGGCTTTCGTAAGATGTTGAAGTTTTGTTTAGAGAAAACTGAATTGAATAAAAACCGTGTGAGGCCCAGTTAGTAGAATTGGGGTTCATGCGGTTTTTTGTTTCGCTTCTATCGTCAGGCAGGTACCTGCTACCTTAATAAAAATCGGGTGTTTCTTATTGTGTACGACCTAACACGTAATTACTGATGAAATGTAGCCGATACGTTTATCGAAACACACATCGGCAATGTTATTCCCACTTCTTTCTATTAATAAAAATTGAGAGAAGATTTGTTGAGGAGAGTTTTTCTTGATAAACGTTCAGCTCCTTTTCAATACTTTCCAATCTCAAATTTTGTTCATCTTGTTTGGTTATTTGATTCTCTTGATAAACTTTTAGTTCTTCAATTGTACTTTTCAATCCATCAATAGATTCTGCTAGTTTTTTGCTTTCTTGTTTTTCTGTAATAAAGAAGTAACAAGCCAATGTTAAGGATAGAACACCTGAAAGGATTCCTATCCAGGTTATGAAATCACGTTCATTCCCCAACCCCCAAAAAGCATATAATGAAGCCACGAAAGTCACAATAAACAATAGCACAAAAATAAAAGCAAAGATTTTACTCCGTTCTTTAATATTCAATTATATACACCACCCAATCTATTTTATAAATCATAGTTTGTTGTAGAATTATTGCAGTTGAAGTTAGTGAACAGGTAATACATCTTTAAAAATGCCGCTGTAATGAAAAATACAAATTAAATGCACGAAGCACATAATTAACACCCCGCGAAAACAGCTTTTACAATCAGCCGTTTTGTAGGATGTTTTTTTGTGCAGTATTCCAATGTCTTTCTCTTTGTACTAACACAAACAATGTTATAATAGGTGTAATTTCAGAAGAGGGAGCTTGAAGCATGAAGCAATATTTAAATCTATGTCAACATATTCTGGATACAGGAACAAAAAAGGGAGATCGTACGGGTACGGGGACATACAGTGTCTTCGGGTATCAGATGCGTTTTGATTTAGCGCAAGGATTTCCTTTATTAACGACAAAAAAGACGGCGTTTCGTCTAATTGTCTCGGAATTACTATGGTTTATAAAAGGTGATACGAATATCCGCACGTTGATTCAAGAACGTAACGGTATTTGGGATGAATGGGCATTTGAGCGGTATGTGAAAAGTGAAGCGTATACAGGACCGGATATGACGGATTTTGGTCGCCGTGTACTGAAGGATGAAGAATTCGCGGTTACGTACAAAGCGGAGCTCGCATCATTTAAAGCGAAAATCTTAGCTGACGAAGAATTTGCGAACGAGCACGGGGATCTAGGTCCTGTCTACGGTAAGCAATGGAGAGCGTGGGATAGTGCGAACGGTGTCATCGATCAGCTTGCACAAGTGATTGACAGCATCAAAAACAATCCGGACTCTCGCCGCCACATCGTCACGGCATGGAACCCAGCTGAAGTGGATGATATGGCGTTGCCACCATGCCACTTACTGTTCCAGTTCTACGTGGCGGACGGCAAGTTATCATGCCAGCTCTATCAGCGCAGCGCGGACGTCTTCTTAGGTGTACCGTTTAACATCGCGTCGTATGCATTACTCATTCATTTAATTGCACATGAATGTGGTTTAGAAGTAGGCGAATTCGTCCATACATTAGGAGACGCTCACTTGTATCAGAACCATATTGATCAAGTGCACGAGCAATTAGCGAGAGAGCCGAAAGAATTACCGACATTGAAAGTCAATTACGACGGTCGTTCGATCTTTGATTTGACGACGGAAGATATTTCGATCGAAGGTTATGATCCGCATCCGAGAATTAAAGCACCAATCGCAGTATAAGGAGGACATACGATGATTTCATTATTAGTGGCACATGACCTAGGCCGAGTGATCGGCAAGGACAATGAGATGCCGTGGTATATTCCGGAAGAGCTACAATACTTTAAAGAGAAGACGATGGGCAAGGCGATGATTATGGGACGCAAAACGTTTGAATCGATTGGTCGTCCGTTAAAAGGTCGATTAAATATCGTCATTACGCGAAATGAAGATTATGAAGCGGACGGGGTAACGGTCGTTCATAATATGGACAGCGCGGTAAAACTCGCGAAAGACTATGCGGACGAAGTGATGGTTATCGGTGGCGCGGAGATTTTCAAGATGTCGATGGCAGATAATGCTGACAGGTTGTATGTGACGGTCATCGAGAAAAATTATTCGGGTGATACATTTTTCCCGGAATACGAAGAAGACTACGCGTTAACAAGTAAGTCTCAGCCACATTATGCGAAAGACGGCACTGCGTACACGTACCAAATTTGGGATAAAAAATAACGCTCTTCTCTATACATAGAGAAGAACGCTAAAGAACATAGATGCGCTGCCTGCCATAACGAATAGGTGCCAGATCGCGTGATTATACGGTACACGGCGTGACATGAAGAAGTACGCACCCGCTGTATAGAGCAACCCACCGATCACAAGCAACCATACGCCTTCTGGCGGCAGTGCGTTATATAATGGTTTGATCGCTAACACGATGAGCCAGCCCATTATGAGATAGAGTGCAAGTGATAGTTTGGCAAAGCGGTGAATGTAAAAGACCTTGAACAAGATACCGAACAAGGTCAATCCCCAGATGATGCCAAATAACGTCCAGCCGAGTGCCCCTTTTAAGGTGACAAGCAAAAATGGCGTATACGTTCCGGCAATCAGTACATAAATGGCGGAATGGTCGAGAATCGCGAAAAAAGATTTCAACTTGACCGGCATACTATGTAATAGTGTACTCGCGAGAAATAGTAACAACATGGACACGCCGAAGATCGTGTAACTTGTAATAGCGATTCCGGTACCTTGTTTCACACCTTTTAAGATCAGCAAGACTAGTGCAGGTATGCTGAGTAAGAACCCGATGGCATGCGTAATTGCGTTCCAGCGTTCTTCCCGCAGATTCTTGTAATCGAATGATTCTTCCATAATTGCACCTCCTGCAACACACTATACCAAATACAGCGATAAAAATCGCAAAAGCCACACGCGAAGGAGATAGAAATCATGAAAAAAATTCATATCGTCACGGATTCCACTGCAGATTTAACGGATGAAGTGATTGCTCAATACAATATCCATGTTGTACCTTTAACACTAATCGTCAATGACAAGTCTTATATTGACGGCGTAGAACTCCAACCGGAAGAATTTCTCAACTTGATGCGCGACGCAAAAGAATTACCAAAAAGTTCACAGCCGGCAGTGGGTGTATTCCAGACTCTCTATGATGAACTGGGAGCGGATGGCTCGCAAATCATCTCGATTCATATGACCGGTGGCATGAGCGGTACAGTGAAATCCGCAGAAACGGCAGCTCGTGCTTCAGACGCAGATGTTACCGTCATCGACTCGATGTATATTTCGCACGCATTGTCGTTCCAAGTGCTTGAAGCATGCCGACTGGCTGAAGAAGGCAAAACAGTAGCGGAGATTGTGGAGGCAATTGATCATGTACGTAAAAGTTCCTCTTTATTCGTCGTACTGGATGTCCTAGATAACATGGTAAAAGGCGGACGTATCGGCAAAGGGAAAGCAATGTTCGGTTCCCTTATGAATATCAAACCTATTGCGTCGCTTAAAGACGGGGTCTATTCGCCCGTCGCAAAAGTGCGCAGCCATAAACAAGTAGTCTCGTATTTATTTGATGAGTTTAAGAAAGAAACAGCAGGGAAAGTAATTCGTAGTGTTGGGATTGCCCATGCAAACGGTCTGGCGATGGCGGAACCGCTCAAAAGCAAGATAGAAGAGATGGGGATTCACGTGATGCTGACATTTACAACACCGATCGTCAGTACCCATACAGGAGAAGGCGCGATCGGATTCATGTATTACACCGAGTGATACTAACTACAAAGGATATGACATTATGAGAAGAATGCTAGTGCTAGGTCTCGTCTTTTCATTGTTCTTAGCAGGGTGCCAGGCCCCATTCAGCAAAAAAGAGACGACGCTTGCGGAACGTGATACCGTTGCGTTCGATCCGTTTATTGTGCCAGAAACTTTTATCCCGAAACGTGTGAACGTCTTAGGGCTAGGTGATTCATTGACACAAGGAGTCGGCGATGAACGTAAAGAAGGCGGATATTTCGGCCGTTTGACGTCGGACATGGAACAATGGAAAGGCATTATGGAAGTGGACGCCGTGAATTTAGCGAAACGCGGACGGCGCAGCGACCAGTTTTTAAAGCAATTGCAAGATGAAGACGTACAAGAAGCGATCATTCAGGCAGATTATATCGTCTTTACGATCGGTGGCAATGATATCATGAAAGTCGTCAAAGGGAACTTCATGCAGATGAAAATGTCTGATTTCTATAAGGCGCTCGGTAAATTCGAAAATAGAATTGAAGAGTTGTTCGAGATTTTGCGTCTGTATAACCCCGATGCACCGATTATCGTGGCGGGTCTTTACAATCCGTTCTCCGTCGTAACGGACGAGGTACAGGAGTTCGAAGACATTATCGCTGACTGGAACCGCTCAATTGAAGAACAAGTGGAACAAGACGGCATGGCTTGCTTTGTTCCGGTAAAAGATTTATTTAATTCGAATGAAAACCTGGTTTATCACACAGACTTCTTCCATCCTAATAGTAAAGGATATGATTTGATGGAAAAGCGTTTTGTAAGAGAAATTAAAAGCTGTTCAGCGGTTGACCTGGAAGTGGAGTGAAGTACAATATGAATATTTGGAAAGTAGCGTTTTTCAGCCTGGCAGGAATAGTGGCAGCGGCGCTCGTGGGAGTAATTATCCTCATCAGTGGTGCTACCGCTTCTCCCCCCCTACCGGAAGATAAAGAGGCAAAAGGGGAAGGCTATACTTTGGCACTCAATACAACCAAAGTGAATTTTGAAGGAATAGCAAACACATATATTAGAAAAGCGGTAAAAGGCAAGTTGCCAGTGGAATTAGAAATGCGCGACGATGTATTGTTAACGTCTGAACTTACGGTGTTCTCGCATACATTACCGCTTGCCATGCATTTTGATCCCATCGTACGAAAAGATGGAAACTTAATTCTCAAACAATCGTCCATGGAATTAGGACAATTGAATGTACCTCCTTCTACGGTATTGAAATTATTGAAGAGTTCAGTTGAGCTGCCAAAATGGATGGTCGTTCGACCGAAAGAAGAAGAAATTTTCATCGATTTAAAAGACTTGCCGATCTCGGGAGACGTCCAAGTGAAGGCAAAAGAAGTGAATTTAGCACAAGATGAGATTATATTGGAAGTATTGATACCGAAAAACTAAGGGGGCAATTACTATGACAACACAACTCGCAACTTTCGCAGGCGGATGCTTCTGGTGCATGGTCAAGCCGTTCGACCAATACGACGGAGTACATTCCGTAACGAGTGGTTATACTGGAGGACATACCATCAATCCAACGTACAAAGAAGTTTGTTCCAATACAACGGGTCACCGAGAAGCTGTAGAGATCGAATTCGACGATAGCGTCATCAGTTACGAAGAATTATTGACTGTTTTCTGGCAAGTAATCGATCCTACTGACGCAGGCGGCCAATTCCATGATCGTGGTGAATCGTATAAGTCAGCGATCTACACACACTCGGACGAGCAACAACAAGCAGCAGAACAATCGAAGCAAGCTTTACAAGACAGCGGCAAGTTTAGCGCACCGATTGTGACTGATATTTTCCCGGCGGAAGTATTCTATCCAGCTGAAGAATATCACCAGCAATATTATGAAAAGAACCCGGATCACTACGCGCGTTACACTGTCGGATCAGGTCGTGCAGGATTTATCGAAGAAAATTGGGGGAATCGTTCATGAAAAAAGACTTACGTACTGAATTAACAGAGATGCAATATCATGTGACGCAAGAAAGCGGAACAGAACCACCGTTTCGTAATGAATATGATGCACACTACGAAGACGGAATCTATGTAGACATCGTATCAGGCAAACCGTTATTCAGCTCGAACGATAAATACGACGCAGGTTGCGGATGGCCAAGCTTCACGAAGCCAATCGAAGCCGTAGAAGTAACCGAGCATTTCGATACAGCTCACGGTATGCGCCGCACGGAAGTACGCAGTAAGACAGCGGATTCTCACTTAGGACATGTATTCCCTGACGGACCAACAGAACAAGGCGGGTTACGTTATTGTATCAACTCCGCTGCATTGCGCTTCGTTCCAGTGAGTGACCTAGAAAAAGAAGGCTATGAAGAATACAAAGGACTATTTGAGTGAAAGTAGGTGACGACGATGGATCGATCCTTTTACCATTTCGCGCTACGCTACCGTGGCGGTGGAAAAGATGATGTAAAGGCGTTGTTTGCAGATAGAATGTTTGTCGATGCCGGTTTCCCGAAGGATGAAGAGGATTTCGATTCATTGTCGCGTTACGTCGAGGACATGGCGGACGATCATTTACGTTCTACTACATTTGACGAAATATACGCAATCTATCAAGAGCTTTGCAGTAGATAAATGGCGAGGGTTTCATTGCATCTCGCCATTATTCACTGTATGATAATAACAAATTAGTGAAAAGAGGCTGAAAAAAAGATGAGCATACATATTGATGCAAAACCAGGCGATATCGCAGAAACAGTTCTTCTTCCGGGAGACCCATTGCGCGCGAAGTATATCGCAGAAACTTTTTTAGAGGACGTCGTACAGTATAACGAAGTACGTAATATGTTTGGCTTTACAGGAACATACAAAGGCAAACGCATTTCCGTACAAGGTACTGGGATGGGCGTCCCATCTATTTCTATCTACGTAACCGAGTTAATGCAGGAGTTTGGCGTTCAAAAATTGATTCGCGTTGGAACATGCGGTGCGATTCAAAAAGACGTGAAAGTACGGGACGTTATCTTGGCACAAGGTGCGACAACAAATTCTTCACTAAACGACGTTACATTCGGCCCGATTCGTTTTGCGCCGATTGCGAACTTTGATTTATTGATGAAAGCGTATAATGCAGGGAAAGAAAAAGGCTTGCATTTACAAGTAGGAAACGTCTATACAGAAGATTTCTTCTATAATGAAGACGCACAGCATGAAAAACTAGCGCGTCACGGCGTATTGGCAGTGGAAATGGAAGCTGCAGCACTGTATACACTAGCAGCTCGCTATGGCCGTCAAGCACTAGCTGTCCTAACAGTTAGTGACCACATCCTTACAGGAGAGATTACGACTCCTGAAGAGCGTCAAACGACATTCAATGAGATGATCGAAGTTGCGCTAGACGCAGCAATTGCTGACTAATAGAATAGATAGAAACTTGTAAAAGACCGCTCTTGGCAGCGGTCTTTTGCAGGGATATGGAAAGTAGGGAAGACAATGAACGAAAACGATTCGCATGAGAACGAGAAACCTCAACCGGAAGCGCAGAAACCTACTCGCTTTATTCGGATCAAACCGTTTTCTCTGATCATGCTCATTTTTTTCCTTGTACTGGCGACAGCCGCCGTTACCTTCGTTGCACTGACGGTAGGAGACGAAAAAGTAGTAGAAGTCGTCAAACCGAATCAAGTAGGTATGGAACGAAAAGAGTTCAAGAAACTGTATGAGGCATACGATCAACTGAAAGAAAGTTATTTTGACGATGTAGATGATCAAGTTGTCATCGACGGTGCAATCAACGGAATGGTTGATTCATTGGGTGATCCGTACTCCGATTATCTAAATGAAAAAGAAGCCAAGCAATTGAATGAAAGCATATCTTCAAGTTTCGAAGGAATTGGTGCGGAAATTCAAGAGTCAAACGGCTATATTAGTATCGTGTCACCAATCAAAAACTCACCTGCTGAAAAAGCGGGTTTACTACCAAATGATACGGTGCTATCAGTAGACGGCGAAAGCATACAAGGTTTGTCTTCATCGGAAGCAGTATTGCTCATCCGTGGAGAAAAAGGGTCCACTGTGACATTATCTGTTCGACGCGGCGAGAAATCGGATCCGTTTGACGTGAAAATCGTCCGTGACGTGATTCCGATCAATACGGTCTATGCAGAAATGCTCGACGATAACATCGCACATATCAATATTACATCGTTCTCTGAACATACGTATGAAGAATTACTCGAAGCCCTGAATGAAATGACTGATAAAGGCATGGAAGGCGTACTCATTGATGTGCGTCAAAATCCAGGTGGCATCTTAAGTGGTGCAATCGACATTTCCGACTTATTCGTTCCGGATGGCAAAGTTTTATTCCAAACGGAGGAAAAAGGGAAGGCACCGGAAGCGTATCCTTCGTCTGACGGACAGAAAGTAACCGTTCCCGTCGCGTTGATCGTAGATGAGGGCAGTGCGTCCGCGTCTGAGATCTTAGCAGGTGCGTTAAAAGAGTCTGCGGGTATTCCAATTGTCGGCGTGAAGACGTTTGGTAAAGGAACGGTTCAAACACCGACTCAATTACCGGATGGCTCCAACTTGAAATTAACGACAGCGAAATGGCTAACTCCAGACGGCAACTGGATCCACAAAAAAGGGATCGTGCCTGACGTGAAAGTACCGTACCCTTCGTATGCGTCACTTCC
This sequence comes from Sporosarcina sp. P29, assembly GCF_002743265.1. Lineage (NCBI taxonomy): Bacteria > Bacillati > Bacillota > Bacilli > Caryophanales > Caryophanaceae > Sporosarcina > Sporosarcina sp. P29. Next base: position 54,494 of record NZ_PDYX01000006.1, on the reverse strand, counting down.
TTTCCTAGATTCATCTGAAGAGATGGACGAAGGTCTCGTTTCACCTTCCGTACAAGCGGCAGAAGAGATGTTAGAAGCGGTAGGGTATGACCCAGGAGAAGCAGATGGTCTCTACGACGCAGGTACAGCACAAGCCGTTAAAGCGTTGCAGAAAGATCTATCACAAGAGCAGACAGGCATCTTGACTGGCGATACAACAGTCGGCTTAATGCAGAAATTACGGGACAAGATGAAAGAAGATGACCCGCAATTGCTGAAAGCGAAAGAAGTCGTGTTAAAAGAAATTAACTCATAATCAAAGATCCACGCGTCCAGCAATCGTTGGGCGCGTGTTCTCTATGGAAAAGGATGATATAACTATGATCGATGTATATTTACTCAGCGGCTTTCTCGGAAGCGGTAAGACATCACTACTCGTTAATCTGGTAGACCAGGTAAAGAAATCAGGAAGACAACCAGCTGTTCTAATGAATGAATTCGGAGAACTGAATATCGACAGTCAAATCGTCGAGGAAGCAGGAGAGGTTCCGTTAAAGGAATTACTAAACGGCTGTATATGCTGTACGGGTGCGGAATCTACAGAGGCACAATTACAAGGCTTACTAGCAGATTATCCGGAGATTGACGTACTGTTCATTGAAACAACAGGTGCTGCTCACCCTGTAGAAGCGTTAGACGCCGTTTACTCGCCGTTATTCGCAGAGAAACTAGACGTCAAGGGAATTGTTACTGTAGTGGACGCCAAGCGCTGGATCGACCGTGATAAGCTGTCGCCTCGTATACAGGCATTATTCCTCGAGCAAGTTCGCCACGCACACTTCATGGTGCTCAATAAGACGGATTTGCTGACAGACAACCAATTGGCGTTCGTGACGATGCAAGTGACGCAATTTAATAGTTACGCACCGCTCGTCCAGACCGTGAACGCGAAAGTCGATTTCAGCTATATCGAGAAGATGGTCAATGTGGAAGCACCCAAGCAGCCGGTCGCAACAGGTAGTGGATTACCACTTGCATCAAAGGTGTTGGCGTTTGATACACCGATCAACCAACAACATTTTGAAGACTGGGTGCGGACATTACCAGACAGCGTCTACCGGATGAAAGGCTATATCCAACTAGAAGGTTCTCGGTACTCGCATTTATTCCAATATGCATATGGCATGGTCAACTGGATACCTGAATATATGCAAATACCGTCTAAATTAGTGATCATCGGAGAGCAACTCACCGACATTGAATATACGCCAAAAAACTAGTTGTCAATAGCTTTCTATTGTTAATAGTCTTCTCTACTGGATAAGGTTGCTAATTACATCGTTCTCAGACTCTCATTCCATAGCTTTCTAGAGTTCATTGGACAAATTGGTAGGTTTGACCAAAATCTCTCCTTTTCTTTGACGTTATGCTAGGTCACGTAGAAAAGGAGGGACCAAGATGAAAAAACCTTTATCACTCATCTTATTAAGCTCAGCTATTTTATTGCCTACACATGCAGCAGAGGCAAGCACGACAAATCAGGTGAAAACACACACCTATACGTGGAATGTATCGGATCAGCAGGTGTACACGTATTACTTTGGTAACTATCAGTACCAGAAGCCACAACAACGTCCGGTTGCGAAACCGACACCACCTGCACAACAACCAACTCAGCCAAACCAACCAGTGGAGAAACCACAAACAGACAAGCCGGCACAACAAACAGCGAATGTGTCTGCAACAGAGCAAGCCGTACTCGATTTGACGAATGCGGAACGTACGAAGGCAGGACTCAAGCCGTTGCAGATCGATGCAGCCTTGCAAAAGTCCGCAAAGCAGAAATCAGCCGATATGGCAGCGAACAACTATTTCTCTCATACGAGCCCGACATACGGTTCACCGTTTGATCAGATGAAACAGAATGGTGTTACATATAGTTCGGCAGCCGAGAATATCGCGATGGGTCAGCGCAGTGCACAGGATGTCGTGACAGCTTGGATGAATTCAGCTGGACACCGTCAAAATATCCTAACGCCTGGGTTTACGCATATCGGTATCGGTTATGATGCGAATGGACACTATTGGACACAGCAGTTTATACAGAAGTAAAGCTAGTTAGGCTAACGGAGTGATTTCCGTTAGCTTTTTTTAATGGGGAGAGTTAGAGACTGCATGATTTCCGTTGTAGAAGTTCAAGAGAGTAGTTGAGACTGATAGAGATGCGAGGGGTAATGAGCGGATACAGGTTAGTATAGAGCGCTTGACGTGCAGTATGAGCGGTTGTGGACTTTGATAGAGCGGTTGCCTCGTATCATAGAGCACTTCACGTTGACCATAGAGCGGATACAGATGAACTATGAGCGCGTTAGACGAATGAATGAGCATAACTTGCATGGCTCTCATTCACTTCAGACACAAAAAAGGCCAATGGAATCAAAACTCCATCAGCCTGTAACCAACTCATTATTCCACTTCACGATACCTATTCTGTATAAACCGTAACCTAAACGACAGAATCACCGCACCTACCGATAGACCAACTATGAGACCAACCCAGTATCCGTATGCGCCTAGCTCCGTATAGCGGGCGAGTGCGAATCCTGTAGGCAACCCAATGAGCCAGAATGACACGACACCGACTAGGAATGTCATCGTTACGTCCTTGTAGCCACGTAACGCACCTTGGATTGGCGCTTGCACTGCGTCCGATAGCTGGAAGAGTGCGGCATAGATGAAGAAGTGCACGGCTAGTGTAATAATCGCTGTGTCCGTCGTATACATAGAAGCAATCGACTCACGGAACATCAGTAAAATGAATATGGATAAGAAACTGAAAACCACAGCGAACGCTATGCCGAGATACGTATACTCGCGCGCGTCCTTCGTTTTATTCGCACCAATTGATTGACCGACTAGTATCGTCGTACCCATCGAGACGCTTAACGGCACCATATAGAGGAGAGACGTGAAATTGAGCGCGATCTGGTGAGCCGAGATGACTTGTGCGGTATAACTGCTCATTAATAATGTGACGACAGAAAAGATACTCGTTTCTACGAATATGGATAATCCGATCGGCACGCCAATGAGTAAAATTTCTTTCCATTTGCGGAAAGAGATTCGTTGCCATCCACTAAACAGCGTAAACTCTTTAAAGTGGCGGGATGACCAAGCGATTAGCACCGCGATGAAGAACACGAGCCAGTAGGTGAATCCGGATGCATACCCAGCGCCAGCACCACCTAGTTCTGGAAAACCGAAGTTACCGAAAATCAATAAATAGTTTAATGCGATATTAATGGGTGCAGATAACAGAATGATAAACATTGAGACACGGGTTGCACCGAGTGCGTCAAAGAATGAACGCAGAACAGTGTAGGCCATCAACGGCACCAATCCAATGCTCATACCCGTCAGATAGGCGGACGCTACTTCTATTACCGGTGCATCCAGTGGCATTCTCGTAATAGCGGGTAACACGACAAAGTGGATCAGCACGAAAATGATTGCTGAAAGAGCGAGAGATACGTATAATGCTTGCTGGACAGTCGGACGGACATCGCTTTTATTCTTCGCACCGATTTGCTGTGCGATAATAGGAGTCAGGCCCATCAGAATTCCCGAAAGGCCGGTATAGACTGGTATCCAGAAGGAACTGCCGATGGTCACGCCTGCTAAGTGGAACGTGTCGTAGCGCCCTGTCATGAGAATATCGAAGAATGACATCAGATAAAGCGCGACTTGCGTAATCACAATGGGAATCATAATCTTAATAAAAATGGATGTTTTTTGTTGCAAAGGTTTCGTTACAGTAGTCATAGTTTTGATTTCCTCTACTAATTTTTTTCGTTTTGACTAGTGTAGCATGAAATATAGTAGGCAACGCATAGGGAAGGATGGAATGAATGAAACAACCGGTAGTCGTTTTAACAGGTGGCGGTACAGCAGGACACGTATCCGTCAATCAAGCATTAATTCCTGTGTTTTTGGGTAAAGGGTATAGTGTGCATTATATTGGTTCTCATGAAGGTATTGAAAAAGAGTTGATAGGAGAAGGTCATCCGGAAGTGGTCTATCACGCAATACAAAGTGGTAAGTTGCGTCGGTATTTCTCAATGAAGAATTTTACGGATCCATTTCGTGTTGGTGCAGGGACGCTACAAGCGCTCGCTATTTTGCGGAAACTGAAGCCGGAGATCATCTTTTCTAAAGGAGGTTTCGTTTCGGTACCCGTTGTCATGGCAGCGAAACTTGCAAATGTACCTGTTGTTGTCCATGAATCAGACGTGACGCCAGGACTTGCGAATAAATTGGCATTGCCGTTCGCATCCCAAATCTTTACTGTCTTTGAACAGACGTTGCAATATGTGCCGACAGCAAAATCTGAATGCACAGGCCCGATTATTCGTCCTGAGCTGTTTATGGGCGATCGGCAAGAGGGATTACGCAGAACAGGTTTGAATTCCGAAAAGCCGGTATTCATTATCATGGGAGGTAGTCAAGGCTCTGCCGTGTTGAATGAAGCGGTGCGCAATGAATTACCCGCGTTGCTACAGAAGTATCAGATCATTCATTTATGTGGTAAAGGGAATGTGGTAGAAGGTCTTTCAGTGGCGGGGTACGTACAGTATGAATATGTCACCGATGAATTGCCTGATTTGCTAGCGGCTGCTGATTATGCGGTTTCGCGTGCGGGGTCGAATGCAATTTTCGAATTGCTTGCGATCCATAAGCCGATGTTGCTTGTTCCCCTTGCCGCCTCAAAGAGCCGTGGTGATCAAATATTGAATGCAGAATACTTCGCTTCTAAGGGATTGGCATTACAAATAGAAGAAGAGCAATTCGAAGTGCAGTCTGTTACAGAACAATTTGATGAACTCGTGAAGGAAAAAAATCGATTGCTGTCGAATATTGAAAAGACGACAGAACCGAAGACACCTGAAAAGATGGCAGAATTGATTTTATCGTTCCAAAAATGAGAATGTACGCGAAGTGCCTAAGAGACGTAGTTTTCAGTATTTTTTAATATATTTCCAAGTACTTTGCAGAAAACTACGCATATTAGGATTAATCCCTTTCAGTTCTAAGGTTTGCGTGCTATTATTGTATAGAAGTAGTTAAAATAAACACAACACGCCGATAGGCAAATGTGGAGGTTATATTACATGTCGAACAATGTGGATTCCCATCGTTCCCCGTATGCTAATTTTTCGGGTCCAAACCTTGGGTATGTAATGGAAATGTACGATCTGTTCAAAACAGATCAAGATGCAGTAGATCCTGATTTAGCAGAGCTATTCAGGAATTTTGGTGCGCCTCAGATGGATGAGTCAGGTCAAGAGGCAGTTATAGCGCAAGGTTCCCAAACGGATTTGCGTAAAGTTCTTGCTGTTTATTCTTTACTTGAAGCTATTCGTTCTTATGGACATCTTGCAGCAGACATTTATCCATTAAACGATCGACCTAAAGATACATCCCGTCTTGAACTGTCATATCATGGATTGACAGAAAGCGATCTGGTCGGATTGCCAGCAACTTTGTTCTTGAAAAATGTTCCAGCGACAGTTGAAAATGGATTAGATGCAATGAATTATTTGAAGTCTCTTTATACAGGCTCCATCGCATATGAATTCTCTCACTTGATCGATGAAACAGAACGTAACTGGATTCAATCAAAAATTGAAAACGGCGACGTACAGTCAAAAATGCAAGAAGACGAGAAAAAACAACTTCTTGAGCGTTTGACGAAAATTGAAGGCTTTGAAAAATTCATTCACCGTACATTCGTAGGAGCGAAACGTTTCTCCATCGAAGGTGTGGACACATTAGTCGTCTTAATTGATGAATTAATGCGTCTTTCCGAAGATGCGAAAATGGAAAAAGTGCTAATCGGCATGGCTCACCGTGGACGTCTGAATGTATTGACGCACAACTTAAACAAACCATACGAAATGATGTTTGCAGAATTCGCAGGCGTACCTGCTTCACCGTTCTTACCAAAAGACGGATCTCTTGAAGTAACGCGCGGCTGGTTCGGTGACGTGAAATACCATATGGGTGCTCTTCATAAAGGTAAGTCTGGGATGAATCGCTTCCTTGCGTATAACCCATCTCACCTAGAAGTAGTAAACCCTGTAATTACGGGTCAGACTCGTGCTGCCCAAGAAAACACGGACAACCCAGGTATTCCACAACAAGATACAAATAAAGCATACGCGATTTTAGTACACGGTGATGCAGCGTTCCCTGGACAAGGTATCGTTCCAGAATCATTTAACTACTCTCGTGTTCGCGGTTTTAGAACAGGTGGATCGGTCCACGTCATTGCCAACAACACGATTGGCTTTACGACGGAATATTATGATTCCCGTTCTACACACTATGCATCTGATCCAGCAAAAGGCTATGAAGTGCCTGTATTCCACGTGAATGCAGATCACCCAGAAGAAGTACTAGCTGTTGCAAAACTGGCATTTGAATATCGCCAGGCGTTCGGCAAAGACGTACTAATCGACTTGATTGGTTACCGTCGTTACGGACACAACGAAATGGATGAGCCACTAGTGACAAATCCAGTGATGTACCACGAAATCCATAAACACCCTACAGTTCGTGAAATTTACGGACAGCGTCTAGTAGAGCAAAAGCTTCTAACAGATGAAGAGGTTAAAGAAATGGACAAGTCGGTGATCGCAACGATGCAAGAAGCGTACGATCACGTAAAAGAAGAATCAGCAGACGCTCCGGAAATTTCTAATGCAACACCGGAAGTGGTACAAGCTGGACTACCACGTGATCTTGAAACAGGGGTAGCGGAAGATCGCCTTCGTCAAATGAACGATGAGCTATTGACGTATCCAGAAGAATTCACTGTCTTCAATAAATTGGATAAAATCTTGAAGCGTCGCCTAGAGCCGTTTAAAGGTAAAGGGAAAATCGACTGGGCACATGCTGAGCAATTGGCATTCGGTTCAATCATTCAAGACGGTAAGCCAATCCGTATTTCTGGACAAGATATCCAGCGCGGTACATTTGCACAGCGTCATTTAGTATTACATGATGAAAAAACAGGTGAAGAACTTGTTCCATTGCATCATATTAGCGGATCTACTGCTTCATTCGTGGCGTATAACAGCCCACTGTCCGAAGCAGGTATCGTAGGATATGAATTCGGTTATAACTTAGAAGAAGACAAAACGATGTCGATCTGGGAAGCACAATACGGTGACTTCTCAAACATGGCACAAGTCATGTTCGACCAGTTCGTATCTTCAAGTTATTCGAAGTGGGGTCAGCAATCTGGCCTTGTGCTATTGTTGCCACACGCATTTGAAGGACAAGGACCAGAACACTCCAGTTCTCGTATTGAGCGTTTCCTACAACTTTGTGGTGAAAACAACTGGACAGTTGCGAATATTTCTAGTGCAGCAAACTACTTCCACGTATTGCGTCGTCAGTCGAAAATTCTCGGCAGCGAAGCAGAGCGTCCGTTAGTTATTGCTACACCTAAGTCATTACTTCGTCATCCACTAGTTGGAGCAGATGTTGAAGACTTAACGGAAGGTCACTTCAAGACAGTTCTTGAGCAACCTGGCACAGGGAAAAAACCTGAAAAAGTTAAAAAGATCTTGTTTGCAAGCGGGAAGATGGCAATCGACCTAGCGGAGAAGATTAAAGACGGTGAAGGATTCGACTACTTGCACGTGATACGTGTAGAGCAGTTATATCCATTCCCATCCGACAAAATCAAAGAAATCCTTGCACGCTACCCGAAAGCAAAAGATTTAGTATGGGTTCAGGAAGAGCCGAAGAACATGGGGACATGGTCATTCGCTTATCCATTCCTAGAAAAACTAGCTGACGGTAAGGACATTTCTTACGTAGGACGTATTAAGCGTTCAAGTCCTTCTGAAGGTGATGGAGCTTCTCATAAAAAAGAACAAAATCGAATCATTGAAGAAGCTTTGAAAAAGTGATATAACGAGTAAGAAGCTTTACAATTAAATTTAAAACTACTTATATAAAGTAGCTTAACCGTTAAAAACGGTATACCTACGAGGAGGAATTTATTGTGGCAGAGATCAGAGTACCTGAACTAGCAGAATCAATTACAGAAGGTACAATTGCAAAATGGTTAAAACAACCCGGTGAAAACGTGGATAAAGGTGAATTCATCGTTGAATTGGAAACAGATAAAGTAAACGTCGAAGTAATTTCAGAAGAAGCAGGCGTTTTGTCTGAACTATTGGCTGCAGAAGGCGACACAGTTGAAGTTGGCCAAGTTATCGCGATTGTAGGCGAAGGTTCAGGTGCACCGGCACAACAAGCTCCACAAGCAACTGAAGCTGCAGCACCAGCACCAGCACCAGCGCAAAAAGAAGAAACTCCAGCTCCAGCAGCAACTGCTGTAACGGAAGAAGCATCTTCTTCAGACCGCACGATTGCAAGCCCAGCAGCACGTAAGCTTGCTCGTGAAAAAGGTATCAATCTTGCAGACGTATCACCTGTTGATCCAATGGGTCGCGTACGCGCACAAGACGTATCTGCTCACAACAACGCTCCAGCACCTGCTGCGGCGGCTCCAGCTGCTAAAGCAGAAGCGAAAGATGATGGCCGTATCACTCGTGAAAAAATGACTCGTCGTCGTCAAACGATCGCTAAGCGTTTGCTTGAAGTAAGACAATCAACAGCAATGTTGACTACTTTCAATGAGATTGATATGTCGAAAATGATGGAACTTCGTTCACGCAAAAAAGACCAGTTCTTCGAGCAAAACGATGTACGTCTAGGCTTCATGTCATTCTTCACAAAAGCAGTCGTTGCAGCATTGAAGAAATATCCATATGTTAACGCTGAACTAGATGGCGATGAAGTTCTATTGAAGAACTATTTCGATATCGGTATCGCAGTATCTACTGACGGTGGATTAGTTGTACCAAACGTAGTAGACGCAGACCGTAAGAGCTTTGCACAAATCGAAGCATCTATCGGCGAACTTGCGAAAAAAGCACGCGACAACAAATTGACAATGGCTGATATGACAGGCGGTTCATTCACCATTACAAACGGTGGGGTATTCGGTTCATTATTGTCTACTCCAATCCTTAACGGTACACAAGTAGGAATCTTGGGTATGCATACAATTCAAAAGCGTCCAGTAGCTATTGGTGACAATATCGAAATTCGTCCGATGATGTATGTTGCACTTTCTTACGATCACCGTGTAATTGATGGTAAAGATTCAGTAGGATTCTTGAAGATGATTAAAGAGTTGCTTGAAAATCCTGAAGACCTTCTACTAGGTTCTTAATTAACACAAGCCAAGCGACCCGCTAATCAGCGGGTCGTTTTTATTTGGGAAAGGAGAGATTTTATGTCATATTTACAATGGTTAGATGAGCCTACATTGAAGACGGTGACGTGTACGCATACCGATGCAGCGAAATTTTCCGTTAGTAATATGCTAACGGTAGGGAAGTCGTATGAAGTGAAGAATGAGACCGAGGAGTTTATCTTTGTGGTAGACAACTCCGGCAAGGTCGGCGGCTTTTATAAGACGTATTTTGAGTGATTGCTAGGTGAATAAATAGTAGGAAGTGTAGAGACGATTCTTAATTGAATCGTCTTCTTTATGTTTGGGATGGGTAGCGCGGGAACTATTGTAGTTTGAAGTTTTAAACTTGAATAACTGGTGAGAACTGTGCGGCTTACGCTCAATAATTCGTCTACGTGCTCATAATTCATGCGTATTCGATCTATGGTCACTGCCAACCGCTCTATTAGGTGCCATATCCGATCATACGATACGCTAAGCGCTCTATCGCTGATTGTATCCGCTCATTGTCCGCAGACTCACTAGCGGTCCTGACCTATATCTTGAAATTACACCAACAAAAAACCGTCTCTCTTATGAGGGACGGTTTTGTGATTCTTCATATACAGCGAGTAAACGTGTCTTCAGATCTTGTTCCATTCTAGCGATCTCAGTCTCGGCAGCTTTGCGTTTCGCGCGGCCATCTGCTTGGATCAGCAACGTTTCTTCGATCGTCTGGATCAAGTTCTCTTGTGTTGTTTTCAATGTATCGATCTCAATAATACCTTTTTCGTTTTCTTTAGCTGTCTCAATGCTATTCACTTTCAACATTTCGGAGTTACGAAGCAATAAATCGTTCGTCGTCTTCGTGACGAGCTTCTGTGACTCCACAGCCTTTTGCTGACGGTTGAGTGTCAAAGCAATCGCAATCTGGTTCTTCCAAAGTGGAATCGCCGTCATAATGGAAGCCTGGATCTTTTCAGCCAGTGTTTGGTTCGTTTGTTGGATCATCCGAATCTGCGGAGCACTCTGAATCGTGATCTGGCGTGATAATTGCAAGTCATACAGGCGTTTTTCTAAACGATCCACAAATTGTGCCATATCATTGACTTCTTGAACCATCATTTGATCATCCGATTGTTGTGCTTTTTTATGCAGTTCTGGAATAATTGTACTATTGATTTCATCAATCTTTAATTCAGCTGCTGCGATATAGACGTTCAATGCTTGGAAGTAAGTTTTATTTTGCTCATACAAATTGTCCAGCATGCGGACGTCTTCCATTAAGCCTCGTTTGGAGTGCTCTAGTTGAACGCTTATTTTATCGACTTGTGTGCCGAGTTTTTCGTATTTTGTCATGATTTCTTTAATCGGGCGAGTGGCTTTGTTAAATAAACGACTAAGGCCGGATTTCTTTTTATCCGAAAGATCATCTGTATCGATTTCGGATAGTTTGGCCATTAATTCATTCAGTACATCGCCGACAGGGCCGATATCTTTGCCTTGAACATGATCCAGCATTTTGTGAGAGAAGTTGGATAGTTCGTTTTGCGCATTGGCTCCGTAGGAAATGACGGCTTCGTAATTACCGACAGGAATCTGTGAAGCCAATTGTCTTGCTTTATCCTGTTCTTCAGGTGTTAATCGATCAATTAATTTAGTAGGTGCAGCTGTGTCCGACAGCGAATTTTCCATCTCTTTCGGAAGCAAACTAGCATCCATGTCGAATGGATTGTCGAGCAAATCGTCCACTGATTTTTCTTGTAGTGTGTTTTTATCTGTCATTGGAATGTTCCCCTTTCGATTCGAGCAACGGTTTGTTTCGCTTGAGTGTAATATCGACGTAATCAATTTCCATTCGAAGTTGTTCCAAATCAGTTGATACAGCGTTACGTAAATCTTGTTCCATTTCGAGACTCAAATCGGATAATGTCTCGCGTGTATGTTGTAACGCGATCTTGATATCCTGGTCTTTTAATGGTTGGTTCACGAGTAGGCTATACTTCGATGTTAATTCTACGACGGAATCAAGGTGGGCATAAAAAAAGCTTTCGACTTGATAGAACTTTCTCGGATTGGACTGGACGATCTTGATGATGCGTCTAGCCATCGAAGACATATCGTACACTTGTCTGAATGCTTGGATTGAACGGACTTGTCCGTACATATTTCCAAGCTGCTTTAGCTTACGTTTAGATTCATTCAGTTGTTGTTCAATATGTTTATATTCAGAGCGCGCCATTCCAAATTGTTTTAGTGTGGAGCGTAACTGCAGTTCTTTAATCGCCACGTTGCCTCCTGCATACAGTGCAATCCCGATTGCGGAACCTAGGAAAAAGTTGATACTAGTACCGCCAATTAGGATAACCCATGTCAAGAAACTAGTCGGAGCCATAATTACATGTCGTGTGAAGAAGTTTTTTATATTATTCATGATGGTTCAGGCCGCCTTCCATTCTGACTCTATATAATACTTACGGATTAACAGCGAAAAGGTTTCATTTATCGTGCAGACAGTAAGGTTACTGGAGCCTATCTCAATTATAGCCGAAAATGGCCAAAAACTCATATATTACGCAACATGAATCAATTTACTTTGATTAGCGAGTTGAATTTGCTAGAATGAATATCATTCCTGCATAGCGCAAGGTAAAGGAGTGCTTACTGAATGTATGAAGTGGTGTACATGAAGGCGGACTTTGAGCCGTGGTGGATGTTTGAAGAGTGGAGAGACTACAGTGTCTCATCCAAAACATTTACGAATAAAATCGATACAGAAACATATATTAAAGAAGTAATCGGGAAGATGGAACCGTATTTTGAGCATTACGAAGTACGGAAAGGCTGCTTTCACGCGTTTTGGACCACATCTGAAAAACACTATTGTGAAGGCTGTGAAGGAGACTTGCAATTGTATCACGGCATTATTGTGTTGTTAGACGGGGAACCAAACATATCGTAAGAACATTCTGTAAAAATGTATTTATCAATTGACAATTCAGACCAATATGTTATACTAAACGTAAGTAAATTAATCGAACGACCGTATGCTAAGTGATTCACCTATTACAAAAGGGATCGGCGTCGTCGGCAACTTTTGTAATACGTGAATTTTTTTGTATGCTAAGGTTCGTGTATTAAAGTATTTATATTTTTTTTGGAGGTAATCGAATGAAACAAGGTACAGTGAAATGGTTTAACTCAGAAAAGGGCTTCGGTTTTATCGAAGTTGACGGAGAAGAAGACATCTTTGTGCACTTCTCAGCAATCCAAGGCGACGGATTCAAATCTCTTGACGAAGGTCAGCAGGTTGAATTTGAAGTTGTCGAAGGTAACCGTGGTCTACAAGCAGCTAACGTTGTTAAAATCTAAACCACTAGAAAAGGCGCCCATTGTGGCGCCTTTTTATTTGCAAAAAATTAAGGTTGTGTCACAGTTTCTAGACTAGATGTAACGACGAATTCATCTTCGCCTTCCATAGACATTGTCGACTCACGTTTTACTTCCCCAAAATCCTTCACAAGATAGATCCTGTTGACGAAGTCTTTACCGACTTGCTCAATTACGACCGCATCTTCGAACTGCTGATAGGGCGTTTCCACTGAGGCGTTCATCTCAACAATCTTCCAGTCGTCAAATGTCGTCCCCACTTCAATAGGACCTTTCAAATACGTTCGAATCGGATTCATAGATTCTAGTTCTTCGGTCGGCGGAACACCAGCATCTAAATCGATATGTTCTTCCTGTAATACTTGAATTTCATCTCCATTGACTTTATACACTTTTTGAACAAATGCACCACCGTTGTTTTCGTGAATTACGACATAGTCTTGTGCAGGCCTCGCTACAGTAATATCTAGTTCAGCAAATTCATTCCCGACGCCTTTATAATGCGCGCTTGAACCATCTGGAAGAAAGTAATCCAGTAGGGCTACATCGGTCAGATTCGCATCCTTGTCGTCATTTTGCTGTTCTGACTTGTCACCGTTCGTTCCTTCTTGGTTTGTCTTAGCAGAGTCAGTCTTACCATCAATAGACGTAGCAGGCTTATTTGAGCATCCAGCGAGCACGAGAAGCAGTGCAGCCATCAGAAACCATAGATTGCGTTTCATAATGAAAAACCTCCTTTTACTTTCTGTTATTCCCTTAATAGTGGAAGCTATTCATAGCGAATAAAAAATAAGGTAGTGCAATCGATTTGTAAATCGCATCGATCGAGTGGACACTCAAAACATCTTGTACATTTAATTCGATTTCTAACCAGAAAGATTCAGTATAGATCTCTATTTTTATTGTGAAAAGTCTCAAAGTATATGATTTATTTACGAGTATCCAAACAAATCCATCTATAAACATATTATATAGTTCTAACGAAACCTGGTTCCAAATAATCCCTGTTTCCTACTTTAATCCTCGCATCTCATTATTTGGTATACTATACATAATGCACGTACAGCAATCAAGGAGGGGAAGAACAATGAAGAGTACATTTGTAATTCGTCAGAGAGCCTTTTTAAAGCTCTATATGCTCAACAAGGCAGAAGAAGGGAACTTGTATGGCTTACAAATATTAGATGACCTTCTAGATCATTTCAGAGACCTTGGGTATCGTCCGACTAAGTCTGAAGTATACAAGTCTCTACATGACTTACTCAACGACGGTCTTATCGTCAGACATCCAATCCATAAGCAGGGGACAGAGATGCAGACACTTTACATCTACCGCATTGGTGATAAGGAGAAGGTCAAAGCTTATAAAGATACGATAAAGTTTGAGATTGATCGATCTATCTCATTACTTAATAGAGCACTGCAAGACAATTATTCGCAGAAGAGATAATAAAAGCGGTGCGGTTTCGGCTATTTTTTTAGCCGCTGAAGATTGCGATTACAGCCAATCGACGGTTCTTATACATTACTTAAGGTTATCACCAAGTAACACCAATCTCAAAAAAACTCCCCTAGAAGTAAAATCTTCTAGGGGAGTCTCTATAGTAAATATCAATTAAGCTTTCTGACCTTTCCATTCCAAGTACTCGTCGTATGACATCGACTTATCAAAGATTGTTCCGTCGTCATTGATTTCGATTACACGATTAGCAATTGTCTGGATGAACTGATGGTCATGAGATGTGAAGATCATAGCGCCTTTGAATGCGATTAAACCATTGTTAAGTGCTTGGATAGACTCCAAGTCCAAGTGGTTTGTCGGCTCGTCAAACAGTAAGACGTTTGCGCTTGTTAGCATCATTTTCGATAGCATACAACGAACTTTTTCTCCACCTGATAACACACTCGGGCTTTTCTTAACTTCTTCACCTGAGAACAACATACGTCCAAGGAATCCACGCAAGAATGTTTCCGTTTCATCTTCAGGAGAATATTGACGTAACCACTCAACTAGCGACTCTTCGTCTCCTTCGAAGTATTCGGAGTTATCCATAGGGAAGTAAGCTTTTGTTGTTGTTACGCCCCATTTGATCGTACCTGAATCTGGCTCGATTATTCCATCCAACATATCAAGTAACGCTGATTTCGCAAGCGGGTTACCGATCAAGACAATTTTATCCTCTTTATCAAGTGAGAATGACGCATCTTTGATCATCGTTTTGCCATCTACTGTTTTGGTAACGTCTTTAACAGATACTACATCATTACCGATTTCACGGCCCATTGTAAAGTTGACGAATGGATAACGACGAGAAGATGGCTTGATGTCATCCAACTCAATTTTTTCCAACGTCTTTTTACGGGAAGTAGCTTGTTTAGATTTTGAAGCGTTGGCACTAAAACGTGCGATAAACGCTTGTAATTCCTGAACTTTTTCTTCTTTTTTCTTGTTTGACTCTTGAGATAGTTTCAATGCCAATTGGCTAGACTCATACCAGAAGTCGTAGTTACCAGCGTAGATCTGAATTTTACTGAAATCTAGATCTGCGATGTGCGTACATACTTTGTTCAAGAAGTAACGGTCATGGGAAACTACGATGACTGTGTTTTGGAAGTTGATCAAGAATTCTTCCAACCAACGAATGGCTTTTGTGTCCAAGTTGTTTGTCGGCTCATCCAGTAATAGTACGTCCGGCTTGCCGAACAACGCTTGTGCAAGCAATACTTTTACCTTATTCGAACCATCAAGTTCCGCCATTTTGGAATGGTGCATACTTTCAGGAACGCCTAGACCTTGAAGGAGAACAGAAGCTTCAGATTCTGCTTCCCATCCATTCATATCTGCGAATTCGCCTTCGAGTTCAGCTGCACGCATGCCGTCTTCATCAGAGAAATCTTCCTTCATATAAATAGCGTCTTTTTCTTTCATTACTTCATACAGCTCTTTATGGCCCATGATGACAAGATCCATTACTTCAAATTCTTCGTATTCAAAGTGGTTCTGCTTCAAGACAGCCATACGCTCGTCTTTTCCAAGAATAACATTACCTGTTTGGGGTTCAAGTTCACCTGACACAATTTTAACAAATGTTGATTTACCAGCGCCGTTCGCTCCAATTAATCCATAGCAATTGCCTGGATTGAACTGTATATTGACGTCTTCGAAAAGCTTGCGATCGCCGAAGCGAAGACTTAAATTACTAACTGCTAACATAAATAATATCCTCCTAATTTCACAATGTTCCTAGTATACATTAAAATTACGTGAAATGGAATGTTTGAACTAGTACTGTTTACAATTTTGATTTACGATATAATGAAGATAGATGTTATATATGTATTATATCTAAAAGGAGTCATTGTATTGCGCTCTAAAACAACTCAAGGTCTACTATTATTTGCGATTTTCATAGTCGCGCTCAACTTACGCCCGGCGATTACTTCCATCGGGCCGATGCTAGACATCATACGTGATGATCTGTTGTTGTCGAACACGCAAGTTAGTCTCCTGACCGTTATTCCGGTGATCTGCATGGGTATCTTCGCGATGCTGGCACCGATACTGAATAAAGCAATCGGCTTGAATAAAACGATGTACTTGATGTTGGTGTTACTTGCTGTAGCAACGGGCGCGCGTTTTGCTGTTACTTCGTTCAGTATCTTATTATTGACAGCTTTTCTTGCAGGTGTGGCGATTGCTGTCATTGGACCGTTATTATCTGCACTGATCAAACAATACTTCCCGATGCATGTTGCTGTTGTCGTAGGAATTTATTCATTCGGCATGGGTATGGGAGCGACGCTGAGTACAGGATTGACAGGTGTCTTTTATGAAAAAGCCCATTCCTACTCATTCGCACTTGCGGTTTGGGCAGGCATTGCGGTTCTTGGCATCCTGGCGTGGGCTATCACCGCCGCGCATCCGATCCAAGTGAAGCAAGTGACAGAGCAAACTGTGCAAAAGGGGAAGAATCCTTGGCGCAGTAAACAGGCATGGAGCTTTCTGATTTTCTTTGGTTTACAGACCGCGCTTTTCTTTTCCGTTTTAACTTACCTCGTTCCCATCGCGGTATCGAATGGCATGACACTTCTACAAGCGGGGACATTGCTAAGTGGGATGACGATTGTACAGATTTTTATGAATATCGGCTTTCCTATTGTTTTACAGAAGTTTACTAGTAGAACGCCGGCACTTGTCGGTATTCTTGCACTCGGTATTGTCTCGATCGGGTTAATGTGGACAGCCGATCCGCTGTGGTTTGCTGTGGGTGTTCTCGTCATGGGAATTCCGCTCGGTGGATTATTCCCAATCTGCTTACTGATGCCGATGGACGCGACAGATACTGCCGAAGAAACGAATTCCTGGACTGCAATGATGCAGACAGGCGGATTTATCATCGGTGGGATCTTGCCGTTACTTATCGCTTCCTTATATGACTACACTGAAAATCATTACGTGACATTGTTCGTATTTCTTGTTTTATTTGTGGCTATGCTAGTGCTAGCGTTGCAAATAGGTCGATCCGCCAAGCAAAGCTCGTGACTGGACGCAACCCCTTGTGAACAGAAACGTCCTGATTAACAGGATACACACGGATAATGGAGGAATGAATGCCACATGGACGAACACTTCGACGAACAACAGCCGCATCGTAGAAAAAAGAAGCGTAAATTACGCGTTGGCAGAGTTTTTATGACAGTACTATTGCTTTTCACGGTAACGATATCAGCTTATAGTTACTTTCAATATAAACAAGGTAAGGCTTTGACAGCAGGTAGTAAGATTGATCCAGGAGAATTTCAAGGTGATTTGCTGAGTCCACAAGATCCGACGACAGAAAATTATCTATTGCTCGGCATCGATAATGACGGCTCTGGAAAATATCGTACCGACACCATGATGGTGCTGTCTTGGGATCAAACCGCTGGAACCGCGCATTTGATTTCATTCATGCGAGATATTTATGCACAAATTCCAGGGTACCAATCGTACAAACTGAATACCGCATACTACCTAGGCGGAGTCCAAACTGCGAAAGAAACGATTTCGGGGATGTTCAATATTCCGATTCATCACTATGCAGTCGTCGATTTCGATAATTTCGAATCGATTATGGATATTACGTTTCCAAAAGGTCTAGAAATGAATGTGAAGAATGAAATGTCTGAGAAAATTGGTGTCACGCTAAAACCAGGCGTACAAAAGTTGAATGGTAAAGAACTACTCGGCTATGCACGATTCCGCGCAGATGATGAAGGCGACTTTGGACGAGTCAATCGTCAGCAGGAAGTGATTGAAGCAGTGAAGGACGAGTTGTTTAGCGTATCAACTGTTTTACAAGCTCCAAAAGTAGCCGGTGCACTCGATAACTTCATTGAAACAGATCTCACGACGAAGGACGAGCTCACTAAAGTACTGACAGTTATCGCAAAACGTAAACTAGATCTGCAGACTTTGCGTATTCCAGTCGAGGACAGTTATTCCTTTACTTCGTATAGCCATGCAGGATCTGTAATTGATATTGATTTAGATAAAAACAGAGAAGCGATCCGTTCATTTTTAGCAGCACCGTAACGGATCGAATAAAGGGGGAGTGAAACGTTGAGGCAGCCACCAAAAAAGTCTTCTTTACGAGATTTCTGGTCTATTCCTTCGACGTCACCAATTGTCGGATTTCTCGGTGGTCAATCTACATTGTTTGTACTGCTTTGTTTATTGTTCATTGGATTGATCATCTTGGTCTTCACTCAAGTTTCATTTATTTTCTATCCGATTCATGTATTTTTCTCCACGGTCGTTTTACCGGTAGTACTCGCGACCATTTTATATTACTTAATGCGTCCAATTCTTCGTTTTTTGGAAGAACGTTTACGTATACCACGCGTCTATGGGATTTTGATCATCTTATTGGCAACTGCTGGTTTACTAACATTAGTGATTTTCTTAGTATTACCGTTCCTGCGTTTGCAGACGATCAATTTATTCGATGAATTTCCTTCGTATTTCAAACAGTTGATTTTGGATACGGATAACTTTTTCCGAAATTCTATATTTGCCCCAGTCTATGAAGGATTCAACTTTAATGTCAATACGTTTCTCGATTCCGGTTTTGAAAGTATTGGCAAGTTCTTCACTGAGACAATCGGCGGTATTGCATCAGGCGTTACATCATTCGTTTCTGCGCTTACGGGAATTATATTGAGCATTGTGACTGTCCCGCTCATTCTGTTTTATTTACTGAAAGACGGCGAGAAGTTACCACAAATGATTTTACGTATGTTGCCACCACGTATGCGTGACGGAGCATCTATTATCTTCCGCGATGCGGATAGGCAAATAAGTGCGTATATTCAAGGGCAGATTTTAGTTGCGATTGCGATTGGAATTATGGTATCAATTGGCTTCCTAATTATTAAAATGAAGTATGCGTTACTGCTCGGGGTACTTGCAATGTTCACGAGTATCGTGCCGTATCTCGGTCCGGTGATTGCGATCACGCCAGCTGCAATTATTGCGATGGTCACATCACCATTCATGCTCGTAAAGCTAGCGATTGTATGGACGATTGTGCAAGTGATCGAAGGGAAATTTATTTCACCACAGATCATGGGGAAGTCGCTGCATATTCACCCGATTACGATTATCTTCGTCTTATTGACAGCCGGCTCACTATTTGGCGTCGCTGGAGTGATTCTCGGGATTCCGGCGTACGCGTTGCTGAAAGTGGTCGCGACTCATGTATTTTATTTGTTCACGTTGCGATATAATCGCTTTGAGACGCAAGAAGAGATGTATTATGAAACGGATTCAATTGAAGAGTATTATGACAATGATAGAGAGTAACCCGCCTGTAGTTTAAGGTGGGTTACTTTTTTTATGAAGTTGTCGTGGGAGTATGAAAGTTCGGGATTTCATTGAAATGAATGCTAGACGTGGTGATGCTTGAGATTTTAAGTTCAAAATTATAGAGACACGAAGGCTAATGAGCGGATATTGGTCTTGATAGAGCAGTTAAGTTAAAAGTATGAGCGATTACGGATCGTGATAGAGCGGTTGACGATGAACATAGGGCGGATACGCATGAACTATGAGCGCTTATACGAATGAATGAGCGAAACCCGTGCTGTCTTTCACTAGTTGCATAAAAACGATCAACCGTGTCTTCCCTTATACCGTCTCATGCAAAATAGTTCCTGTTCTCGTTAGGTCATAATCACCCATAGCAGCCAGTTGCTCTTTGAACGAAGTAGAATTCAGAGTCTCGATAATAAGTTCGCGTAACCTTTCATTTTCAGCCGTTTTGATCAACACTAAATCATATTGTTCCTGAATCAAGGGAATGAAGTCTACGTCGATCAGTCGGGCGGTTTTTTCGATTCCGACACCTACATCTGCGTGACCTGAAGCGATGCGTGACGCGACGGCCATATGATTTAGTTCCTCGTCGTCATAGCCAATGATAGAAGGGCTTGTAATGCCTGCGAGATGTAGTTGCTCATCCAGTAAAACACGAGCTCCTGAGCCTTTCTCGCGGTTCACAAGGCGGATACCTGGCTGTCCGAGATCAGTCCAGTTCTGTAGTTGCTTCGGATTATTCTTTTGAACATACAGCCCGGCTTTCCTGCCAAGCAAGTGGATGACCATATAAGAGCGTCCCGTAAGTAGCCGCTTAATATACGGAAGATTGTATTCACCGGTTTCTCCATCAAATAAATGGGTACTGACGATGTCAGCTTGTCCTTGATACATCTTGATCAAGCTATTCAAGCTACCAGAAAATGATCGCAACGGACGAAAGAGTCCCGATTCTTCTATATGACTGGCTATGATATCCAGGCTCAAATCCTGTCCACTAATGATGATTGGGTTGTCTGTCACGGATTCCGACGCATTGACGTGTGGAATTACGGAATTCGGATGCTTGTGCGCTGATTCGCCACCGCTTTTTAGTCGTTCTTTATACGCTGTTAAATCTACGGCATCAACACGCATTTGACGTCCCACACGATAGGCACGGATTTCTCCTTTTTTAATGATGTCATACACCGTTAATTTCGACACTTTCAATAATTGGGCGATTTCATCGGTCGTATAAGAAATATCATTTTCTAGATTTGTCATGTCTCAACCCTCCAAGAATAGTACATCTATCTTCTAACAACTTATCAATAATTGCAAAATTGACAAGCTTTATAAAGCATAATATGATGATTCTAGATATAACTAGTTATGTCTAGGCATATCTAGTTATAAGTAATACGGAAGTAGGGATACTACAAAATGAAACGTTTTCCACTTTCTACTTTGTTCATTCCACTAGCGATTTTTCTGGTAGGATGTTCAAATACAAATGAAACCGAGAAGACAAGGGCAATTGAGCAGGAGAAACCTGAGACCGAACTAATCGTTTCTGCTGCAGCCAGTTTAACCGATGCATTGGAAGAGTTAAAAGGTCCTTTTGAAGAAGCGCATGAAGGTATAACCGTGACATACAACTTCGGAAGCTCTGGGAAATTGGCAACGACTATTGAAAATGGTGCACCGTCTGACGTATTCTTGTCTGCTAGTTCACAAGATATGAATAATATGGAAGATAAGAGTTTAATCGTTAATGAATCAAGAATTGACTTCGCAGAAAATGCACTCGTATTTATTACGCATAAAGATTCCGATAGTACAATTTCTTCTTTTGAAGACATAGATCCCGCAGCAATCGATCATATAGCAGTTGGTGAGCCGGAATCAGTGCCGGTTGGTCGCTATACGAAAGAGACATTTGAACGCTTAGATCTCTGGGACCCTTTGCAAGACAAATTAGTTCTTGGCTCAGACGTGCGTCAAGTACTGACACATGTGGAAATGGGTAACGTAGATTACGGTGTAGTGTATTCCAGTGATGCATTCATTTCGGATAATGTAAAAGTATTGGCAGAAGCTACAGCTGATTGGCATGAGCCGATAGTGTACCCGGCAGCTGTCGTCGCTGAATCTAATAATCAAGAAGCCGCACAGCAATTTCTTGATTATTTGACTGGCGACAAAGGGGAAAAAACGCTACAGAAGTTCGGATTTAAGTAAAGGAGGGGGAGACAGCTTGCTGGAAATGGATTATTCACCTTTATTATTATCTTTGAAAGTAGCTGCTATCTCCACTTTCTTTGTTTTTGTAGCAGGGGTCTTCATTGCATATTTGCTTGCGAAGCGTGATTTTTTCGGGAAAAGCATATTGGAAGCATTGTTTTTATTGCCTCTCGTACTACCACCCACCGTTGTCGGCTTCGGTTTACTCATTTTATTTGGCAAAAAAGGCTGGATCGGCAGTTGGTTGCTTGAATGGTTCGATTTCCAAATTGTCTTTACGTGGATCGGTGCTGTGATTGCTTCGATTGTCGTATCCTTTCCTTTAATGTATCAAAGCGCAGCGGCCGCATTTGAAAGTCTCGATGAACGATTATCGAATGCGGCGCGTACAATGGGCGCTTCGGAATGGCGTGTGTTCTGGTCAGTCGTATTCCCACTCGCTTGGCCAGGATTACTCGCAGGATTGGTGCTTTCATTCGCAAGAGGTCTTGGCGAATTCGGTGCGACTTTAATGCTTGCAGGATACATACCAGGTAAAACGGATACGATTCCAATGGCTATTTATTTCGCGGTGGAGTCGGGACAGATGGAAAAAGCGACATTTTGGGTTGTTATGATCATTACATTCGGATTTAGTTTAATTTTATGGGTGAACTGGTGGAGCAAGCGCAATATTAGGCGTTTTACGAAATCTTGAGTATAAGGGGGGATTTGACATGCTGCATGTGGATATCAATACACAACTCGCGCACTTTGAGATGAACATTCATTTTGAAATGTGCAATGAAATCATGGTGCTAGTCGGTCCATCGGGCTCCGGTAAAACGACGATTTTAAACTGTATTGCAGGACTCGTACACCCAGATCACGGCCAGATTCTATCGAATGAACATACATTCTTTGAAACCGGCGAAAAACCGCTGCCTGCTCGTGATCGTCAAATCGGTTACTTATTCCAAGACTATGCATTATTTCCGCATATGACGGTGGAGAAGAATATTTGGTTTGGCGTGAAAAAGAATGAGCGAAAAGAAAGTAATGAAATGATTCACCAATTGCTTCAAGTTCTAGGGATTGAGCACTTACTGCAGAAGTATCCCCATCAGATTTCAGGCGGAGAAAAACAACGTGTAGCACTCGCTAGGGCACTTGCCACACAACCTTCCGTGTTATTGTTGGATGAACCGTTATCAGCCCTTGATACAGAAACGCGGAAACAGTGTCAAGACGAACTTTTACGATTACATGACATGTGGAAAATTCCATTCATTATTGTGACTCATAATCTCGATGAAGCAGAACGCCTCGGTAATCGTATTATTTTCCTCGATCAAGGACAAATAACGGATGAAAAGTGGAAAAGATATGTAGTTTCAACGTATTAAAACGTACTAGGCTCCGATTTCATATCAGAGCTTTTTTATTTTTTGTGTAATCGAAATAGAACAGCTATAATTCATAGTAACCGACAATACAGTAACGGGTTTACGAGTAGATAGGAGCTAAAATCATGGGCAAGCAACTAAATGACCGGAAAGCACAGCATATTCAAATTGTGCTGGATGAACATGTGACGGGAAATGCGATAACAACTGGTTTGGAGCAGTATGATTTTCTACATAATGCCTTACCAGAATTATCATTTGACGAAATCAATTTGGAGCAAAACTTTCTAAACAAATCATGCAAAACACCTTTTTTAGTAAGTTCGATGACCGGTGGAGCGGATTTTGCGGAAACGATTAACCGGAATCTAGCACTTGCAGCGGAACAAAGAGGCTGGGCATTGGCATTAGGTTCGACACGCGCTTTAATAGAGAGTAAAGCATTTCGACCTTCATTTGCATTACGAAAATATGCCCCAACGGCCCCCATTATCGCGAATTTAGGCGCAGTGCAGTTGAATTATGGGTTTTCTTCCGATGAATGCCGTCAAATCATCGAGTATACCGACGCAGATGCGTTAGTTTTGCACATCAATGTATTACAGGAAGTCATTCAACCTGAAGGGAATACGAATTTCAGTAATTTATTATGTAAAATCGAGAAATTATGCAATGAATTAACAGTTCCTGTCGGCATTAAAGAAGTTGGATGGGGAATTGATGATCAAACGGCTAAGAAACTCTTAGATATCGGCGTGGCATTCATTGATGTAGCCGGTGCAGGAGGGACGTCTTGGAGTCAAGTAGAGAAATTCCGCACGACACCGATCAAACAGCAAGCCGCGGCAGCATTTAGCGAATGGGGAATTCGAACGGCAGATTCACTACGGCTAGTTAAGCCTCATATGAACAAAAAATTATTGATAGCGAGCGGTGGACTTCATACTGGTGTAGACGCTGCAAAATGTATCGCGCTAGGTGCAGATTTTGTCGGCTTTGGTCGAGCGATTTTAGAAGAAGCAACTGTATCGTCTGAAAGCGTTTTCCAAACAATGGAAGTCCGTGAACTTGAATTGCGCATGGCAATGTTTGCAACAGGTTCTGCGGATATCCAAGCATTACAACAAACGAATCGATTACGAAAGAAAAACTCGTGAATATACTATTTGCGAGTTTTTAATTACTAAGGAGGAATTGGCGATGTGGAAATTAGTGAATGGAAAAATGATTCAAACGACAGATGAAACGCGAATTAAATTCCGCACGAATATCAGTCAGGAGATTTTAGAGCAATTAGAAGAAATATCTGAAGAACATGACACATACAGCAATTATTTATTAGAAAATGGATTATGGAACGTATTAGCTGCAGGAGTTATTGAGTACGATAAGAATTTACGTCCAACAGATCGAATTCAATATAAAACGACGTATGATAAAGAATTATTGGAATCCGTTAAACAGCTGGCAAAAGATCATAAGCTATTCATTAACGACGTCATTGAATACAGTGTAGGACATATCGACATGAAGCACATCAAAACGAAAGATCATAAGAATCGCTTAGAAAGCTAGCGCGAGAAGGATACATGGAGAGTAGAATATGTATAGATCGTAGAACGCCCCGAACATAATATAAATTATAGGAAGTAATGTATCACTTAAAAGTATACTTGCGATAGTGAGATATTAGCGCTTTTTTCAATGATTTTATGCGCTAGGCTTATTATAATTACTTAACACGTTTACTTCAAGCTTTATAATGCTTAAGTATTATTTATAGGTTGGTTTACTACTTTCTTTAAAAAACCTATTTAATGCTTTGTTAGTGCGCTGCGTTTTATTTTTTATCTTGATGATCCATATCATTAGCTTAACTTAATTTAACCAGTCATTTATAGGCTCTCTTTAACTCCGTGTTGAATTCGTTAGTCGACGTATTGCTTTTAAAGTCTTTTAACCCGTACTATCGTGGCGATTGTCCTCTCGTCAACTGGTTGACCGCCCTTTCCCTTGTAATTGAATGAACTTCTTATCATCTGTTTGTTTATGTACTTGGAGGTCCTCTCCTTGATTACTTTACGTGGGATAGTCAATGTTTAATGGATAGCATGATGCGAGGGAAATTATATAAAGAAGGATTATCTGGAACCATGTTCAATAAGATTACATATAGCATACAGACTTTCCGATACATATAGACCGTTCTTAGTCTATCACTTTTAACGCTTGTATGTTCGCATTTTATTTTGTTGCTCTATTTATGAATCTTTAATCCTTAAATTAAGGAAATCTGTCTTACACACACGTTGTCAGTGTCGCGCAGCAAACCTTTCACACGTTATTTCACCTTTACATAGACCAATTAAAATCACGAATGTAAATATATCACTCCAGATCCTCTCATTTTAAATCGCTTCTAGTATGAGCTGGATGTTGCCCTTTTCGCTCTCCCCCCCTTGATTGCTATACGTGAGATATTTATCGCGTCTCCATTTATCCGGCGCGAGTAAAAATGAACAAACAAGGATTATTTGGAACCAGGTTTCTTAAGAAAATAGTATTCTTTAGTTATTGCTTTCATCGATAAAAAAGCAAAGCTCGACAAAATATGAGCTTTGCTTAGTATACCCTAGTACAGCGTCTGTATGTTCGCTTTTTTAAAAAATATATTTTTATTTAGATGTTATTTTAAGTTTTTGCTTATTACATCATGCGGGTTTGATTTAACCAATCCTTCATCTTTTGATAGACAGCTTGGGACGGCAATGCTCCGCCTCGTTCAATATTGCTTATATAGGATGTTGAAATATTCAATTGATCAGATACTTGTTTTAGTGTTAAGCCACGATTGATGCGGCATTCTTTAAAGTCACTGCCAATATTCTTACAGACTTTTTCTTTAGGCTGCACTAAGGAGAAATTGGTTGTCGTCTTGACTGATTTCTTTCTCTCGATCGGCTCGTAATAGCTTACAATCTCGTCAGGTGGCGCGATGATGATCGTAGCATCTAACCAGACGCGTAGCCATCCTTTTTTCGACATACTGTCTTCGTTCCATTGATTGTACTGCCAAAATGTAATGACGCCTTCTTCTTCGAGTAGATCTAGCGCTTTCTCCAGACGGTCGCGAATGCGTGACGGAGCCTGTGAATCCGCTTGTATACCTATTTTTTCGAGCAGTGTGCTGATTTTATGCGGCTGCAAATAACTTGCTTTGCGTGCTTGTGTACGCCAGCGCCAGCTAATATAGCGAATGAGTTTTTTCTCCCATTTACGCTGATACGGATTCAGTTCGATCGCTTGATTCGGCAATAATTTCACTTGTCTTGCAGAGCCTTGTAAGAAATGGTCAAACACTTCTCCGAGTATGATATATAAACGTTCAGGCGGTGAGTTTTCGGTAAATCGGCATGGACTACCGTCTTCATTTGTGAAAAGGAACGCGCGCCCTTGCATCTTCTTGTTAACGGGTTTACCTTGTTCGTAGACTACTACGCTATCGAGTTCTACCCATAGTGATTGAATGACGGAAAGCGCTTTCACTACTTGGGTGCGTTGTTCTTTTTCGTAGCCACCTCGCCGTCCGGTCCCTCCGAGTTTCGTTTTCAGTCCACGGATTGTCAATAGATCATCAAATCGAAGTTCTACTCGGGCGTCGGCCTGCGGGGATTGTGCCAAATATAAATGACATAGCGAATCCAGTACATCCACATCGACTTCGGATAAAGTATGGGCATAGTCATGCAGTAAACTCATCTGGCTTGTTGTCCGATCATTTTCGTTCGGAAGCAATTGCAACGAACCTTCTAATCTAGGCCCATGAATAGTTGCTTGTGGCCATTGATCCGGTTCGCAATCGAATTTTTGATTTGACATCGCTTCTGTAATGAATTGATAGACAGCATTACTCATAACGACAAGATTATTTGTTTTTACTGTGGCTTCAATTGGCTGATGTAAGGTAAATTGCGCGCTGACTCCAAGTAATTCATTGATCTGCTCCATGGAGTTTTTTTCCGATTCAAACGCTGCCAGTATTTCGGAAACCATTTTTTCAATATACGCGTTGACGTCAGTCGTAAATGTATTCAGGAAACTGTCATTAGAAGCAAAACTAGTGCTCATTTTTTTGAGAAATAAATCATTCAACTCTTCTTTATCAAGAGCGTTCAACGTATCATAACCATATTTTACGATTAACTCGTTGACGGTATGATTCTTCAAATAGGTTCTGTACCATGTACTGAATACATTCCAGGAATTCTCATCATTGAGCCCGACGTGTGCACGCAACATTTTATCGTATTTATCGTATAATTTATTGATGATTTCCCATTTGAGTGTCGGCTTATTGGCAAGCAATGGTGCAAGATGACTTTCATAGGTGCTAAAAAATTTAGCAATCATGAATTCTGTAGCTTTTGCTAGCAGTTCACGTCTCGCATCTACACGCATTTTAAAAAACAAGTCCACGTTTTCTTCGTAGTGTTGCTGACGGACGACGAAAGTTTCATTTTTCACTCTCGGGAAAATGCGATTGGCATCCACTTTTTTCCGTACGTTTTCAGATGGAAAGTTCAGTAAATAATTATAATCAAAAAAGTTGGGTTGGCGATCATGAATGATGATTACTTGGAATCGATCGATTTTATTTGCGATTGATTGATGGTGGATTAGTTCGTAGTTCGTGTCATTCAACAGTAAATCGTAATTGATCAAAAATTGTCCCCCCGATAAACCGTAAGTTTCAAGTAGTATATCACGAGTTGACAGAATTATCTATATGCCTTTGTGGTAAAAAAGCGGCAGACGTAAGCGACACAGGCAAAAAAAGACCGTACAGTTCAACTCGCGAACTGTACAGCCTTTTACAATTTAGGATATGAGCGCGCCTTCTAGTTTCATTTCTTTAATAAGTAACGGAAGGACTTCAAATAGATCTCCGACGATTCCGTAATCTGCCATGTTGAAAATATTTGCTTCTGCATCACTGTTGATGGCGACAATCACTTTAGAGTTAGACATGCCAGCCATGTGCTGAATGGCACCGGAGATCCCTACTGCAATATAAAGGTCTGGCGTCACGACTTTACCTGTTTGACCGATTTGCAAGGAGTACTCACAGTAATCTGCGTCACACGCGCCTCGAGAAGCCCCTACAGCGCCTCCAAGCAGTTCTGCCAGCTCATACAATGCCTTGAAGCCTTCCGCACTCTTAACGCCGCGTCCGCCTGCGATAACGATCTTCGCTTCGGATAGGTCGACGCCTTCAGTTTTCTTACGGATCACTTCTTTGACAATCGTCCGCAAATCTTTAACGTCCACTTTTTTTGCAGTGATATCGCCTGTACGGCTTGCATCGTGCTGTAATGCTGAAATATTATTCGGGCGGATGGTGGCGAACAGTAGTCCGTCGTCTTTCATCACTTTCTTCTCGAACGCCTTACCCGAGTAAATCGGTCTAGTGAAGACTACTTGATCGTCCTCTTTTTCAATCGCCACGGCATCTGATATCAAACCGAGCTCTAAGCGACTGGCGATTTTAGGTGTCACATCTTTACCGATGGATGTATGACCCATGATGATACCGGCTGGATTTTCTTCTCGCATAACCTCCATAATGACTTGACCGTAGCCTTCAGAAGTGTAATTACTTAAGTTTGCGTGAGTTACCGTAATCGCACGATCGGCACCATACTGAATCATGTCGTGAGCCGGTTTTTGTAAATCACCGTCACCCATAACCAATGCAATAATTTCCGCATCGACATCCAGTTGTTTCGCTGCTGCGATCGTCTCATAACTCACTTTTCGTAGATCTCCTTGTTGCAATTCACCGATTACTAATATTTTTTTACTCATGATAAAACTCCTTTCCGTCTATAGGCGTAGTTACATTACTTTGGCTTCATTCCTCAATAAATCGACCAATTCTTTCACTTGGACTTCTGTTTCGCCAGCTAGAATACGTCCAGCTTGTTTTGTAGGAGGAAGAAACACCGCGATAGTTGCTGTCTTAGCCGCCACGTCGTCTTCATCCAGGTCTAGATCATCTAACTCTAATTGTTCAAGAGGCTTCTTCTTCGCTTTCATAATGCCTGGCAGTGAGGTATACCTCGGCTCATTCAATCCTTGCTGGCATGTAACGAGCATAGGAAGTGATACCTCGATTCTTTCTAGATCGCCTTCCACGTCTTTTTCGATTGTCGCTGTACCGTCGACAATGTCCAGTTTGACAATAGTTGTAATGAACGGCATGTCCAAACGTTCAGCAAGACGCGGACCGACTTGGCCGCTTGCCTCGTCAATTGCTACGTTGCCTGCGAGGATCAAATCCACTTCTTTATCTTCAAAGAATTTCTCAAGAATTTTCGCTGTCGTGAACTGATCGCCTTCGTCAAGGTCGTCATCTGTATTGATGAGTACTGCGTGATCGGCTCCCATAGCGAGCGCCGTGCGTAGTTGCTTCTCCGAATCCTGATCACCGATCGTGACGACAGTTACCGTACCACCGTGCGCATCACGCTGCTGGATGGCTTCTTCCACGGCGTATTCATCGTAGGGGTTAATAATGAATTCTGCACCGCTATCATCAATTTTGCCACCTGACACGGAAATGGCTTCTTCCGTGTCGAATGTTTTTTTCAATAAGACATAAATATTCATAGTAAAGACTCCTCTCTGTACGCAACAGCAAATTTAGTTAATTTCTTCAATTTTTAAAGGTTTCGGTATGATTTTCGTCCCGAGTAAGTCATCTTCATTCGTATGAATTCCAGGAATGGTTCGCGGAATCAACGGTAAGAACAACAAGGCGATGACGACGAAGCCCATGATGACCCAGGAAGTACTGACTACCGCTCCGACATTGTTACCGCTTGCACTGAAGATCGAGAAAGCGACTAAAGCAAACGATGCGCCCATTCTCTGTGCCAGACTTTCAATGACTGTATTCGTAAATGTCACGACGTTCATCCGTTCTATTGAGGCTTTCGAAACGATCAAGCCCTTCACTGCAGGTGTTTGGAAACCGACGCCAAGCCCGATCAAACTCATCGAGATGAACAAATAGATGAACGATGTCGTAAGCGTAACGAAATTCAACATGATAATCCCGGAAGCAAATACGAGAATTCCTGAGCCTATAATCGTTCGCGCTGAAAGTTTCTTCAAAATTCTTCCACTGAAGTACGCTGCGACTGATGTACCGAGGAATACCGCCATCTGTAAAAACCCGACCGTTGTAGCCGCTTTACCTTGTACGTTCTGGACAAAGAATGTCAGTAAGTACATGATGCCTGTGTACCCTAGGAAAATGAATACTGCAATCGTCGTCGGAACCCAGAAATTACGGTTCACGGCATACTTCAAATCAAGCAATGGTGCTTTTTGTTTCTTCTCTACAAAGATCAAGATAATCAATGCCGAAATGAACACTAGCAATGAGGGAATCCACATACCCGATTCGATACCGAAGCTGTTGATAAATGTCGGAATCGTCAGTAGACCTAACAACAAAATAATAACGAAAGCCAATCCGAGAACATCCAGCTTCTTTCTTGCTGGTACTTTGACATGTGGAACAAAAGCAAAGAGCGCAATTCCTACTCCGCCAAGAACAGCAGTGAACATAAAGCTCGCTTGCCAGTTGGCTGTATCGACGATCATGCCGCTGATGATCGGTCCGAACACTGAACCGATCGTAATGAATGCCGCAAACGTTCCAATTGCTTTAGCCCGCTGTGTACCGACCATGAATTTTCCGGCATAGGCAATTCCAGATGGTGCAATCGCCGCTCCCGAGATGCCCTTAAAGAACAACCCAAGAACAAGTACCCAAAATGAAAACGAGAACGCTACAAGCAATGAACCGATGACCATAAAGATCCCGCCGATCAAGATTACGATCTTTAATCCGAACGAATCACCGATCCATCCGAGCAATGGCTGGAAACCTGTCAATCCGATAGCCAAGCCAAGTTGCATCCACACTGCGTAGCCAGGCGTCAGATTAAATTCCGCTATCATATGTGGATACGCCGGAAGATGGGTCGCTAAACTTAACATAATAAAGAACGCTCCGAAACTGATGAACAAAAAACCTCTATTAATCGATTTATCCTTCAATGCCGCTTCACTCATATAGTGGCCTCCCTTTATCGATGTTGTACTAGTTTGTAAGCTTTATTTATTATGTCAAATCTAGCTGTGATCTAAAAAATCTGCGGAAGGAGGCATGCTTGCAGCAAAACCGAAGCTCTCCCGCCACAGATCTTATCGTTACTAGTGGATTAGCCTATATTAATGACACATGCTTTCTCCTGTGTATAATCAAGAATCGAGTCTGTACCGTAACCACTTTCCTTCACACCACTAAACGGCAGATCCGCTCCCACTCTAGCGTACGTATTGACCCATACATTGCCCGCTTGGAGCTTATCTATCATCCGGTGAGCCAGACCTAAGTTCTGTGTCCACACCCCAGCCGCTAAGCCGAAGTTCGTATCATTCGCAATTTGAATCGCTTCTTCTTCCGTATCGAACGGAATTGCGACCGCCACAGGACCGAAAATTTCTTCACGAGCTAGTCTTGTGCTATTATCCGCTACCTTCACGAGCGTCGGCTGCACCCAGTAGCCGTCCGCAAATTCCGGTTGACCTGGTAGAACCGCTTCCCCGCCATACTGTCCACCAAAGACAATCTCATAGTCGTCTTTTGACGCTTCGTCGATATAGCTACAAACCGACTTGAATTGCGCTTCATTGGCGATTGGACCCATTGTGTTCGTCGTATCGAGCGTATTACCGTGTTTAACGAATTCCTTGTCTGTCATTAACTCTTTCAAGCGTCCGACCACTTCGTCGTAAATGGAACGCTGGATTAACATGCGTGACCCACCTACACATATTTGACCGGAGTTTGGTGTGAAGATGCCGTTGATCAAGCCGTGTACCGCTTGGTCGATATTGGCGTCTTCAAAGACGATATTCGGTGACTTACCGCCGAGCTCAAAAATCAATGACTTTGGTGAATGGGCTGTAGCCTTCGTAATTCGTTCAGCCGTTGCCTTAGAGCCCGTCAAACTCACTTTATTCACTTCCTCGTGACTGACAAGATAATCTCCAATTTCGCGACCTGCTCCGGAAATGACATTGAGTACGCCAGGAGGTAGAATTTGTGAAATTAATTCACCGTACCGTAAAGATCCAACCGCTCCACTTTCAGCTGGCTTGATGACGACGGTATTTCCTGCTGCGAGTGCATAGGCTGCTTTGATCGTGAACGTAAACAACGGTGCGTTCCAAGGTAAGATTCCAACGACTACTCCGTATGGCTTACGTTTCGTGAAGCCGAAGTCTCCGGTACCCATCTGTACAGTACGCCCTTGTGCACCTACTAATGTCGCTGCCCCTGCTGCGTCGTACCAAACTTGCTTCAACACTTCCGCGAGATAGCCGTATTCATCGAGTACCCAGCCGTTGTTGCGTGTTTCGAGTTCCAGTAGCTCTGTAGCATTATCAGAAATCATGTCTCCGATCTTGCGCATATAATCTCCGCGTGTACGCGCCGGTAGATTTGACCAATCTTCAAACGCTCCACGTGCCGCTTGAATAACAAGTTCCGCATCTTCTTTCTTACTGGACGGAATCTTCGCCCACACGTCACCTGTAGACGGGTCGATACTGTTTGATACTGCCCCGTCCTTTGCTTGTACGGTCTTACCGTTGATGATGTTACCGTATGTTGTCAATTTGGATTTCTCGGATACATTCGTCATATGTTTTCCTCCTTCAAATTACCAGCCTAGTGAAGCGACTACTTTTTCTTGATAGAAAGGGGTGGAGCCTAAATACTGATCATAATAACGGGCGCGCTTAACATATAAATGGCAATCGATTTCTTCTGTGAATCCGATGCCGCCATGGATTTGGATATTATGTGCCGACACTTCGATGAATTTCTCCGTCGCATATGTACGGGCGCTATATACTGCTGCTTCACGGTCAAATTCTTCCGTATCCACTACCCAGTTGGCATAATGGCTCAGTGAACGAGCAATTTCGAGATTCACTTTCATATTTACAATGCTGTGTTTGATCGCTTGGAAACGTCCAATTGCTTGACCGAACTGCTCCCGGATCTTCGCATATTCCGTCGCCATATGGACGACTTGTTCCATTGCGCCGACAATGTAGGAACTAAGTGCAGCGTTAAAGTACAAAAGACCTTCCTGAAGCTGCGTCCAACCTTTATCTACTTCGCCTATGATTTGCTCTTGAGTGATGACTAGATTTTCGAATTCCATTTTCGCTACATGTTTGGATTCGTCAAACGATGATTGTTTCTCGATGTTGATCGCTTCTGTCTTATCGATCAACACAAGCGTAAGTCCGTCTTCTTGATCTTCTTGGTTTGTGCGTACGAGCACGAGGAATGTATCCGCAAGTTCCGCTTCTGGTACAAGCGTCTTCGTGCCGTTTAGTACGTACTGTCCATCTTTCTGCTGCAATGTACAGTGGATACCTGCCGGGGAGAAGTCGTTGAATGGTTCCAGTGCTGCGAATGAAATCCACTTTTCTCCTGAGGCGATCGCTGGCAAATACTGTTGTTTTTGCCCTTCTGTCGCATATTTCTTGAGAATCGGCACTGCCAACGCAGAAGTTTCCATGAATAAGCCAGGTACTAACGAACGTCCCATCTCTTCAAACGTTGGAACGAGATCGAGTGCCTCGAGGTCCATGCCGTCATACTCTTCCGGAATGTTGATGCCGCTGCATCCGAGTTCAGCTAGCGTCTTGTACACTTTCTTCAAATTTTGCGGATTTTGGTCGATCATTTCTCGAGCTACTTGTGTGCCGCCAAATTTATCTAGCATTTTGCGTATATGTCCACGAAACATTTCTTGCTCTTCTGTTAATGAAAAGTCCATAGTTCATCCCTCCACATCTATTAACGTCCCATATCTTTTGGTAATCCGAGTACCCGCTCGCCAATCGTATTGCGTTGTACTTCACTCGTACCGCCACCGATTGTCTGTCCGAATGAAGCGAGGAATAAATGCTGCCACTTCGGATCCGCTACAGCATCCTTATCCAATAACACACCTTGGTGTCCTTGAATTTCTACTGCGAAAGCAGAGAGTGCTTGATGTAGCTCTGTAACGACCAATTTATCGATAGACGTTTCTGCACCTGGTTGACCGTTCTTGATCGTCGTTGTTAGGTTTTTATAGTAATTGAGTAGCGATCCACGCACGCGAGCATAGAAATTCGCTAATTTCTGTCTAACTGCTGGATTTTCAATTAATGGACGGCCATTTACTTTATACTGCTGTGCCAGTTCCACCGTATCGTTGAATTGTTTTTCGAGTGTAAATAGTTCTGCACCAATCCCTGTACGCTCATGGAGCATTAAGGCAATCAATACATGCCAGCCTGAGTCCACTTGTCCAACGATATCCGCATCCGTCGCTACAGCATCTGTCATATACACTTCGTTAAATTCTGACTGTCCGTCCATCTGAACAATCGGAAGCGTTTCAACGCCTGGCTGGTCCATATCCATCATGAACACGGTAATACCGCGGTGTTTCTTCTCTGGATGTGTACTCGTTCTCGTCAGCAAGAAGCATTTATCCGCCACATGACCAAAACTTGTCCAAACTTTCTGACCGTTAATGAGCCAACGATCACCGTCTTTTACGGCACGTGTTTTAAGTCCCGTTAAATCCGAGCCTGCGCCTGGCTCTGAATAGCCTTGGCACCATATTTCTTCCCCTGTTAAGATGTTCTTCAAATATCTTTCTTTTTGTTCATCTGTGCCGATGTCGATCAACGTAGGACCTACCATGTGGATCCCGATATAGTTAATAAGTGGTGGTGCTTTCACGCGGACCATCTCTTGATGATAGATGATTTCTTCCATCAAGCTAGCGTTGCGTCCACCATATTCTTTCGGCCACGCGATCGCTGCCCATCCGCCTTCGTACAATGTATTTTGCCATGCGCGTAATACGCGGGAGTATTCATCGAGATCTTCCGGTAAGTCTCGCTTGCCTTCTAGCCAGCCTTCAGGAAGGTTGGCCTCGAGCCACGTTCGTAATTCAGCTCTAAATTTTTCTTCTTTTTTCGTGAAAGAGAAATCCATACTCGCTCATCCTTTCTATGTCGTCTATCGATCAGTTCGTGCTTGGAATCCACTGTGGCAATGCACGGTCTTCCGTAATATCAATCCATGTCATGCGGATTGGCATGCCGATCTCCAAGTCCTTTTCCTCACACTGTAAGATGTTGCACATAATTTTGACTTCCGGCACTTGATCAAGTTGTCCGAGTGCGATGATGGTCGGCAATTCATCTTGGAAGCCCGGCAGGAATGGACGGTAGGACACGACGTATGAATAGACTGTCGCTGTTATATCGTCACCTAACTGTTCAAAGCGGACATTTTCACTTCCGCACTTTGCGCACGTAGGGCCTGGTGGTTGTGAATAAGCATTACAGTCCTCACATTTTTGCAGTGCCAATTGGTGTTTGTCTGCTGCATCCCAGTACGGGGCATTATCTATATCTTTTAATGGAATGGGTTTTTGGTATGCTGTCGTTGCTTGTGTCATAGTGATTCCTCCTAGTTTCGTAAGATCATAGCGCCTGCAATATCCGGTCCAGCCCAGCCCGTACAAATACCGATCTTGCAATCTTCTACTTGGCGGTCGGTTCCTTCATAGTCGTGGCGCAGCTGTCTAACGATTTCAATCGCATTATTCATTCCGTGCGTATAGCCTTCGGATAACATGCCACCCGCTGTGTTAGTTGGCAATTTTCCGCCAATCTTCAAATTACCTTCTGCAACAAAATCTCCTACTTCTCCGCGTTTCGCGAATCCATAGGCTTCAAGCTGGCGCATCACGACCCAGCTGAAACAGTCATAGATCGACGCCACGTCGATATCGTCTGGAGTTACACCTGCGTTTTCATAAAGTTCTTTCGCTACATAATCCGAAGCGACTTGGTCGATGTCATTCCAGTAGTGTACGTGCGGATGACATTGGCGTGCGGACATTCCCATAATATAGACGGGTTTTGACGTGCAGTCTTTCGCTTTTTCTGCAGACGTCACGATGATCGCATTGCCTTCATCTAGCTCGAGGCACGAATCATGGATATTAAATGGCGAACTAATATCCGGTGTAGCAAGATATGTTTCCATCGTTAACGGCTTACCGTGTAAGAAAGCTTTTGGATTACGCTGTGCATGCTCATAGAAACTCAAACACACATGTCCGAGATGTTCTTTCGTAATACCCGTTTCATGCATGTGACGCGTCGCATACATACCGAACCATTGTGACGGACTTGCTGAACCATACGGAATGACGAAACTTCCGCCAGCCAATGCACCTTGAAGCATATCTGGGTCATAGCCGCGTCCTACACGTGTTCCTGAGCTTCCGTTTAATGAACGATAGATCAATACGGTATTGAGCTGCCCCGCTTCAATGAGCGCCACGGCATCCGCAATCAGCATCTCTGTACTCGCTCCGCCACCTTGGATATCTTTGACGTATTTCGGTCGTACACCAAGATACGTTGCCAATTGATGGGAAGTACAAGAATCTCCTTCGTTATAGTTCATGAATCCGTCGATGTCCGTCGCTTTCAAACCTGCATCTTTTATCGCGGCTCTTGCAGCATCGAGTGCTAAATGAAGAGGCGTTGTTCCCGATTTTCTTGAGCGTTCGCTCTCTCCTACGCCTACAATGGCGTAGCGGTCTTTAATAGTTCCCATAGTTATATTCCTCCTATTTCACGATGGCTTTTACGTTAGTTGCAAGATGGCGCTACCTGATCCGACGACTTCTCCAGATACTTTCTCAGCGGTCAGCTCGAGCGCGATACATCGCTTACCATCTTCTTCGTATGTTCGTTCCACTACACCTGAGCAACGAATTTCGTCACCTGGTACAGTCATTTTGCCGAAACGCATTTTTAAATTTGCGACGCGTGCTTCCTGACCGGCAAGTTTCATGACGTACTCGCCAAGGAAACCCATTACGAGCATGCCGTGTGCAATGACACCGTCCATGCCGATTTTTTTTGCGAAGTCATCGTCGAGGTGCAACGGGTTAAAATCTCCGGATGCACCTGCATATTGGGCGAGCTGTACTTTCGTAATCGGTGGCTTCACCATGGGTTCAAGTTTCTGGTCTACGGTTAGTTCTTCCAACACCCAATCTTTAATCATATGAGGTCCCTCCATTAGTTCGCTAGTGAGCGATAGACGATATTCATGCGGCTAATACAAACGAGTTCGCCCGTTTCATCTTTCATTTCCGTATCGAGCTTCAAAAACTGCATCTTTCCGCTTTTGCCTTCTTTGTCATACAGATCGCTTACTTTGATCTGGCAACGCAGTCGGTCTCCGATACGGATCGGCTTGTAATACAGGAATTCCTGCTCGCCGTGCAACATTCTACGCTGATCGAGATCGAGTGGCATTTCCGTCTTGCCGTCATTCATCGCAATAGGGAAAGTGGGCGGTACGATCAGTCCTGCGTAAGCCGATTGATTGGCGTACTCTTCGTCTGTATAAAGTGGATGATCGTCGCCAATCGCCGCGGCGAATTGACCGACATGTCGTCGTTCTACTTCAAAGACGTATTCATTACTCGTTAAGCCAATGACACTTTGATCTAAGTCCATTTTCCATCCTCCTCATGAATTACTTTGTAATGATCAATGCATCTGCCGCTACAATGCCGTTTTCGTACACGATGAGCGGGTTAATATCGATTTCCTTAATTTCATTTGAATAATCTTGAATCAATTCGGATACTTTCAGCAACACGTCGATGATTGCTTCTTGGTCGACCGGCTTTTTATTTCGTACACCTTTTAATAGTTCATAGCCTTTGAGACTTTCCATTTTATCGATTGCATCTTGTCTCGTGATCGGTGCGACGCGGAATGATACATCCTTGAATACTTCAACGAATACACCGCCGAGGCCGAACATGATAACCGGACCGAATGTCGGATCATTCGTAACACCCACAATGACCTCTACACCTTCAGCTAACATTTCTTGTACGGACACACCGTGAATAGTTGCGGTTGGACAGTTTCGAGTGGCATTTTGATACACTTCGTCATACGCTTTTCTTACTTGTTCCGCGTTCTGTACATTCAAGCGGATACCGTCTACTTCCGTCTTATGCGGAATATCAGGTGAATCGATTTTCAGCACGACAGGATAGCCGATAGTATCCGCAAACCGTACCGCTTCCTCAGAAGACTGTGCGATTGCGCGTTTCGCTGTCCGAATTCCGTATTCGTTCAAAATTTCACTTGACTGCGACTCACTTAACGTCTGGTTTTCTAGTAATAAGTGACGGATGTTCGTTTTATTGATTTTCTTAGGTTCCGCTTGCATTCGCTGTTCCTTAGCTTTCTCGTAAGTTTCTCTGTACTCGACTAGCTTGGCCAGTGAGCGGATCGGGTTCATATCACCTCTAACGAACGCGATACCGTGATCTTCTAAATAACCGACACCTTTAGGAACGGACATGCCTTCAAGTGGGAATGTCGTCACGAGAACGAACTTATCGGAGTTCTCGCAAAGCTGCACAAATTCTTGTAGCTCGGGCGTGTTTTCATCCCAGCCCATTGGGAATTCGGAGAAGATGATGATGTCTGTGTCCGGATCGTTGACGAGCACTTTCAATGGTTCAATAAATAGTTCTGGGTTAGTAATCGATGCCGCTGCGGTCAAATCAACCGGGTTGGAAGCGCTTGCATAACTAGGAATGTTTTTCTCGATTTCTTTTTTTACTTGATCGCTTAGCGGATGAATATTTAGACCGTATGATTCACAGCGATCTGCTTCGTTGATACCTCTTCCGCCGGAGCTCGTAATGATGACCGCATTTCTTCCTTTCGGTGTCTTCTTCGACATGAATAGCTTAGAGAAAGAAATAATATCTACGTAATCTTCCACTCGAACAATACCGGTTTGTTTGAAGAATCCATCATATACTTGATCGGCACCCGCTAGTGAACCCGTATGTGACGCTGCGGCTCGACTGCCTGCACTGCTTCGTCCTGATTTCATGATGACCATTGGTTTATTGATCTCGAGTGCGAATTTCGCTAGCTTGCGTAACTTCTCGGGATTTTTCTCTCCTTCGAGATAGCCGGTTGCGATCGTCGTGTTCGGGTCATGCAGCATGTATTCCATGACGTCCGCAAAGCCTACGTCGGCTTCATTGCCAACACTGACAAAATAGTTGAACGTTAAACCTTGCTGGGCAGCGGCGATATACGTCAACACGCCGAACGCTCCACTTTGTGTGACGAAGCCTGCTTCACGCTTTTTATTCAACGGCATATTCGTCAATCCTGGCGAGAAAGTTCCCATCAACCCATTCGTTGTATTGAGTAAGCCGACACAGTTCGGTCCGATAATGCGGATATTGTACGTGTCGGAAATGTCTTTTAGACGTTGTTGAGCTACTAGACCCGCTTCCCCAATTTCGGAATAGCCTGAAGCGAAGACGATTGCCGCTTTGACACCGCTTTCACCGCACTCGATCAAACATTTTTCCACTTGGTCGATCCCCACACAGAGAATAGCTAAATCTACTGTATTCGGTACATCCTTAACACTTGGGTAACACGTCAAATCTGCAATTTGCTGCGCACTGCGATGGATCGGATAAATATCTCCTGCAAACCCTCCGTCAAGTAGCGCCTTTAGCTGCAAGTATCCAATTTTATTCGGATTCTCGGAAGTTCCCAGAACCGCAATCGTTCGTGGATGGAATAATGGATCCAATTCTAAATTCGATACAACTTCTTCATTTATCAATTTCATATACTCTTCACCTCTCCACTCTCATATCTGCTAGTTGTTTGTCTAACTTGTAATAAATCATAACAAAGCACTTTTATTATTATTTTTACTTTTAGAGAGTAAGTAATTAATGTTATTAGCACTGGAAAAGTTTGAATACGTACTGACAAAGCGCTGGGGATACAGCGTTTTTTGTTTTCACTTTTTTCTGACTAGAATAGATACACCCGACTTCTATGCAAGATCACCACGACTTGCAAGATACATCACCGCTTTTTTCCTATACGGTGGTGGAAGTTGTGCATGGTAATCGTAAAACACAAAAAGGAGCTGCCCAGCCAGTCATATATAACGACCGGCGGGACAGCTCATGCATACACACTTATTTACGTTCTTTTTTCACTGTAGAAACTTGGACAACTTTGCCTTCCTTCGCCTCATCTACAACGGCACTTCCCGTTGTCTGACGCGTCGTGTTCTTCAACGACATCGGATCGATCTCTACCTTGTGATTGCGTGTCGTCAGCAAGACCATTTCTTCATCGTCTTTCACTGTCTTCATCGCAATGACGCGATGTGGATTAGATTTCAATTCCTTCACCACTGTCACGCCTCTAAGCGCTCTAGAACTTACTTCGAACTCAGAAATATTCATGCGCTTCACCGATCCGCGCTGTGTTGCAACAAAGATATTTCTCGTTTTCGATGTAATCACTTCAAACGCCACTAGCTCGTCTTCAGCTTTCAAATTGATTCCTTTGACGCCGCCTGTACGGATACCCGTAATCGCGAGTTCGGACAGTGCAAATCGTAAGGAATAGGCTTGTTTACTAATCAATAATACGTCTTCTTCACCCGTTATAACCCGTGCACCAACTAGTCGATCGTCTTTTTTGACGTTCATTGCTTTAAATGAACGGTTATACCGTTGCACTTGGAAGTCGGTCAGTTTCGATATTTTTACATTCCCATTGGATGAAGCAGTTAAAATGCTACTGTTTTCATCGAATTTCTCAAGTGCGATCACGTCTACTAGCTCTTCGCCTGGCTCGAGTCCGCAAATGCTGGATAAATGCTGCCCTAAATCACGCCAGCGTATCTCTGGCAGCTCGTGGACCGGTTGGTAGATGTAATTACCGAGGGAGGTGAACAACAGCAAGTGATGCTGTGTATTCATGGCAGATTCGATTAGATTATAATCGTATTCCTTCATTTCTTGGCCTTTTCCACCCGACGCGGAGTAAGAACGCATGCTTGTACGTTTGACATAGCCGCCTTTTGTGACGGATACCATGACTTCTTCGCTAGGAATTAATATATCCAGATCTACTTTCAGTTCTTCTATTTTCTCTTCAATTACAGAACGACGTGGTTCCGCGAATTGCTTGCGGATCTCTTTGATTTCCTTTACCAAAACAGATATCAATTTAGCTTCGCTTGCAAGGATCGCTTCTAGCTCTGTGATCAGGCTACGTAGTTCTTGTTCCTCGTGTTTTAATTCCGTAATATCCGTATTCGTCAATCGATAAAGTTGCAATGAAACAATGGCTTCTGCTTGAACTTCCGTAAATTCATACGCATTGACCAAGTTCAACTTCGCATCTTTTTTATCTTTTGACGCGCGAATGGTCTTAATGACTTCATCGAGAATCGATAAAGCTTTCATTAAGCCGTCTACGATATGTAATCGTTCTTTAGCTTTACGGATATCGAAGTTGGAACGTCGTGTAATGACATCTTTTTGATGATCAATATACGCGTCAAGAAGCATTGGAAGAGACATCAACATCGGACGTCTACCTGCTATAGCAATCATATTGAAGTTGTACGTGATCTGTAGATCGGTATGCTTCAATAAATATTGCATGATCGCTGTGCCGTCCATTTCTTTCTTCAACTCGACTACGATACGCATGCCTGTACGGTCGGATTCGTCACGAATTTCCGCAATACCATCCAATCGACGGTCATGGCGCAGTTCATCCATCTTCTTGACCAAATTGGCTTTATTGACGTCATACGGGATTTCCGTAATGACAATTTGAGATTTACCGGCTTTTAACTGCTCGATTTCCCATAATGCGCGGATTATGAAACGCCCTTTTCCTGTCTTATAGGCTGTGCGGATTCCGTCTGTTCCTTGGATAATCGCGCCTGTCGGGAAGTCTGGTCCCGGAATAACCGTCATCAGCTCATCTACGCTGACATCCGGCTTCTTTAAGCGCATCAACACCGCA
The DNA here is from genome assembly GCF_002743265.1 of Sporosarcina sp. P29. Taxonomy (NCBI): domain Bacteria; kingdom Bacillati; phylum Bacillota; class Bacilli; order Caryophanales; family Caryophanaceae; genus Sporosarcina; species Sporosarcina sp. P29. Next base: position 12,250 of record NZ_PDYX01000006.1, on the reverse strand, counting down.
TCGATGACTTCATGCAGTGCGTGTGGCGGAATATCGGTCGCATAACCAGCAGAAATACCAGTCGTTCCGTTCACTAGCAAATTCGGAAAACGTCCCGGTAAAACAGTTGGTTCTAGTTCCGTATCATCAAAGTTAAAAGCAAAATCGACTGTTTCTTTACGAATATCGCGCAACATTTCACTCGCAATAGCAGAAAGTCGAGCTTCGGTATAACGCATGGCAGCCGCAGAGTCTCCGTCGACCGAACCGTTATTCCCTTGCATATCTACCATTTCATGACGCAACTTCCATGACTGACTCATCCGGACCATCGCGTCATAAACGGATGTATCACCGTGTGGGTGATAGTTACCGATTACGTTACCGACCGTTTTTGCGGATTTACGGAACGCTTTTTCATGTGTATTGCCCTCATGGAACATCGCGTACAAAATACGACGTTGCACCGGCTTTAATCCGTCCCGTGCATCTGGAATCGCACGGTCCTGGATAATGTATTTACTATAACGCCCAAAACGGTCACCAATTACTTCTTCCAAGGGCAGATCTTGAAACGTTTCTGACTGTGTCATTCCGTATCCCCCTCAACATGTATATATGCATTGTCTAAAATATTATGTTCTTCAATCAAGCCGAAATCGACGTTCTCTTCAATCCATTTACGACGTGGTTCGACTTTATCACCCATCAACGTGGTCACGCGACGCTCGGATTTCGCTCCATCTTCAATCGTTACACGAATCAACGTCCGTGTCGATGGATCCATCGTCGTTTCCCATAATTGATCGGCGTTCATCTCACCAAGACCTTTATAGCGTTGAAGCATATAGCCTTTTCCGACTTTTTCGATAGCACCTTCAAGATCATCATCTGTCCACGCATAGGCAAGCTTTTCACTTTTACCTGTGCCTTTAAACACTTTGAATAAAGGCGGCAGTGCGATATACACTTTACCCGCTTCAATTAACGGCTTCATATAACGATAGAAGAACGTCAATAGCAACACTTGAATGTGTGCGCCATCGGTATCGGCATCGGTCATAATGATAACTTTGTCGTACGCAGCATCTTCAATTTGGAAATCCGCACCGACTCCACCACCGACTGCATGGATGATTGTGTTGATTTCTTCGTTTTTCATGATGTCTTCAAGTTTCGCTTTTTCTGTATTGATGACTTTACCACGCAGCGGCAAAATCGCTTGGAACGTACGATCGCGACCTTGTTTTGCTGAACCGCCAGCTGAGTCACCTTCCACGAGATATAATTCATTTTTGGCTGCGTTACGTGATTGCGCCGGAGATAATTTCCCGGATAACAATGTATCGGATTTCTTGCGTTTCTTGCCTGAACGCGCATCTTCACGTGCTTTTCGTGCAGCTTCACGTGCTTGATGCGCACGGATCGCTTTACGGACAAGATTTGCGCTCAGTTCCGCATTTTCTTCAAGGAAATACAGCATTTTTTGCGATATGACGGCATCTGTCACCGTTCGTGCTTCGCTAGTACCGAGTTTCCCTTTCGTTTGACCTTCAAATTGCAAGATTTCTTCCGGTATACGAACCGAAACAATCGCTGCAATCCCCTCGCGAATATCTGAGCCATCGAGATTCTTATCTTTTTCCTTCAATAAGCCTGCTTTACGTGCGTATTCATTCACCACACGAGTCATTGCAGCTTTCGCACCGGTTTCATGCGTTCCGCCGTCTTTCGTGCGGACGTTGTTAACGAATGAAAGAATGGTTTCGGCATAGCCATCGCTGAACTGGAACGCAAACTCGACTTCAATGCCGTCGACTTCACCTTCGAGGTACGCTACTTCATGCAACACTTCTTTTTCTTCATTCAAATAGGCAACAAACGCTTCAATACCCGATTCGTAATGGAAGATATCTTGTTTATCCGTACTTTCTTCTTTTAGCGTAATCTTTAAACCTTTCAATAGAAAAGCGGACTCACGCAATCTTTCTGCCAGTGTGTCATATTGATATTTAATCGTAGAGAAGATCGTCGTATCCGGTTTGAAATGAATCGTCGTGCCGGTTTCTTTCGTTTTACCGATTTCTTCAAGCGTGGTAGCCGGTTTGCCACCATGTTCAAAGCGCTGGAGAAATTTCTTTCCTTCACGATAGATGGTCACTTCTAGCCACTCGGATAAAGCATTGACAACAGATGCCCCTACGCCGTGCAAGCCACCACTCGTTTTATAGCCGCCTTGTCCGAACTTTCCGCCTGCGTGCAAGACTGTCATAATGACTTCAGCAGTCGGTTTCCCTGACTCATGCTTCCCTGTCGGCATACCGCGTCCATAGTCTCGTACGCTGATGCTGCCGTCTTTATGGATCGTGACATCAATTTCATTACCGAAGCCGGCTAGCGCCTCATCCACCGAGTTATCCACTATTTCGTAGACTAAGTGGTGTAGACCTCTCGTATCGGTCGAACCGATATACATTCCTGGTCTTTTTCGTACCGCTTCTAAGCCTTCTAAAATTTGAATGGAACTATCATCATACGTATTTTGTATTTTCTGTTTCGTCAAAATGAAACCCCCGTCAAACAAATGTTCTGTTATTTTAATCATACATCTTCTGATAAACCTTGTCAAATCAACGTTTTGTTTCAGCTCAACCTATTGTATAGAAGAAATGTACGGAATGCAACGAGCAAACCATGACAACGCTCCGAACGATTTATACGGAATTTCGTTTTTTCGTCTGTTCTTCATCTTCCCCTAGAAATCTATTATTGTCCAGAACTTATGCATCTGCTACACTAATAATAAAATAGTTTATCATGCATAAAGGGGTTCACTATGGAAAATTACGTTATCATTCTGGCAGCTTATTTGCTCGGCTCTATCCCTTCCGCACTCTGGATCGGCAAGCTTTTTTATGGAACGGATGTTAGACAGCATGGCAGTGGAAACATGGGTGCAACGAATACATTTCGAGTACTCGGAAAGAAAGCTGGCATTGTCGTCACACTGCTAGACATCTTCAAAGGAACAGCAGCTGTTCTTTTACCGCTATTGCCGTTCTTTCATGATACAGCGATTCATCCGTTAATTCTTGGAGTCGTCGCAGTACTCGGACACATTTTCCCTATTTTTGCAGGTCTTAGAGGTGGAAAAGCCGTTGCGACTTCTGGCGGTGTATTACTTGGCTATAATTGGCCCATTTTTTTATTGGTCGTCATTACGTTTTTAATTGCGTTAAAACTAACGAAGATGGTATCGTTAACATCCATCATCGTGTCTGTCATGGGACCACTATACTGTCTCATTTATTACTTTATGGGTGGCGACCTGTATTTATTTTTAGTCGTCGCACTGATGGGCTTCTTCATTTTTTATCGCCATCGTGACAATATTAGCCGAATTAAAAATGGAACCGAACCGAAAGTGAAATGGCTTTAGGGTTCTCCACTGGAAAGGATGTATACAGCATGAATATTCACCTATCCGAACAAGCAATTCAATGGTTTGAAGAAGAGATGGAAGTCGCTACAGGCGATTATGTTAAGTTTTTCGCGCGTTATGGCGGATCCAGTCCGCTACATGAAGGCTTTTCCATAGGTATTACGAAAGAAGAACCAGACGAGCTGGCAGTAGAAAACATCGTAAACGGCGTGCATTATTACGTGGAAGAACGAGATCTTTGGTTCTTTGATGGACATGACCTGCATATTGATGCGGATTCGTCAACAGAAGAATTATCCTTTGACTATCAAGTAGCATAATGACAAATAAAATGGTAAGCAAAACTCCTATAAAGAGTTCTGCTTACCATTTTTTAATCGCGTTAATTGATGTAATTGCCCTTCTTTTGTCAAAATATCTACTTGACGTTCCCCGAGTAAATCAAAATGTGGATATTCTTCGCGCGCGTGGATCCATTCCGGTTGCAAACCGTACTGACTTCCCCACTTTATCAGCTTTTTTACATCACTGCATCCTGCTTTTGTGACGGTATTTACTGTTGGAAAACGGTCATCTAGCCAATAATGTGTCAAAAACGCAATTTCCTCACGCTGCACCGCATTTTTCCACTCTTTTAATTGTTGTCGATTGATTCCGAATGCCATCAGCCTTCGCCTCGCTGAATTTCTGTGTATTTGGCGTCCCACTCTGGATGGATTTTACGCAATGATACAGGGCGGAAGTTCTCTTTTTTGACTACTACGTGCTCGGAAACAGCGGTTGCGGCAATCGATCCATCCGCATGCAGGATTTCATAGCCGTAGACGGTACGTAGCTTTCCGTGCGACTCTACCCATGTTTTGACGGTAATGGTCTCACCATATGTAATCGACGTCTTATACTTCACTGACAGCTCTGTTACAGGCGATAGGTAGCCGTCGCGCTCGAGCTGTGCATATTCGTATCCGAGGTCTTTGATCAGCGTAGTGCGGCCGATTTCCATCCAAACTAAGTAGTTCGCATGGTAGACGACGCCCATCTGATCGGTTTCTGCGTATCGTACTTCTATTTCTTTTTCACTGGTAAACATGTGATCACCTCATGCTCTAGTATAGCGAATGGGAAAGTGGATTGCTTGTGATAGACATTCTGATGGTTTCGCGGACTAGGATTGAGCGCTTAATAGTTGCCTTAGAGCACTTAAGACGACGTTATGAGCGGTTATGGCTTGAGTATGAGCGGATACGGGCTGTGATAGAGCGCTTCGCGGTGACCATAGAGCGGATACGCATGAACTATGAGCGCTTACACGAATTGAATGAGCGTCCACGCGATGGTTTTGATTATTTCCCTGCTACTTCGCTTGTAAAATGCAAAAAAGGTGCCCGGCTAAGCCGGGCACCCTCATCAATTTCTTATTACTTAGCTGCTAATTTATTACGTAGAACCATTTGAAGGATTCCGCCGTGACGGTAGTAGTCCACTTCAACTTCAGAGTCGAAACGAGCTAGTACTTCAAATTCAGTTTCCTTGCCGTCTGGAGCTTTCGCTGTAACTTTAAGGATTGAACGTGGTTTTACGCCTTCAGCGATATTTACACTGATTTCTTCTTCACCAGTTAAGCCTAGAGACTCAACGTTTTCACCATTGATGAATTGAAGTGGAAGTACACCCATCATCACTAGGTTCGAACGGTGAATACGCTCGAAGCTTTCTACGATAACTGTTTTAATGCCAAGCAAGTTTGTACCTTTTGCTGCCCAGTCACGTGAAGAGCCCATTCCGTAGTCTTTACCACCAAGGATAGCTAGACCTGTACCGTCTTCTTGATACTTCATTGCAGCATCATAGATCGGCATAACTTCTTTGTTTGGCCAGTACGTAGTGAATCCACCTTCAGTGCCAGCTGCGATTTGGTTACGAATACGAATGTTCGCAAACGTTCCGCGCATCATGACTTCGTGGTTACCACGACGTGAACCGTAAGAGTTGAAGTTACGTGGCTCTACGCCATTTTCACGCAAGTAGAGTCCAGCAGGTGTGTTCAAACCGATAGCTCCAGCAGGTGAAATATGGTCAGTCGTGATAGAATCACCGAACTTACCGATTACACGCAAGCCTTTAAGCTGCTCGATATCCGCAGGTTCTTTCGAAAGGTTTTCGAAGAACGGTGGGTTTTGAATATATGTTGAAGATTCATCGAAATCGTATAGTGAATCGTCAGTCGTTTCAATTGCGTTCCATGCTTCGTTTTCAGTGAATACGCGAGCATATTCTTTACGGAACAATTCAGGTGTAACTGTAGCGTTCAATACATCGTTGACTTCTTGTGTAGTAGGCCAGATGTCTTTGAAGAATACGTCTTTACCGTCTTTGTCCGTTCCGATTGGATCTTTTGCGAAGTCAATGTTCACTGTTCCAGCTAGTGCGTATGCTACAACTAGTGGAGGTGAAGCCAAGTAGTTCGCTTTCACGAATGGGTGTACGCGGCCTTCAAAGTTACGGTTACCTGAAAGGACAGATGTAACTAGAAGATCTTCGTCAGCAATTGTTTTTTCGATTTCTGGAAGCAATGGACCCGAGTTACCGATACATGTAGTACAACCGTAACCTACTGTGTTGAATCCGATTGTATCCAAGTAATCAGATAGACCTGATTCGTTCAAGTAGCCAGTAACGACTTTTGAACCTGGTGCCAATGATGTTTTCACGTATGCAGGAGGTGTAAGTCCTTTTTCAACAGCCTTCTTCGCAACCAATCCAGCCGCCAACATTACGTAAGGGTTAGATGTGTTTGTACAAGAAGTGATAGCTGCGATTGCAACGTCACCAGTTTTAAGATCAACTTTACGTCCGTCTTCGAACTTGATTGTGCCTTTTTTCTCAAGCTCTTTTGGAGTTAATCCAAAACCTTGTGTTCCTTCTGGAGCTACAACTGAGTCTTTGAAAGACTGTTGCATTTCAGTCAATGGAATCAAGTCTTGTGGACGTTTTGGACCTGAAAGGTTTGCAGCGATGTCGCTAAGGTTGATTTCTACAACTTTAGTGAATGTCGGCTCTTCCTTTTCAGGAGTGAAGAACATATCGTTTTCGATCAAGTATTGCTTCACTACTGCAATGTGTTCTTCGTCGCGGCCTGTTAAGCGCATATAGTTAAGTGACTCTTCGTCAACCGGGAAGAATCCACAAGTAGCACCATATTCAGGCGCCATGTTTGCGATTGTCGCACGGTCAGCAAGTGGCAATTTAGAAACGCCAGGGCCGAAGAACTCAACAAATTTACCTACAACACCTTGTGCACGAAGGATTTGAGTTACTTTAAGCGCTAAGTCAGTTGCAGTTGTTCCGTCTGGAAGATCTCCAACTAATTTCACACCAATAACTTCTGGAATTGGGAAGTATGAAGGTTGTCCAAGCATTCCTGCTTCGGCTTCGATACCACCAACACCCCATCCAAGTACGCCGATACCGTTGATCATAGTCGTGTGGGAGTCCGTTCCAACTAATGTATCTGGGTATGTTTCGAATGATCCATCTTCGTTTTCCACAGCGTGAACAACGTTTGCTAGATATTCAAGGTTTACTTGGTGAACGATACCCGTTGCTGGTGGTACTGCACGGTAGTTATCGTATGCTTTTTGTGCCCAGCTTAGGAACTGGTAACGCTCAGCATTACGTTCGAATTCTAGTTCCATGTTCAGTTGTAGAGCTTGTTGAGTACCATAGCTATCTACTTGTACTGAGTGGTCAATTACTAGATCCACTGGAATTTCAGGGTTGATTTCGTTTGGATCTCCACCTAGTTCATTCATTGCAGAACGCAATGAAGCCAAGTCCACTACAACAGGAACTCCTGTGAAGTCTTGTAGGATTACACGTGAAGGTTTGAATGGAACTTCAGCGTCTGCGTTTTGTACAGTGCCCCATTTAGCTAAATCTTCAACATGGTCGTCCTTGATTACGTATCCATCGTGTTGACGAAGTACTGATTCTAGTAATACTCTTACAGAATAAGGAAGTTTCGATACTTTTGTTAGTCCTGCTTCTTCTAAAGCTTTCAAACGGTAGTAGTTATACGTCTTGTCGTTTACTGTGAAAGACTGACGGCTATTATGCAAGTTGCTTTTTGCCATTTTTTTGTTTCCTCCCTTTATGTACTGAAAGACGAAAAGTTTACATCTTTCCTCTACTCCATCTTAGTATACCAAAGAACAATAGTAAAATACATATACATTATAGGTGTACATAAGAAAAGCTTATGACTAAACGAAATATCATTAAGAATTCTCAATTAGTCGTTTGCATTCTCAAATAGCACGACTTTTACTCGTAAAAATGCAGTTTATGTCATTTACTGTATATCTTTTTCGAAAAAATAATTATTTATTATTTTAAATATTTTATGTTTTATTATGATTTTATGCAGATTAATGAGTTCAAAGATGTCTTTACATATGTTTAGACACTAGGCCGCCACTATGAGAAAATAAAGAAAAGGAGATGTTCTATATGAAGAAAGCGTTACTCGTTGTAGATTATACAGTAGATTTTGTTGCTAAAGACGGCGCATTGACTTGTGGCGAACCAGGTATCGCGCTTGAGAAGTATATTGTCGATCAGACAGCAGATTATTTGAAACAACAACTGCCAGTATTCGTTATCAATGATCTGCATGAAAAAAATGATCCGTATCATCCTGAAAGCAAACTATTCCCACCTCATAATATTCGAGGTACGGAAGGTAGAAATCTTTATGGGACATTGCATGATCTTTATACCGAGCAGAAGCAAGAAATTATTTGGATGGATAAAACACGCTACAGTGCGTTCGCTGGAACAGACCTCGATATCCAATTGCGTGCACGCGGCATTACGGAAATCCATCTTATGGGTGTATGTACGGATATTTGCATTTTACATACTGCAGTTGACGCGTACAACCTCGGTTACACGATTGTCGTCCACGAAGGCGGCGTCGCAAGCTTCAACGCTGCAGGCCATGACTGGGCTCTCTCCCACTTCCAAAACACCTTGGGCGCGACTGTACTAGCCAAATAAGCAATCCGAAAGTTCAGCAGGTATTTTCTCCTGTCTGAACTTTTTTAACGAAAAATGTTTGAGGTATTAAAAAGATGGCAATACCAATACTAAGCGAGAGCTACATAACATATTGAAAAGGAGATGAGCAACATGAGCTTTTTATGGTTCTTAATTATCGGAGGTATCATTGGTTGGCTAGCTGGACTTATTTTAGGTAAAGATATTCCCGGCGGTATTATTGGTAACATCATTGCAGGTATTGTAGGTGCATGGATTGGTGGTGCACTATTAGGAGAATGGGGTCCACAGATCTCTAGTTTCTATTTCGTACCAGCGTTAATCGGTGCGATCGTACTTGTATTCATTGTGAGCTTGATTATGAAGAGTATGCGTAAAGCTTCATAAAATTAAACATCAAAACGTGAAGATGCCCATTCGAGGCGCTTCACGTTTTTTATTTTGTGAATAAAATTAGGCGTAACGAGAAAACGTTGCGAATTGGCTCATTGAATTGTTTAGGCGCTCATAGTTCATGCGAATCCGCTCTACGGTCGCTGCGAAGCGCTCTATACTAGTTGGCAACTGCTCTATCATGGGCCGTAACCGCTCATACTTTACGTTAAGCGCTCTTTCCCGACCTGCAACCGCTCAATCACCCGCTTTCTGAACGTCACCTTCAAACGTATAGAAACTAAAAAAACGTAGAGCCACCAAATTCGGTGGACTCTACGTTTTATTTTTTCACTTGTTTTTCTGAGGCGATGCGTTGTTCTTCGAATTCATTATAGTACCACAATACATCCTCTACATACTGATCGCTGTGATTATAAGTGAAAACTGCTTTCTGTATATCCCCATCCGCTGCACCACTATCCGACAGATAGTGCGCCGCGCTGAAGATGGCGTCTTCTATATCAAATGGATCCGCTATTCCGTCACCATTTGCATCGACACCGTAGCCGCCATATTGCTCGATGACAGCCGGATCGATCTTATCGCGTTCAGGAATTTCTCCCTTGCCTAACTCCTTACAACCAGGATAATCCCAGCCGACGAAAGTACATGGCATGAACTGCATCGGTCCTTCTGCTCCAACAGGCGAGACGTCGGTTTTCATTGTAGAGAACCTAGTCTCAATGCGGTGATGCGCTGCAAGCAACGTCCAAGGAATATTGTATTCTTTTGCTGCTTCGATATAGATTGGAATAAATTCCTGTGGGACGGCTTCTCCAGTTTTACGGTCTTGAATATGAAATAACGCTGTAGCCGTTTCTGCAATCGTGTCGTGTTTTCCGAAATTCACCCAAAGAATGGCGGAAATCGTAAAGAGTGTGACAGCAACAGGTACTAATAAAACCAAAAAAGCGACCATAACGCGTCCCGATCGACTGAGTCTCTTTTTCTTTAATTTCTTCATTGCCTCACCCCTTCTGTTGATTACTTGCCTTCTTTGATGAGTGCTTTCATGTCTTTTACGATTGTATCATATTGCACGTCTTCGTTCCCACCATATAATTTTACTACTTCGTTGTTTTGATTTACCAAGCCGAATGAAACACCATGGATGACTTGATCATCGTTAGGAATTTGTTTCACTAATTGTTTAAACGATGAAGCGGCTATTTTTTCAATCGTCTTCATATCGTATCCTGTCAGCATCTGCCATTTACTTTCATCCGGCGCGCTGAATAGGTCAAGGTATTTTGCCAATTCTTCCGGTGTATCTACATCCGGGTCTACACTGAACGACACAATATTATAATCCTCGATTTTATTGTCAATTAATTCTTCCTGCAACGTAACCATATTGCTCATCATCGGCGGACAAACTGTTGTACATTTCGTGAATACGAACTGTGCCAGCCAGACAGAGCCTTTTAGATCTTCATCGGTTACAGTTTCATTGTTTTGGTTGGTAAATTCAAATGAATCCACTTTATATTTATGGTCCGGTTTAAAACCACCACCACACGCACTCAACAACAGCACAAATATAAGTGTCAACGGTACCAAAAGCTTTTTATACATTTTTCGATTCCTCCACCTTTTAATAGTCACTTTATCATAACGAAAGTTCACAACGCATACAAGGTGAAGGCGTCCCGCATTTTGGCTAAATCTTGTCGGATTCATGAAGTTCCTATGAAGTCACCTGTTTTTGATGTCCGAGAGAACGCCATGAATCGCTTCTAACTTCACTTCCAAACGATGTAGTAGATAAAACGATACGAAAATCGGGAATCCAACATCTTGTATAAGCTGTAGCCAGTCCTCCATTGTTCACTCCCCCTCTCTCGTTTTCATTGAATAAAAAAGCCGGCTTCCAGTACAGGACTGAAAACCGGCCGCAACTTATCGACTGACGATGTTTTGTGTATCACGTGCAACGATTCGTGCGCTTTTGATCGTAGCGAGTGGAGATTCTTCGATGAGGAAGATATTGCTTGCGATCACTTGCTGCATCACGGTTTCGACTTGCCCTTCCGTAAGGTCTTCATGCGGTTCATCTACCGTTAATTTCACCGGCTTATTGGCTGCGGTTAAAAATGTTAGTTCCAATACTTTTGCCATATGCGCTCTCCTCCTGTACGGTTTTAGTTATGAAGATCTTCTGTTACGACTTTCTCGAGCTGAATTAATGGGTAGCTTGATAATGAAGCGAGTTGTGTCAAAGCAGTGTACATATTTGCCGGTGTTGCGTCATCATTGATGAATTTGTACGTTTTAATCTTACGAATGAAGTGACCTTTTTCGTTAACGCCTGCATTAAAGTGGATCTTCGCCGTAGCCTGACTGAATTCTAGTGCTGCTGCCATGTGTATCACCTCCTTTCATCCGCTATATAGACAGAAATCTCGAAAAGGATACTTTGTTAGTGAAATATTTCTCAATTGCTTTTATAATGAAGGATAGAATGGAAGAGGTGAAAAAACCGTGCCAGACCTATTTATGTGGTTTATTATATTTTGGGGTATTGTGATGATCGGCTTATTCGCTATCGGTGGATTCTTTATGTTCCGGAAGTTCCTGAAGGTATTGCCGAAAGAAGACGGAAAATCGACGCTGGATTGGGAAGAGCATTACGTCAATGAGTCATTGCATTTATGGAATGATGAGGCGAAGAGTATGCTCAACGAACTCGTTACGCCTGTGCCGGAGTTGTTCCGCGATGTGGCAAAGCAGAAGATCGGTGCCAAGATCGGTGAGATTGCGTTAGAAGACCGTGCCAAAACTATTGAATTTGATCATATTATCAAGGGCTATATTCTTGCTACACCGAAGCGCGACCATAACTTCTTGCGCAAGAAGCTGAAGCAGATGGAAATTGATATTCAGCCGTATGAGCATTTATTTACGTGAGTACGTAAAAACAGGACGTCCCTATTGATGGGGCGTCCTGTTTTTTTGTGGTTTTGAGTAATTAGTTCAAGTTCATAAGTTCAGTGAGTTAGGGGATACGTCATGGGATGGAAGCTCCAGCTGGCGGACGCTTTCCCGTGGGCGTGGCTTGAGCCGCTTCCATCCTACGTTAATAGTGTTAGCACTTAGATCGCTCACTGAAGTCAGTGTGTGAATTATTGTTGTGTTTTAACTTATTTAAATCCCTATCCCTAGCCCCCCTGCCTTCCCCCTTCATTCCATACATAAAAAAAGAGGTTCTAAATCAAATGTTGGGGTGGAGTGAATTTAAATCCACCCCTCAACCTAAATGAACGCCAATTTCTTTATACTGTATGTTTAATAAAATTTTCGCCCTAAAGTGATCGAAACGTCTAAAGCCATAGGCAT
>NZ_PDYX01000049.1:0-1463 GCF_002743265.1 Sporosarcina sp. P29 | reverse complement strand
TAAACTGTACCCCTTGTAAAGGACAATTAAAAAAAGCCTATGCTATTTGTTGAAGTTGCTGCCTGTATTTTGCAGGCGGCAACTTTTTTAAATTCCATTGCCCACGATAATGATTGTAGTACGTCATGTAACTTTTAATTTCACGTTTTACTTCCTCTAATGTTGTGCACTCTTTAATGTTCGTCTCATCTTTAAAATGGCCAAAAAATGATTCCTGGGGAGCGTTATCCCAACAGTTTCCCTTCCGAGACATCGATTGACCTAATCCCATTCGTTTAACTACCGCCTGGAATTCAGGATTTGTGTAATGGAAACCTTGATCTGAATGAATAAATGCACCCTCAGAAAGATGACCGTGTTTTCTCAATTTCCGAAGGGTATTCAGCACAATTTCTAAATGTAGTGAAGAGGATACTTCGTACGCCAAAATTTCGTTTGTCTCTGCGTCCTTAACTGTGGATAAATATGCTCGTTTTCCATCTTTATATGTTAAATAAGTGATATCGGTTAATAATACTTTTCCCGCTATACCTTGTTTGAAATTGCGTTGTAATAGATTGGGACACGTACGATGTTCTTTTGTTGCCTTCGCCATACGTCGATAAGGATTCGCCTTACGAATCGGACAGATAATATTATATTTCTTCATGATACGACGAATGCGCTTTAGATTATAGGTAATATTATATTGATTTTGGAGTGTCATTTTAATTTGGCGTGCACCTTTTTTGCGTCCTTTGAAGCGATAAGCCTTTAAAATGAGATCCCTTACAATTTCATCTGCTTGTTCTTGCACTACTCGTTTTTGCGACGACTGTTCCGCAAAATAATTATAATAACTTGAACGAGAGACACCCATCACTTCGCATAAATAGCTTACCATCCGCTTCAAATTATACTTATTGACGGTGTAAAGGATTAATTCAAATTTCGCTCCTGTCGGGATTTTTATTTCCTCTTCAACGCCTGCCTTTCGAGTAAATCGAGCTTTTTTAGTAATTCATTCTCTGCACGTAATAATTGATTTTTAGCTTCTAAACGAGCAATTTTCTCCTCGAGTGTTAGTTCGCGATCTACTGGACGACCCGCATTACCTTTACGTGTGTCCTGTAAACCGTTCACACCCTCTTTTCGATACGCAGCACGCCAACGCTTACTAGCGGAATGTACACGCTCTTTACCGATTAGCTCAACGTCAAGACCTGCTTCCTCAAATATCTCCCCTGGCAATTTACCTTTTTCGTATTCTGTAATAAAATGACGTTTATATTCATCTGAATAAGTAATTCCTTTTTCACTGACTGCTTTCACATTGGGATTACATTTTAGTTGCTCCTGTTCTTTTTTAGTAAATAATATGTTAGTCATTTGATCCCACCCCCGACATCATTTTTCATAGTATACATAAAAATACCCTATAAGAGGGACTTTTTCAAAGTGTCCATCTTATAGGGTACAGTTTA
>NZ_PDYX01000047.1:0-1782 GCF_002743265.1 Sporosarcina sp. P29 | reverse complement strand
AGGCTGATCCATCGGGAGCATTCCTGTTTGGTTAGTGGAACCCTATTGAAATAGAAAAGTCCCCTTGGTATGATTCGGGGTGTCAAGGCGTCGACGGCTTGACCCCTAATTATAACCAAGGAGGACTCACATGAATTCTAAAGAAAATACTAAAATTAATCAAGTCACAGAACAAACATTAGTGATAGGTATCGACATTGCTAAACATAATCATTACGCAACCTTTGTCGATGAACGTGGACGTGTTTTGAAAAAAGCATTTCTCGTTAAACAGACGCGTAAAGGGTTTGAACAGTTCTATCAAGAAATACTAGAGGGTATGAAAGAATTCGATAAATCGCATGTGATAGTGGGCGTGGAGCCTACAGGACATTACTGGTTGAATTTAGCATATTTCCTAGAGGACTACGGTATACCACTGGTCGTTATCAATCCGATGCATGTGAAGAAAGTTAAGGAATTAGATGATAATCTGCAAACCAAAAACGATAAGAAAGACGCTCTGACGATCGCACGGCTAATGAAAGATGGTCGTTTCTCATATCCGAAGCTTCTTCGGGATCAAGCAGCAAATATTCGTTCCTGTTTCACGCTTGAGCAAACTTTAATAGACGACCGCACCATTCTGAAAAACAGAATTCATCGATGGGTAGATAAATACTTCCCTGAGCTATTCGAGGTATTCTCAGATTTTGGAGCCATGGTTCTAGGTGTGTTGGAGACAACCCCGTTGCCTGCAGAGCTGGTCAATATGACAACAGCTGATTTAGCGGATCAATGCGCGAAAGCGAGTCAGATGAAGCAAAGGCGACCCAAAATAGCAGCTAAAGTCATTGAGGTAGCTCAGACATCCATTGGCATCACCGTGGCTCCTTGGGGAGCTAAACGGGAGATACAATGTCTCATTCGCCAATACCGTCTACTCGAGGAAGAACTTACGATGATTGAAGAGGAAATACAATCCTTAATTGTCCAAACGGCTGATTATGAATATCTCGCTTCATTTCCGGGAATTTCCCGTAGAACTATTTCCGGTCTCTTAGCGGAGATTGGAAGTTTTACTGACTTTGAAAGTCCACGCCAATTAATTAAATTAGCGGGACTTACGTTACATGAGAATTCCTCTGGTAAACATAAGGGAATGAAGAAGATATCAAAACGAGGACGAAGACGATTACGGGCTATTTTATTCAGAGCAATGCATCCAATCCTTAGAAACAACCCTGCCTTTATGAAGCTTCATCAGTATTATACGCAACGACCTCAAAATCCCCTTCGTAAGAAGGAGTCGATGGTCGTGTTATGTAGCAAATTACTAAAGGTTCTTCATGCCATGTGTACAAAAAAGCGGAAATTTGATGGTGAGCAAATGCTTGCGGACCTTCACTGTTTACAATTAGTAGCATGAGGTTGGCATTCTGAAACTTCTATTCATGACACGGAGAAGCTGGCACCAGCGGCGTACATTAGGCCTCGAGCCTCATCGGGAGCATCTCGCCGGCCTCCAACTTATGATAGACCGAACGAAGGAATGTCAGCGCATGACGCTAAGAGATGTGGGAGGGTTCGTCATCATAAGGTACTTGGAGATCCATAGTGCATGCCATATTAAATTAACAGTTTCTGTAACTGGTAGCGCAGCGTTATCCTTTACTTACAGTATCTACAAAAGTATGTACTTTCAGGTAGACGATTCTCTTTACTAGTCATATAAATTCTTTTTGGGTCAATAGAATAATGCGACAAGCCTTGTCATCATCACCTTTTCAAGAGGGAGTCGCC
>NZ_PDYX01000046.1:0-3250 GCF_002743265.1 Sporosarcina sp. P29 | reverse complement strand
CTTGTTCATTGAAAACTGGATAAAACGACATTGAAAGTAATCAAGTAATCAACCGAGTCGCATGTATGCGATTCAAGCAATCTTTTTAACCTTCTGATTCCTATCGCTAGGATGAAGTTGGACCTTTTATAGGTTAAGTTAGAAAGGGCGCACGGCGGATGCCTTGGCACTAGGAGCCGATGAAGGACGGCACTAACACCGATATGCTTCGGGGAGCTGTAAGTGAGCTTTGATCCGAAGATTTCCGAATGGGGAAACCCACTGTCCATAATGGGACAGTACGTGTATGTGAATACATAGCATACTCGTGGCACACCCGGAGAACTGAAACATCTAAGTACCCGGAGGAAGAGAAAGAAACATCGATTCCCTTAGTAGCGGCGAGCGAAACGGGAAGAGCCCAAACCAAGAAGCTTGCTTCTTGGGGTTGTAGGACACTCTATACGGAGTTACAAAGGAATGTGTTAGATGAAGCGATCTGGAAAGATCCGCAAAACAGGGTAATAGCCCCGTAGTCGAAAGCACATTCTCTCCAGAGTGGATCCTGAGTACGGCGGAACACGTGAAATTCCGTCGGAATCCGGGAGGACCATCTCCCAAGGCTAAATACTCCCTAGTGACCGATAGTGAACCAGTACCGTGAGGGAAAGGTGAAAAGCACCCCGGAAGGGGAGTGAAATAGATCCTGAAACCGTGCGCTTACAAATTGTCAGAGCCCGTTAATGGGTGATGGCGTGCCTTTTGTAGAATGAACCGGCGAGTTACGATTCCATGCAAGGTTAAGCTGAGAAAGCGGAGCCGCAGCGAAAGCGAGTCTGAATAGGGCGAATCAGTATGGGGTCGTAGACCCGAAACCAGGTGATCTACCCATGTCCAGGGTGAAGGTCAGGTAACACTGACTGGAGGCCCGAACCCACGTATGTTGAAAAATGCGGGGATGAGGTGTGGGTAGCGGTGAAATTCCAATCGAACCTGGAGATAGCTGGTTCTCTCCGAAATAGCTTTAGGGCTAGCCTCAAACGAAAGAATCTCGGAGGTAGAGCACTGTTTGGACGAGGGGCCCATCCCGGGTTACCGAATTCAGACAAACTCCGAATGCCGATGATTTATGTTTGGGAGTCAGACAGTGGGTGATAAGATCCATTGTCGAGAGGGAAACAGCCCAGACCACCAGCTAAGGTCCCCAAGTATCTGTTAAGTGGAAAAGGATGTGGCGTTGCCCAGACAACCAGGATGTTGGCTTAGAAGCAGCCATCATTTAAAGAGTGCGTAATAGCTCACTGGTCGAGTGGCGCTGCGCCGAAAATGTACCGGGGCTAAACAGATCACCGAAGCTGTGGATTGACCTTAGGGTCAATGGTAGGAGAGCGTTCCAAGGGCGTTGAAGCTAGACCGGAAGGACTGGTGGAGCGCTTGGAAGTGAGAATGCCGGTATGAGTAGCGAAAGAAGGGTGAGAATCCCTTCCACCGAATGCCCAAGGTTTCCTGAGGAAGGCTCGTCCGCTCAGGGTTAGTCAGGACCTAAGTCGAGGCCGATAGGCGTAGACGATGGACAACAGGTTGATATTCCTGTACCACCTCCCCGCCGTTTGAGTAATGGGGGGACGCAGTAGGATAGGGTGAGCACACAGTTGGTTGTGTGTCTAAGCAGTGAGGTGGAGAACGAGGCAAATCCCGTTCTCATATAACACTAGGCTGTGATGGCGAGGAGATTTATCTCCAGAGTCCCTGATTTCACACTGCCAAGAAAAGCCTCTAGCGAGGCGGGAGGTGCCTGTACCGCAAACCGACACAGGTAGGCGAGGAGAGAATCCTAAGGTGATCGAGAGAACTCTCGTTAAGGAACTCGGCAAAATGACCCCGTAACTTCGGGAGAAGGGGTGCTCTGGTAGGGTGAATAGCCCGAGAGAGCCGCAGTGAATAGGCCCAGGCGACTGTTTAGCAAAAACACAGGTCTCTGCAAAATCGTAAGATGACGTATAGGGGCTGACGCCTGCCCGGTGCTGGAAGGTTAAGAGGAGGGGTTAGCGCAAGCGAAGCTCTGAATTGAAGCCCCAGTAAACGGCGGCCGTAACTATAACGGTCCTAAGGTAGCGAAATTCCTTGTCGGGTAAGTTCCGACCCGCACGAAAGGCGTAACGATCTGGGCACTGTCTCAACGAGAGACTCGGTGAAATTATAATATGCGTGAAGATGCGCATTACCCGCGACAGGACGGAAAGACCCCGTGGAGCTTTACTGTAGCCTGATATTGAATTCCGGTGCAGCCTGTACAGGATAGGTAGGAGCCTTGGATTCCGGAGCGCTAGCTTCGGAGGAGGCATTGGTGGGATACTACCCTGGCTGTATTGGACTTCTAACCCTTGCCCGTGATCCGGGCAGGAGACAGTGTCAGGTGGACAGTTTGACTGGGGCGGTCGCCTCCTAAAGAGTAACGGAGGCGCTCAAAGGTTTCCTCAGAATGGTTGGACATCATTCGCAGAGTGCAAAGGCATAAGGAAGCTTGACTGCGAGACCTACAAGTCGAGCAGGGTCGAAAGACGGACTTAGTGATCCGGTGGTTCCGCATGGAAGGGCCATCGCTCAACGGATAAAAGCTACCCCGGGGATAACAGGCTTATCTCCCCCAAGAGTCCACATCGACGGGGAGGTTTGGCACCTCGATGTCGGCTCGTCGCATCCTGGGGCTGTAGTCGGTCCCAAGGGTTGGGCTGTTCGCCCATTAAAGCGGCACGCGAGCTGGGTTCAGAACGTCGTGAGACAGTTCGGTCCCTATCCGTCGCGGGCGCAGGAAATTTGAGGAGAGCTGTCCTTAGTACGAGAGGACCGGGATGGACATACCGCTGGTGTACCAGTTGTCTTGCCAAAGGCATCGCTGGGTAGCTATGTATGGACGGGATAAATGCTGAAAGCATCTAAGCATGAAGCCCCCTTCAAGATGAGATTTCCCATTACGCAAGTAAGTAAGATCCCTCAAAGATGATGAGGTGGATAGGTCTGGGGTGTAAGTACGGCGACGTATGTAGCTGACAGATACTAATCGATCGAGGACTTAACCTATTTTAAAAAGTAGTTACTTGAACTACACCAATGTCTTTTATTCAGTTTTGAGTGAACAAGCTTTACTCAAAGAGTCTAGTAACGATGGCGAAGAGGTCACACCCGTTCCCATACCGAACACGGAAGTTAAGCTCTTCAGCGCCGATGGTAGTTGGGGGTTTCCCCCTGTGAGAGTAGGACGTTGCTAGGC
>NZ_PDYX01000045.1:0-3490 GCF_002743265.1 Sporosarcina sp. P29 | reverse complement strand
CATGATAAAATTCATATGCACGTATCACCTTTCTCTTTGACTTGTTTCTCGACAATTCAAGTATAAAAGAAATTGGTGATCACGTGCATTTTTTGTTCAATTGTTTGAGAACCCCAACATTTATTATAGAACCATAAAAAACGGGTTGCCCTAGAAGTCATCATGACTTGTAGGACAACCCGTTTTATTTAATGTATTGATTATCGTGCAGAATACCCGCCATCAATGACAAGCTCTGCGCCTGTAATATACGACGCTTCATCGGATGCTAAGAAGAGTACAGCATTGCCTACATCTTCCGGCTGACCCAAACGTTGAAGTGGTGTCATTTTAATTAACATATCTAGTTGAGCTTTAGATTCTTCAAGATTTGCAACCATTGGCGTTTGGATAACTCCAGGGAATACCGTATTCACACGAATTCCTGCATGTCCATATTCTGCCGCTGCTGCTTTAGAGATCGCACGTACTGCACCTTTTGAAGCTGAGTACGGATTCAAGCCCATACCAATCAAAGCAGTATAAGATGAAATATTAACGATTGCACCTTTTTTCGCTTCTTTCATATATTTCGAAGCATGCTTCATACCTAAGAACGTACCGAAGCTATTGATATCTGAAAGTCTGCGCCAATCTTCAATCGTGATTTGATCCACAGTTTTTTCAGTAGAGATACCAGCATTATTGACAAGAATATCAACTTTACCGAAGTGATCGACAGCTTTTTTCATAGCCTCTTCCCACTCTGCGTCTTCAGTTACATTCAATTTGATCGTGAAGATATTGTCTTGTCCACCCCACTTTTCTTCAAGTGCTGTTGTATTGATGTCAGCTGCAATTACTTTCGCACCTTCTGCTGTAAATTGCTTTACCATCATTTCACCCATACCGGATGCTCCACCTGTAATGAATGCTACTTTATCTTGTAATCTGCTCATACTATATCTCTCCTTTATTGTTGTTACTGTCATATACTTTAACACTAAACTACATTTGGTTCAATTATTCGGATCGTCAATATCTTCTTTTAATGTTGAACGTTTCTACTCCTCTCACTTTATACACACCTTGTATAGGCCATATGCATACGGTATAATAATATATGTATATATACTCTATAAGTGGGAGAAGTGAACAATTATGTTCAAAGATCAACGTTATCTTAATTATAATGCAGCGGGCTTCCGGCAGGATCTAATTGCAGGGATTACTGTTGGAATTGTAGCCATTCCGCTTGGGATGGCTTTTGCTATTGCTTCTGGTGTGAAACCTGAATACGGACTGTATACTACGATCATCGCAGGTCTTTTAGTCGCTTTGCTAGGTGGTTCACGTTACCAGATTGCGGGTCCTACTGGTGCATTCATTCCCATATTACTAGCAATTGTGTTGCAATATGGTTATGAAGATCTTCTAATCGCTGGATTTCTTGCTGGTATTCTCCTCGTCATCATGAGCTTTCTCGGTGTCAGCAATCTCATTCATTTTGTCCCGCGATCGGTGACGATAGGATTCACCGCTGGGATAGCAGTCATTATATTCACCGGCCAATTCCAAAACTTCTTTGGATTAACTGGCGTTGAGAAAAAAGAGTTCTTCCATGAAAGCATGATGGAAATCGCTCGGCATTTTCATACCATCAATACATTTAGTATCTTAACTGCCGCAATTGGTTTGGTCGTCATCTTCCTTTTACCGAAAATCGCACCTAAGGTTCCATTGCTACTTATTGCGCTCCTGGTTCCTACTATCTGTTCGATTTGGTTCTTCCCAGGTAAAGTGGAAACGATCGGTACAGCATACGGTGGCATTCCGCAACATCTGCCTAGTTTTCATTTTCCCGAAATTACACTTACTAAACTGGTGAACCTCTGGCAACCCGCTTTAATCATTGCTGCACTCGGTGCGATTGAGTCTTTGCTTTCCGCAGTCGTTGCAGACGGAATGAAAAGTAAAGTTCCAAAGCACGATTCCAAGAAAGAATTATTCGGCCAAGGGATTGCGAATATCATTACACCGTTATTCGGTGGAATTCCAGCTACAGGTGCCATCGCTCGTACCGCAACAAATATCGGCTCAGGCGCAGTCAGTCCGATATCCGGCGTCGTGCAAAGTTTATTTGTATTAGCGTTCTTATTACTATTCGCACCTTACGCATCTTATATACCGTTAGCCGCAATGGCCCCGATTTTGATGTTCGTCGCATGGAATATGAGTTCACGTAAAGCTTTCGTCCAGATCGCTTCGTTACGCTCAGGGGATTCAATTGTGTTACTGACAACTTTCTTGTTGACGATATTCGTGAACCTAACAATTGCAGTCGAAGTCGGAATTTTGCTTGCAGCCCTGTCATTCTTACGCAAAATGAGCGGCTCACTGGAAATTAAAAAGAGTAAACTGACCGACGTCGAAAAGTTCAAGTTGTCTACAGAAAGTGATTCCGAGCTAATCAAGTTCAAAATCTCTGGTCCCCTGTTCTTCGGTACAGCGAAACACTTCGAGGATCGATATCCTGAACTATTGAATCTTGAGCAGAAGACGATCATTTTAGACATGAAAAATCTAACAGCGATCGACGCAACAGGCGAAGCGGCCCTTTCCGCCATGCTTGACGAAGCAGTTCGCCAAAACAAGCGACTTATTTTTAAGAGAGTACCTCCTGAAAAAGTGAGCTTGTTCAAACGTAGTGGGTTGTATGACAAGATTGGTGAGGATAACTTCTTTATGTTGTGAGTGTTGGTGATTGAGGAATCCATTTATTTTGTGGTTCTAAGAATGATAAATTGCGTACCTTACCGAACCTACAAACGTGGTTGACGGAAAGACTAGGCGGCTGCCGATCTTTGTCACTTTTGTTGGGGGCGTTGCTCGACTGGTTGTTGGAGATGGAAATTAGTGAGTGTCTGCTTTCTGGACCCGCGCAGGCACGTGGGGGATTGCCTACAGCCAGGAGCCAGCTGGCAAAGTTCCGCCAACTGGCTCATGGCCACGGCCTACCCCGCAGTTGTGCCTGCGCTACTGAGTGGTATTTATTTAGGTTGTGGTTCTAAAAACGATAAATTGTGCGCCATACCCAACCTGCAAACGCGGTTAGCGGAAAGACTAGGCGGCTGCGGGTCTTTGGCACTTTTGTTGGGGGCGTTGCCCGACTGGTTGTTGGATACTGAAGTCATCAAGTGTCTGCTTTCTGGACCCGCGCAGGCACGTGGGGGATTGCCTACAGCCAGGAGCCAGCTGGCAAAGTTCCGCCAACTGTCTCATGGCCACGGCCTACCCCGCAGTTGTGCCTGCGCTACTGAGCGGTATTTATTCTAGTTGTGGTTCTTATAGGAAGAAGATCAGTGACATCGTGATATCTAGTATGTATTTCTAGCAAAAGAAGTGTAAGAACTGCCGTACACCCAATCTAACGAAGGCGCCTGCTGTGGTAGGCGTAGCGAGGAGACAAAGACAGGCGAACTTCCTGTCTCTGGCTCCTCGCGAAAGCCAT
>NZ_PDYX01000044.1:0-4167 GCF_002743265.1 Sporosarcina sp. P29 | reverse complement strand
GATCCGATGTCATTGGAAAACAGATCACTAAAAACGTTGTATAGTGAAGGGCTTTATGATGACAATGAAAAAAAGTGGCAAGAAGCCTTTCCATTAAAAGAGCAGTTTGAAAAGAAGAAACAGGTAGTAGAACAGTAATGTCAAAACATTATACCTTTTAATTCTGTGGTTAAGGAGTGAGAAACAATGACGAAGTATACGATTGTTGATCAAGAAACATGCATTGCTTGCGGTGCTTGTAGTGGAGTCGCACCCGATATATATGATCATACCGATGATGGTATATCCTACGTAACTCTTGATCAGAATGAAGGGGTGGTAGAAGTACCAGAGGATCTATTTGATGATTTAGAAGATGCATATGAAGGTTGTCCAAGTGAGTCAATCAAAATTTCAGATAAACCATTCCATGGAAATCCAGTGAAATATGAAGAGGCTATGTAATATCGGATATTTAAAAAAGTTGAAAACTAATGATTACTATTGAAGTTATTCGATTTCAAGAGTAATTGTAATTGATGAAACTATAACATTTTTATGCATATAGAAAAATGGTGAATGGGGTGTTAAAATGTACGCAGAAGATGAAGTTTTTGATATTACGATAATTGGCGGAGGACCAGTTGGATTATTTACGGCATTTTACGCTGGACTTCGTCAGGCGCGAGTGAAAGTAATTGAAAGTTTGCCGCAGCTAGGCGGTCAACTTTCTGCTTTATATCCTGAAAAGTATATTTACGACGTAGCAGGTTTTCCTAAAATTACTGGCCAAAAATTAGTTGATAATTTAACAGAGCAAATGTATCATTTCAATCCGGTGATAGCTCTAAATGAAGCAGTTGAAAAACTGGAAAAGCAATCTGATGGAGTATTTAAGATAACAACAAATAGTACAGATCATTTCTCGAAGACAATTATTATTACAGCAGGAAATGGTGCATTTAATCCCAGGAAACTTGGTTTGGAAACAGCAGACAAATACGAAGGGAAAAATCTGCATTACTTTGTAAGTGATATGCAGAAATTTGCTGGAAAAAAGGTTCAGCTATTTGGAGGCGGAGATTCAGCAGTTGATTGGGCACTCATGCTTGAGCCGATAGCAAAGGAGGTAACGCTTACACATAGACGCGATAAATTCCGTGCCCATGAACACAGTGTGGAATTGCTAAAGAACTCCCAAGTTAAGGTTATGACTCCTTATGTGCCACTAGATTTTATTGGTGAAGACCAGATTGAACATGTCGTACTCGAACATGTAAAAGGGGAAGGAACAAAAAGCGTCGAAGTCGATGACGTAATCGTAAACTATGGATTTATTTCCTCGCTAGGTTCAATAAAGAATTGGGGACTTGAAATTGAAAAGAACAGTATAGTAGTCAATTCAAAAATGGAGACAAATATTGCTGGAATTTATGCTGCTGGGGATATTTGTACATATGAGGGGAAAGTGAAGCTAATCGCTACTGGTTTTGGAGAAGCCCCTACGGCAGTTGGTAATGCAAAAGTATATATCGATCCCAGTTCGAAAGTACAAGCCCCTCATAGCACGAGTGTTATGGGAGAAAGTGAAGATAAAATAGTTTCTGTTACACTTTAATGAAAGAAATAAAAAAATTAATCGAAACGAGGTTTATCTCGATTCTGATTGATTTTTTTTTGCGGTATGTTTGCTAGTTTAGTATTTCTAGTAGATATTCGTTTTCTAATATGGTCAAAGGAGAGAATTATATTGATTACTAAAATTGAACATATAGCAATTGTTGTGAAAGATATGGAAGAATCCATTTTATTTTATTCGGAAGTATTTGGTTTTCAAGTACGTTTAAGAGGTGAAAACCCAAATCGCGAAATGGCATTTTTATATTTGGGAACACAACCCGATACCGAGATAGAATTAATTAGAGAAATTGAACCAATAAGTGAATATACAAGAAGTGGGATTGTAAATCATCTTGCTTTTACAGTGGAGGACATTGATCAATCTATTCAACATTTTGAAAGTAAAGGGATTAATTTTATATCAAGTGTTCCACAACCAACGCTTGAAGGGGGCCGCATGATTTTATTTAATGGTCCGAACGATGAACTCTTACAATTGGTGGAGCGAATAAACGCTTAAATGAAGGTAGGGTATGCCAATTTCCGTAAACTCAATTTGAAATATATACAATTAGAAATTTGGCAAGGTGTTAAATATATAATGAAAGAGATTTAACCTTCTACCAATTAGTTGCACGTAGTTGAGGAATAGATAAATATTTAATATGAGAGTGTCTGGAATCCCAAAAGTGATTACAAGTACCGGTAATGGTGGTACAAGGTATTGCTCTAAGGTGTCAGGCGCTTTTTTAGTTGTTCTATCATTTGTGTACTAATAATACAGAACATTCTATTTTTTTAAGCCTAATGAGCAGTAGTTTAAATATTGAGAATGCTTTAATATGAAAAATAGATAAAATTATTAATCTAAGATGCTGTATAAGCTTTTGCACAACTCATATTGGTTTTTCAGATAATTCGATTGTGGTTATTTCAGTAATAGATTAATAGCCTTTATTATTAACAGTGAAATTTGAACATTATGACGTGAAACAATTTAGTAATGGGGAGGAATTAAAATATGACAATTCAAATAAAAGACCAAAAACAAAATCAGCTAGATCAAGTTTTGACAGAAATTCGTGCTCGACGTGAAGAATTCGAACAAAAAAGACATGTACCAAAGGATATGATAGCACAACTAAAAAAACTAGGCGTTTATAGCGCGCATTCACCGCGGTGTTTTGATGGAGATGGAAGCTCGCCAATGGAGTTCCTTAAATTGATTGAAAGAATCTCCGAAGCGGATGGCTCGGCTGGTTGGGTAGCAAGCTTTGGTTCTGCTGCAGTCTATCTTGCAGCTTTACCAAAAGAGACACTTGTTAAACTCTATGCAAATGGTCCAAACGTGGCATTCGCAGGTGGTTTATTTCCAGTTCAACCAGCAAAGAGGGTGAACGGTGGATGGGTTGTTAACGGTCTTTGGAAGTTTGCTAGTGGATGTAAAGGGGCTGACATTCTTGGTGTTGGTATAGGAACTGGAGAAGGCGGTAAACCACTCACAGCTGTACTAAAGCCAGAAGATGTTGAAATTATTGAGAACTGGGAAGTAATCGGAATGCGTGGAACTGGAAGTCATGATTTGCGCGTAAAGGATGTTTTTGTTCCAGATGAATGGACATTCGTTCGAGGCGGGACTCCAACTATTGCAGAGCCAATCTCCCAATTTCCATCTATTGCCTACGCCGCGCAAGTACTAGCAGTGGTTAATCTTGGGGTAGCGCGAGCTGCACTTGATGAAATTACTCTGATGGCAGGTCGTTCAGGTATCACAGGTGCACCGAAAATGGCGGATAGAGCATACGTTCGAATATCAGTTGCTAAAGCAGAAGCTAGGCTAAGATCAGCACGCGCATTTTTCTACGAAGCCACTGAATCCGCTTGGGAATCAATTCTAAAAGGCGAGGGGGTTTCTGCAGACCAAACAAGCACGCTACGTTTGGCAGCCGCCCATGCTGCACGCGAAGGTGCAAGCGCTGTACAATCAGCTTATTTGCTTGCAGGTACTTCAGCTATTTACGACGGACATCCGTTGCAACGATACCTTCGCGATGCGATGGTCGTCACTCAGCATGCGTTCCTGAACGAAAGCATGTACGATGGGGCAGGGTCAATCCACTTAGGCGCACCACCTATGAAAGGTTTTATTTGATGATAGTACTTAAGATATCTTAAGTATCCCGTATATTAATGTATTTTAAACAACTAAGCAGGTACTATCCACAGAGATACAAGAAATAAGAGCGACGAGCATGTTGTGAATCTAAATGATTCAACGCTATAAATACTAACTAACAAACATCTCTAAATGAAAACGCTGTCATTTATAGAGTCGAAAATATTTAATCATCGATAGTCGTTCTTGAATAGTTTTCACTTGATATCAGAGTATTGCGTCAGAGAAATTACAAATAAAAATTTAGGGGGAAATACGATGTTAACACCAGAAGATAATCAATTACTAACTCAAACAAATGCAGGCACACCCATGGGTGACGTGTTTCGGAGATATTGGATACCAGCACTTCAAACAGAGGAGTTGGTAAGTGATGGAAAGCCACAACGCGT
>NZ_PDYX01000043.1:0-5105 GCF_002743265.1 Sporosarcina sp. P29 | reverse complement strand
CCTATGGCTTTAGACGTTTCGATCACTTTAGGGCGAAAATTTTATTAAACATACAGTATAAAGAAATTGGCGTTCATTTAGGTTGAGGGGTGGATTTAAATTCACTCCACCCCAACATTTGAGTTAGAACCTTTTTTATTGATTATTTTACATCTACAAAGCGCTTGAAGCCCATGAAATGTGATTTCCAATAGGAAGAATCTAATGATGCAATTTCAATTGCTTTCGTCCCTGCATGAATGAACTCATTACCGCCAAGATAAATACCGATATGTGAGATGCCGGGGCGATATGTATTTTGGAAGAATAATAAATCTCCTACAACCGGATCTTGTATGAATAGTGAACGATTATAGAAACCGATTGTATCTAATCGAGGAACTTTAACACCGGCTTGGTTGAATGCGTAGAAAATGAATCCGCTACAATCAAATCCAGATGGCGTTACACCTGCCCATACATAAGGAGTTCCTAGTAATGGTTGTGTAATATCTACTAATTTTTTACCGAGCGCTTGGTTAGTAACAGCGATAGGAGGCTGTACTACGGGCTTACTTGACGATAATGTACCGAATGAATTAGTAGAAGAGACAGCTTTTGAAGAGTTCGCCTTATTTTCTACTATTAGTTTTTGTTTCACTTTGATATCATTAGAAGTAAGAGAATTCAGACGTTTTAGTTCAGTTACCGTAATCTTGTACTGATTGGAAATCTTGTAAAGAGTTTCCCCTGCTTGCACGACATGCGTTTTTGATGCAGCGGCAACACTACCAACTGAGATGCTTGTAGCAAGCATAAGAGAGGCGATCGCGGCTAGAGCAATTTTCTTCATTTCGACTTTTCCCCTTTTAGTATACTAGATTTGGTACTTTGTACTTCTGAGTGTTAATTCATGTTTAAACCTATGAACCTATCATACAATACAATATTGGATATTAAACGTAACTTTAGACTTATTTTTTATTAATAAATTATTAGTGAATTAGTTTAGACATATGTGTAAATACTAGAAAATATATATTTTATGTAACTTACAGATCCTTAAGACCTACTACTTGTAAATGGGGACTATGTATTTTATAGGTAATTATAATAACTATATTTGTCATATCATAAGTCAAACTATAAAAAAAGCCCTTGAATCCGTAGTAAGACTTCGGATTCTTCAGGGCTTTTCTGCTGTTTAAGATCGTCCGATTGGCCAGTCAAATGGAATGGAGCCAGGAGGGGAGTGCTTAATGATATCGATCATCGGTATCGTATACGCAAATAGAATCAATGCGATCGTAATACCAATCCATAAATACCAGTTCTCCAAAATCTTCGGTGATTTCTCAGCATCTATCTCTTCTTCAGCGATTGGATATTCTTCATAACCACGTGGAGCGAAGAATGCCAGTTGAATGAAGATGTAGAACATCAATAGAATACCAACGAATAAGATGATTCCGCCGACAGCTTGCCACATCTGGTAGCTAATCCATGTAGAAACTTGATCTCCACCTGCGTACTCAGAGAATGCTGAACGACGTGGTCCGCCGATTAGACCTTGAATATGCATGGAAGTGGACATGATCGTCATACCGATTGCCCAGATAAATGTCTGAATGATTCCTAATTTATTTAATCTAGGAGTCAAGCGGCGACCCGTCAAGTGAGGAATCAACCAATACGCAATCCCGAAAAACGTTAAAATTACTGTTGTTGCAACTGTTAAATGGAAGTGACCTGTAATCCAAATCGTGTTGTGGACAAGAGAGTTTACTTGGTGAGAAGCGTTAATGATACCGCCTGCTCCACCCGGGATGAATGCTACCATACCAACGAATGGTGCTAAGAAACGAACGTCTTTCCAAGGAAGCTTTTTGAACCAGCCGAATAGGGATTTATAGCCTTTTCTTCTACCTGTAATTTCAAATGTAGCGAATAAAGAGAATGCAGTCATCAATGAAGGGATGACTACCATGAATGTTAAGACTACTTGAATGAACTTCCAAGTCGGATCAATCCCTGGCTCAGTTAATTGGTGGTGGAAGCCGACCGGAATTGAGAACATCAACAATAAAATGAATGCCAGTCTTGCTAAAGAATCACTGAATAGCTTTCCACCGATGATTTTCGGGATGATTGCATACCAAGCCATGTAAGCAGGTAACAACCAGAAGTATACGAGCGGATGACCGAAGTACCAGAATAACGTACGTGTTAATAATACGTTGACTGTTGCGACGTAACCTAGTGACCAAGGTAAGATCAATACGATGACTGAATACGCTACACCAAGTGTTGCAACGAACCACATAATCATGTTGATCACAACCATGAATGCTAGTAAAGGAGACTTTTCACCTTTATGGGCTTTCTTCCATACATATAGTTGACGGAAGTTAGTGAAAGCTGCAATCCAGCTACCTACAATTACTAATGTCAGACCGATGTAGAAAATAGGATGTGCGCGAAGTGGAGTATAGAATGTATACAATACAGACGCTTCACCTGTTAAGATCATCCATGCTGATAATACTGTACCCACCAACATGACCCAGAATGAAATCCAGCCCCATAGTAATTGTTTGTCTGAAATTCCGACTGTTTTCCCCATAAGAGAGAATTGGAAACCGACGATGAAGAACGTAGTCAATACTAGACCGAGTATGACGCCATGCGTGGTTAAGATTGTATAGTAATCAATGTTGAATGGTAACGTGTATTTGCCGGAACGTACTAATGTCTGAAGCAGTCCCATCAATCCACCGATTAAAAGGGAAATGAATGTGACATGCATAAAGGCCATATACAGTCTGGATTCTTTTTTTGAGAAATTAAATAATTCCATGGGTTAGTACACCTCCACTGTGCCGAACATCAAATGGTGACCGATGCCGCAATATTCGTTACAGACTACTGTGAATTCGCCGCCGTTTTTCATGACCGATTCGAAGCGACTGATATGTCCAGGCTCGACCATCATATTGACATTTGTGCCAGCCACTTGGAATCCGTGAACGACGTCTTTACTCGTTACTTGGAAAAGAACCGTGGAACCTTTTGGTACCCGAATCGTCTTAGTAGCGGTTCCATCTTCTTCTTTACCGAAGTCATAGTTAAAAGCAGAAGCGACAATATTGACAACGTATTTTCCGTCAGCAACTTCAGTCAGACCCAGATTTTCAGGTTGGAATGATTCATTTGCTTCGACGTTTTGTGGATCGATTGTTTCGATGTGACTTTGTGGATGTGTTCCTTTCCAGAACGCCGCAAAGCCAATAATGAGTAAGAATAAAACCAATGATGCTAAACCGAACACAAGCCATACTTTTTCATACTTATGCAAATGCATAATGTTTCCTCCTTTGATGCTAGATATTATCTAGATAAGAATAATCCGTAAGCGCCGAACCACATGACAAGGATGACGATCCCGACGATCATTACCATGATCAAGGTACCTTTTAAATTCGTTTCTTCTTTTGGTTGATTTGTAGAAGATATCTTCTTGCTCAATACGGCCACCTCCTTGTCTGAACTGAATTCGTACTTTCATCATAATCCTCGTGGGGGAATAAAGAATTAGGGAAATCCCTATGATTTGAAAATTAAAAGCAATGTTCACAATATGTTCAATCACTTTACATGCTTTTGTCATACACATTTCACTAGATTTGTGATTCGAACTAGGATGAAAGGTCTGTCTGAATAGTTCATCGGTTACGTAAGGGATTTTAGCGTGTACAGAGAATAGAGTGATGAATACAGAGTGAGATAATATGTATTCAATATTGACCGTATGTTGAATAGAAATTATAATATACTAAGGTGAAACCTAGGAAGCCGGTGTGTGAAATGGAAAATGTAAAATGGATTACAGTAAAAAGCCCTGAAGAAGGTGCGAAGGAAGTATTCAAACTGATTTCTGAAGAACTTCAAAATAATAGATTGCATGTACTTGGGCTAGCTACAGGCAGCACGATGATTCCGATTTACGATGAATGGACGAATTCGTCGTTAGACTTTTCGAATGTTACGGCATTCAATTTAGATGAATATGTCGGTATTGACGCAGACAACCCGAATAGCTATGCATACTTTATGAATCAACATCTATTCAGCAAAAAACCATTCAAAGAAACATATATTCCGAATGGTATGGCTGAAGATTTAGATGAAGAGTGTAAAGACTATGAGAATCAATTGAACTCTCATCCGCTAGATATTCAACTTCTCGGAGTAGGGGAGAATGGTCATATCGCATTCAACGAACCCGGAACGTCATTCGATTCGGTAACACATGTTGCGACATTGACAGACTCCACATTGGGCGTGAATAGTCAGTATTTCGAAAACGACGATAAGATACCGAATATCGCGTTGACGATGGGGATCTCTTCTATTGTAAAGTCGAAGAAGTTAATCATGGTTGCATTTGGTGAGAAGAAGCGTGCGGCAATGGAGAAATTAAAAGCTGGAGAGGTTACGAAGGACTGGCCGATTACGAAGCTTTTGTGTCATGAGGATGTCATTGTAATCACGGATTTACAGCTTGATTGAGTAGAATAAAGTTTGGTTAGGGCTATCCTGGAAGTGCAAGTTGACTTCTGGGGTGGCCTTTTTTGTGTGAAGAGGATCTGTTTGTTGTGGTCGTTGGCTTTACTTTGGCGCTGTAGCAAGCGTTTACTTTGAATCGTTGAAGTGCTGTCGGATTACGTTTTCGTTAAGCGTGCGTAATAAGCGGCGTTGGGTTGTGGTTCTTGCAGGTTCATTTTCTGTTTCGTGTTTGCTGGGGAGGTTGTGGTTGAGCTGCCTATGTAAGTGGCGGGTGCATTGTCCCCACTTCGGTGCTGGTGGATGGCTTTCGCGAGGAGCCAGAGACAGGATAGTTCGCCTGTCTTTGTCTCCTCGCTACGCCTACCACAGCAGGCGCCTTCGTTGGATTGGGTGTAGGGCAGTTCGAGTAGTTGTTTTTACTCGTTGAAGTGCTGTCGGATTACGTTTCTGTTTAAAGTACGTAATAAGCGGCACTGAGTTGTGGTTCTTGCACGTGCTTTTTCTGTTCCTGTTTAATCCAGGAGGTTGTGGTTTAGCTGACAGTGTAAGTGGCGAGTCCA
>NZ_PDYX01000042.1:0-5630 GCF_002743265.1 Sporosarcina sp. P29 | reverse complement strand
TTGCTCCTGTTCTTTTTTAGTAAATAATATGTTAGTCATTTGATCCCACCCCCGACATCATTTTTCATAGTATACATAAAAATACCCTATAAGAGGGACTTTTTCAAAGTGTCCATCTTATAGGGTACAGTTTAAAGAAGTAACGGGTTCTCATTCTAGTTAAAACAATAAATGTGCAATACCTGCAATGATTGGCAGGGCAATGATTGTACGCAATAAGAAGATGATGAGTAAGTCGAAGATATTTAATGGGATTTTCGTTCCTAAGATCAAGCCACCGACTTCAGACATGTAAATTAGTTGGATTACGGAAACTGCCGCAATTGTAAATAGTGTAATAGGTGATGTAATGACGCCTTCTGCTAAAATAACAGGCAAGAACATATCTGCGAATCCGACTACCATTGTCTGTGCGGCTTCGGCAGCCTCAGGAATCTGCAAGATATTCAAGATGTATTCGAATGGCTTACCTAAAATTCGGAATACGCTTGTGTACTCAGCCATCACCAAAGCGACCGTACCGAAAGCCATAACTACTGGTGCGACGCCGAACCACATGTCGAGAACGTTTTGCATACCTGCACGAACAGTTTTCACAACAGAGCGTTGTTTCGAAGCCGTATCAAGTGCGCTAGTAAGTCCTAGTTTGAATACGCTTGTCCCGGCAGGCAGTTTTTCATTCTCCGTGGAATATTCATGATCGTCAATATACGTATTCTTAATAGAACGTAATGGATAAATTCTTGGCATAATGAGGGCGAGGATCAACCCTGTGAACAGAACCGTCGCATAAAATGGTAGGAAGTAGTTTCCAAGACCAACTTTATCAATGATGACGAGTGTGAATGTAATCGACACAACAGAGAACGTAGTCGAAATAATCGCTGCTTCACGCTGTGTATAGTGGCCTTCTTCATACTGTTTACTTGTTAGCAAAACACCGATTGTGCCGTCTCCAATCCATGAAGCGAGTGCATCTATGGAAGAACGACCAGGTAATTTGAATAAAGGTCGCATAATCTTTACCATCAATGTACCGAAGAATTCGAGCAAACCGAAGTTCAGTAATAAAGGAAGCAATAGACCTGCGAAGAAGAAGATACTGAACAGGAAAGAAACGAGTCCGTCACCTGCGAGTAGCAATCCGCCTGTATCCTCACTCCAAATTGCTTCAGGTCCTAATTTATAGACGACCATGATGGAGAAGATTGCCCCTACAATGCGGGTAATCGTCCAAAACGGAGTTACTTTGAATAAGTTTGTAAAGAATGAAGGTCTGTTTGGATCTTTTTTAACGAATAAATAAAGCACGGATCCGAGTGCAGACGCAATGATCAAGTACATCATAAGTTGTGGAATAATCGGTTCCAATGCACCGGACAATAAATCCGCCAATTTGGCAATGGGTACTTTCCAGCCTGCTGCAAATGGTAGTGGAATCATGAATAGTAGAACACCGAGTATAGATGGAATTAAAAATGCTAACCAAGTGCTAGCTGTATATTTTTTCAAGGTATTTCTCTCCTTGTGAATAATCTAGTTGATGTATATTTATTCATTATACTGTTTAACGAGACGTTGTAAATACTTTAGCACAAAGTGTAACTTTTCAGTCAGCAAGCAGTCTATATTGAAACAGGATATATAAAAGTATAGGATCGATAAAAGAGCGGGAAGTGAGGCGTATGCATGATTACAGTAATTGGCAGTGCGAATATGGATATCATTGCACAAGCGGACAAGTTTCCGTTACAAGGTGAGACGGTTAGAGGGAAGGACTTTCAGACGGCACCTGGTGGCAAGGGGGCGAATCAAGCTGTAGCATGTGCGAGACTTGGACAGAACGTTCAGCTAATCGGCACAATTGGGGCGGATTCATTCGGAGAAATGATTGTAGCTAATTTGCGGAATCAACAAGTGGACACTACCTATATCACACAAGCAGAAGCTCCTTCCGGTGTAGCTATTGTTTTATTGACAGAAGGGGACAATCGGATTATTTCGATACCAGGAGCGAATCACGCGTTAACTCCGCAGCGGATTGGGGAATTGAAATCTGTTATTGGAGCTAGCCAATTGGTGATGATGCAACTGGAACTTCCTATAGATACGGTGTGGTCTGTGCTTAAGCTATGTAAAGAATTAGAAGTGCCTGTCATGATGGATCCGGCGCCTTCGAGTAGCTTTCAATTAGAGTATATGCCGTATGTTCACTATTTGACGCCGAATGAAACGGAGTCCGCACAGCTCTTTGGTACTTCAATAGAAGAAACGGTTTCAAACTATCCGATTCAACTGCTCGTGACATTAGGAAAAGACGGTGTTTGTTATCATGATCGGGAGCAAATAATCTACGTGCCGGGTGTGCCTGCACAGGTTGTGGATACGACAGGCGCAGGAGATACATTTAACGGAGCGCTGGCTAGCCAATTAGTGCAAGGGAACGATTTACATTCTGCCGTTCAGTTCGCCAATGTGGCGGCTTCATTATCGGTAGGTAAATTCGGTGCACAAGGCGGTATGCCGACTGCGCAAGAAGTAAGAAATGTGACGGATAAAAAAGTCTAGAAAGCCTTTTATACCAGGCCTGATTGGCACTCTTCTGTCACCATTGCTGGGCTTTACTAAAAATATAACCGTTCCCTCTTTAAATCTCTGAACAAAAGGCGTATGCTATGGCAATAGATTGGATTACGAGGAAGAAATGGAGGTAGATGTTGATGGTTTTTGGAGAAAACATCAAGGTCCGTAAACGCATCTTGCAGTTGATTGATGGCTTAACAGATGAGGAATTTAACGGAACACCATCACATGGCGGCTGGTCACCCAAACAGATTGTAGAACATTTAGCATTAATGGAATGTCGAGTTGCTACAAACATCGCCCAAGAATTGAAAAATCCTGAGAGTTTGCGTGTATTCAAAAAACCGATCAGTGTATCGGCAAGTCCTTTAGTAAAGGCGTATTTCATGGAATATACACAACCAACAGACATGCATCTATCTATTCCAGAAGTTAAAGAAAAGTTGCATGCATCAAGAAATTTTTTGCTGGATATCTATGAATCTGCCACTATTACAGAACTTCGCTGTAAATCACTCAAGCATCCGATTTTTGGAAATGTGCCGTTAATTCAATGGTTCCGTTTCGTAGGATTCCACGAAAAACGTCATCTACGACAATTGAAACGAGCAGTGGAGCAAGTGAAGTCGGCTCGCGTACAGCTAGTTTCCACGTCTAAATAATAAAAAAGAGCTTGTTTGCCTCACGATGGCATACAAGTTCTTTTCTCATATTGCTTAAAATCAGCTATACTTTACCTAACCGTGAAGGAGGAGATGGAATGAATCGATACCGTTTTGATACCCCTGAAAAGCTGCGTGCATTACTTTGTGAACTAGTAAGTTGGGATAGTCGTACATTGACGGAAGGAGAGCGTTTCTTTTCCTGGAAGTTACAAAACAAGTTGAGCGAATTGGAATATTTCACGGAGAATCCTGACAATATTACGCTTCATGATGCGGGTCTTGGGCGGCAAGTCGTACATGCTCTGTATGAACACCCAGATGCTATAGATACCATTGTCTTGATCAGTCATTTCGACACTGTGCAAACAGATGAATACGGAGCACTTGAACCGCTCGCTTTCCATCCAGAAGAACTGACGAAAAAGTTGCTAGAAAACAAAGATATGTTGCCAGAAGCGGCACGCATTGATTTGGAATCAGGGAAATATCTATTTGGCCGAGGCACGATGGATATGAAGATGGGTTTGGCCTTACATATTCAGTTGATCGAACGAGCAAGTATAGAAAAGTGGCCTATTAATTTATTATTGTGTACAGTACCCGATGAAGAAGTAAACTCTGCGGGAATGCGCGCCGCTGTTAAAGAACTTGTCCGTCTACAAGAGCAGGAAGGTCATCGCTATAAATTATTCTTGAACGGAGAGCCTTCATTTTCACAAGGACCTTCGGATACGAAAGAATATATTTATTCCGGAACCATCGGAAAGATTATGCCTTCTGCTTTATTCTATGGCAAAGAAACGCATGTCGGCGAACCTTTAAAAGGAATTACTGCAGATTACATGGCATCGTTTTTAACGCATAAGATGGAGTGGAATCCTTTATTCCGTGAAATACATCAAGATGAGTCCACACCTCTTCCGGTCACACTGCACCAAAAAGATTTAAAAATCCAGTACTCTACACAAACACCACAGCGAGCAGCTGCGTTATATAATGTCTTCTTATTCAAGCGGACAGCCGCTGAAATCATGAGTTTATTCGAGCAAGTGGCGAATGAAGCGATGGCACAGTGTAATGAACAGTATAAAGCAGTATGTGAACGTGAATCGGCCGTACCGCTGGGAGATATTCGCGTACTGCGTTTTGAAGAGTTGTTAAAATATGCTGAAGATCAGTTAGGAAAAAACGAAGTGAATCGATTGAAACAGGAAGTGCTGTTACAAGAAGAATGGGATGACCGCGAGCAATGCATACGTATTGTCGATACGCTGATGATGGAGTGCCAGGAACTCGGTCCAGCGACGGTGTTATTCTATGCGCCGCCTTATTACCCAGCAGTCAACTCATCCGACGATCCGCTCGTACAGGAATCCATTGAGTTTTTGCAGGAGCGTGCGCAAGTCTTTGACCTGACCATTGAGCAGGTGCATTACTTTAATGGGATTTGTGATTTGAGTTATGTGCATTATAAGGATGAAGAGGATCATTGGAAGGCGTTTGCAAAAAATACGCCGGTCTATGGTGCGACGTATTCGATACCGTTTGAGGATATGCGTAAGTTAACTGCACCGGTGCTGAATGTGGGGCCGTTTGGTAAGGATGCGCATCAGAAGACGGAGCGGTTGCATATTGATAGTGCGTTCAGGGAGATGCCGGTGTTGTTGGATCAGTTGGTGAAGAAGCTTGCGGGTATGAGTCAGCCGAAGTCTCGGTGAGGTTGTTTTATACTTAGTGAAGTATTATCCGACTAACAAACGCGGTTGGCAGGATGGCTAGGCGGCTGCGGGGCATTGTGGCTTTTCGTTGGGGTCGTTGCTCGACTGGTGGTTGGGTACTGAAGTTAGTGAGTGTCTGCTTTCTGGACTCGCACAGGCACGTGGGGGATTGCCTACAGCCAGGAGCCAGCTGGCGGTGGTGCTGCCAGTTGTCTCCCGGCCACGGCCTACCCCGCAGTTGTGCCTGCGCTGCTGAATGGTATTTAATTGGGTTGTGGTTCTAAGAATGATAATTTGCGTATCTTACCCAATCTAGAAACGCGGTTGACGGAACAACTATGCCGCTGCGGGTCTTTGGTACTTTTGTCGGAGTCGTTGCTCGACTGGTGGTTGGGTACTAAAGTTAGTGAGTGTCTGCTTTTTGGACTCGCGCAGGCACGTGGGGGATTGCCTACAGCCAGGAGCCAGCTGGCGGTGGTGCTGCCAGTTGTCTCCCGGCCACGGCCTACCCCGCAGTTGTGCCTGAGCTACTGAGTGGTATTTATTTTGGTTGTGGTTCTAAGGGGAAGAAGATCCGTGAATTGGTAATACTGATTTTGTACTTTTTGAAAAAGAAGTAGAAGAACTGTCCTACACATACTCTAACGAAGGCGACTGCTGTGGT
>NZ_PDYX01000041.1:0-6061 GCF_002743265.1 Sporosarcina sp. P29 | reverse complement strand
TTCATGTGAGTCCTCCTTGGTTATAATTAGGGGTCAAGCCGTCGACGCCTTGACACCCCGAATCATACCAAGGGGACTTTTCTATTTCAATAGGGTTCCACTAACCAAACAGGAATGCTCCCGATGGATCAGCCCGATCAGGTGAGACAACTATAGGGAGCTTGCGACCTAGTTGGCTCACCGCGGGCCCATGGGAAAGCGTCCGCCTGGAACGTCGGTAAACGGTGCCCTTCCAATCACTAACGAACTTGAATTTGAACTTAAGCTTCCCCAATAAAAAAAGCGGGAAGAGTCAAAATCGACCCTTCCCACTTCCACCTTATATCTTCTTAAACACCAACGAAGCATTATGCCCGCCAAAGCCAAGAGAGTTACTCATAGCATACGTAATATCAGCCTTACGCGCCTCATTCACTACATAATCCAAATCACACTCAGGATCTGGCGTCTCATAATTCATCGTAGGAGGTAAAATTCCTTCTTGCAACGCCTTTACAGTAAAGATCGCCTCAATACCGCCAGCAGCCCCTAGCAAATGACCTGTCATCGACTTAGTGGAACTCATTGCTAACTTATACGCATGGTCACCAAACACAGTCTTCGCTGCCATTGTTTCAAACAAATCATTATACGGCGTACTCGTGCCATGCGCATTAATATAATTCACTTGTGTAGGGTCAACGCCCGCTTTTGCCAATGCTTGTTGCATCGCACGCGCTCCGCCTTCTCCACCTGGTGCCGGTGCTGTAATATGGTGCGCATCGCCAGTTGAACCGTAGCCGACGATTTCCGCGTAGATCTTCGCGCCACGTGCAACCGCATGCTCATATTCTTCCAAAATCAGAATTCCTGCACCCTCACCCATTACGAAACCATCACGGTTTTTATCGAATGGACGGGAAGCTTTTGTAGGATCGTCATTTAAAGATAGCGCTGTACTTGCAATGAATCCTGCTACTGCAAGTGACGTAATTGGCGCTTCAGTTCCGCCTGTGATCATGACGTCTGCATCTCCACGTAGGATCACTTCAAATGCATCGCCGATAGAGTTTGTACCAGATGCACAAGCTGTTACGGAACAAGAGTTGATTCCTTTAGCTCCTGTGAAAATAGATACTTGTCCTGCAGCCATATCCGGAATCATCATAGGAACGAAAAATGGACTGACGCGTCGATAGCCTTTTTCAAGGAAAGTATTGAATTGTTTCTCATGTGATTCCATTCCGCCGATTCCAGAACCGATCCAAACGCCTGTACGAAGCGCTAAGTCGCCTTCAAGTTCCAGGTTCGCATCTTTCATCGCCATCATTGCGGAAGCAACTGCATAGTGCGTGAACCGATCCATTTTACGGGCATCTTTACGGGAAACGTATTCTTCGATATCAAAACCTTTTACCTCCGCCATCACGCTGACCGGGAATTTTTCCTGATCCAGTCTTGTCATGACATCAATACCAGATTTTCCTTCCAACACTGATTTCCAAGATTCTTCAGCTGTGTTACCTACTGGAGTAATTCCACCGATACCCGTTACCACTACACGTCGTTTTTCCAATTTCAAACTTCCTTTCTATTGTTAACTTTTATTTTTTCGGGCTATTTACTTACCCCATTTTATACATAAGCCGCCCCATGTCAAGCCGCCACCGAATCCTACCAAAACAATCACGTCATCATCTTTCACTCGACCTTCAGCTAAATCATCTGTCAATGAAATCGGTATAGATGCTGCCGATGTATTGCCATACTTATGAACCGTTTTCGACATCTTCTCAACCGGCAATCCTAAACGTTCTCGTGATGCTTCCATTATACGGATATTGGCTTGGTGAGGAACAAGATAGTCCACTTCGTCTGTCGTTAGACCCGCTTTTTTCGCGACGTTGACTGCTGTTTCTCCCATTTGACGTACCGCAAACTTAAATACTTCGCGGCCATTCATTTCTAAATATTTATCATGGTGGAGATATTTACCACCTGAACCGTCTGCTCCCAATTCGAATGAAAGAATTCCTCTTCCTTCACTGACTTTACCAACGACTGTTGCTCCTGCACCATCTCCGAACAAGACAGCGGTATTGCGGTCTTCCCAGTCGACGATTTTCGATAACTTTTCAACACCTACTACAAGAACATAATCATATGTGCCAGATTCAACAAATTGCTTCGCTGTTACCACACCATAAATGAACCCTGCGCATGCTGCAGAAATATCCATCGCTGCTGCGTTTTTCGCACCTAGACGTTCTTGGATCATCGTTGCGACAGATGGAAAAATATTATCCGGCGTAACTGTAGCTACTAAAATTAGACCAATTTGATCAGCACGGATATCTGCTGATTGCAATGCCTCTTTCGCAGCCTCGAATGCCATGTCGGATGTGTCAATGTCATCTGATGCGATTCTACGCTCTTCAATTCCCGTTCGCGTACGAATCCATTCATCTGATGTATCTAAACTTTTTTCTAAATCTTCATTCGTCACAACAGTTGGCGGAACATATTTCCCCATCCCTAAAAGTCCAGCTCTCATCTCATCTACCCCGTTCCTTATCATCTAATATTAGTACCTGGTAGTAATTATAGAAGAAAAAACATACTTTTTCAAGAAGAGGACACCTTTTCGTCAAATATAATGCATAATTTCATTTCATCGTTTTAGTATGCTATGGTATGATGTATTATGAAATAGA
This sequence comes from Sporosarcina sp. P29, assembly GCF_002743265.1. Taxonomy (NCBI): domain Bacteria; kingdom Bacillati; phylum Bacillota; class Bacilli; order Caryophanales; family Caryophanaceae; genus Sporosarcina; species Sporosarcina sp. P29. Next base: position 3,368 of record NZ_PDYX01000041.1, on the reverse strand, counting down.
CTAGTCGAGGTGAAAATCATGCACTATATTATGACATTTGTTTGGTCGTTCCTCTTGGTAGCTATGTTAAACTACGTTGCCGGCTCTATTGGAGGCAATGCATTTGACTTCATGGCGGGCGTTACCGTCTCAATCGTTTTGGCTGTACTTGTATTGATTATCACTGCAATCATTCCAAACGAATCTCCAGCAGACGTTTGATTTACGATCAAAAAGCGTAAGAACTGTTCAACAGTTCTTACGCTTTTATTTTATCTTATCGAGCAACATCCACAACCAATTGTCCATCGTTCATGGACAATTTGATTTGCTGTCCTTCTACAAGACCGCCTCGAATAACTTCTTTTGCAACTTTCGTTTCCACATGTCGCTGAATGAATCGTTTCAATGGCCGCGCACCGAAGTCCGCATCCGCTCCTTCACGAACAATCCAATCAAGTACTTCTTCGTCATAGACAAGCACAAGATCCTGCTCTTCCAGACGACCAACCAAATCACCAAGCATCTTGTTAGTAATCGCTTTGAATGAATCAGTAGTCAATGAATGGAAGATGATAATATCGTCCATTCGGTTCAACAACTCGGGTTTGAAATGACTACGAAGTGCTGCCATGATCAAATCTTCTTTGGCATGTTCTGTGTTCTCTAGATCATTCTCGAGTAAATAAGCCGACCCAATATTCGATGTCATGATTACGACAGTATTCGTAAAGTTGACTAAACGCCCTTGACTGTCTGTAATACGTCCATCATCTAGAATCTGCAGTAAAATATTCGCTACATCAGGATGCGCTTTTTCAATTTCATCCAATAACACGACAGCATATGGATTTCGTCGTACCGCTTCCGTTAACTGGCCGCCTTCTTCATAGCCGATATATCCTGGAGGTGCACCGACTAGACGAGACACACTGTGTTTCTCCATATACTCGGACATATCAATGCGCACGAAATGATCTTCCGAATCAAATAACGTTGCAGCTAATGTTTTCGCAAGCTCTGTCTTACCTACACCAGTCGGTCCAAGGAACAAGAACGACCCAATAGGCTTGTTCGGATCTTGAATCCCTGCACGCGCACGCCAGACAGCTTCAGTGACGAGTTGTACTGCATTGTCTTGACCAATGACACGTTCTTTCAATGTTTCATGCAAGCGCAATAACTTTTCACGCTCTCCTTCAACAAGTTTCGTTACTGGAATGCCTGTCCAACGGGCAACAATGGATGCAATCTCTTCTTCCGTCACTTCTTCACGCAATAGACGTATATCTTTCGTTCCTTCTAACGGACTTTCCAATGCTTTTAATTCTTTTTCCAATGCTGGAATTTTACCGTACTGTAATTCAGCCGCTTTATTCAAATCAAAACTACTTTGCGCTTCTTCAAGTTCTCGACGGTAGCGATCCAACTCTTCGCGTTTACTTTGAATCATTTTTAATGCAGCTTTTTCTTCATCCCACTGCTCTCGCATACCTTTTGAAGAATCTTTTAAGTCTTGTAGCTCTTCGCGCAAAGTCTGTAGACGCGACTGACTCATCGTATCCTTCTCTTTACGCAATGCTTGCTCTTCAATTTCAAGTTGCATAATTCTACGAGTCACCGCATCCAGTTCAGATGGCATCGAATCGATTTCCGTACGAATCATGGCGCTTGCTTCATCAATTAAATCAATCGCTTTATCAGGCATGAAACGCTCAGTTAAATACCGATCAGATAATGTTGCCGCTGCAACTATTGCACGGTCATGAATACGCACACCGTGGTGCAATTCAAAACGTTCTTTTAGTCCACGCAAAATCGACACCGTATCTTTAACGGAAGGTTCACGTACCATCACTTGCTGGAACCGTCTTTCTAGTGCCGCATCTTTTTCGATATACATCCGGTATTCATCGAGTGTAGTCGCACCAATACAGTACAATTCACCACGTGCAAGCATCGGCTTCAACATATTCCCTGCGTCCATCGCACCTTCTGTTTTTCCTGCTCCAACAATCGTATGGATCTCATCAATGAACATGATGATTTCTCCATTGCTATCTTTCACTTGTTTCAAAACACTTTTCAGACGTTCTTCAAACTCTCCACGATACTTCGCACCCGCAATCAATGCACTCATATCAAGCTCAAAAATCTGACGGTCTTTCAATCCTTCCGGCACATCGCCTTTTACAATACGCTGTGCCAATCCTTCCACAATCGCAGTTTTACCGACTCCCGGCTCTCCGATGAGGACTGGATTATTCTTTGTCTTTCTTGATAATATTCGGATTACATTTCGAATTTCTTCATCCCGGCCAATAACCGGATCCATTTTTCCATTTTTCACTTCATCCACAAGATTACGACCGAATTGCTCTAGTGGTGAGCGCTGATCTTCTTGCATTCCATCCATACGCATATACATCCGCCTTTCATTTGTTTGACTTTGACTATCTTTGATTAATTAAATTATAGTATATTTTTTGGATAAAGTAAAAGATTAACACTCGAATTCGATGACTATTTTTAGACATAAAAAGCCGCCCGCAACTATGCGAGCGACGTGCATTAAACTAATTGGCGAGGCGCAACGACTACCCCGTCTTCATCCGCGTAGACGAAGTGACCTGGTGTCCATTCAACATTTCCGAAATGAAGAACTACGTCTTTTTGTCCTTCGCCACGTTTAATACTTTTTACCGGCATGCTACCGATCGCCATGACACCGATTTCTTGTGTGCAAAGATCCGCAGTGTCGCGTGCGCAGCCATAAATAATGACGCCAGCCAGTTTACGATCTTGTGCGATTTCGCCGAGCATGTCCCCCATGAGTGCGCAGCGTTTTGATCCCCCGCCGTCTACAACCAAGACATGGCCTTCTGGAATCGTTTGAAGTGCTTCTTTGACTAGCACATTGTCTTCAAAAACCTTCACTGTCGAGATCGGCCCCGAGAATCTTTTGTGCTTGCCATAGGATTTGAACTCCACTGTGCACACTTGCAGTTCGTCGATGAAGTCATCGCACAGGTCTGCTGTTTTAACTGACATTTCCCATTCCCCCTAGTACATTCTGTTTGACGCTACTCTATTCCTATTCGACAAAATCTTGCATTTCCTTTTTTATTATGAATGTTTTCATTTTGGATATGGGGATTGGCTAGGTGAGTTACATAGTGTTCGTCATGGGATTGAAGCTCCAGCTGGCGGACGCTTTCCCATGAGCTTTTGCGAGTAAAAGCGAAGCGTTAGGAGCACATCTTTGCACTTCGCCGCTAGCTTCCGCTTCAATCCAAGTTATATGATGGATTCAGCTCATATGAGCGGTTGTGGACTTAGTATGAGCGCATGTCGCTGATGATAGAGCGGTTAGACTTGAGTTATGAGCG
>NZ_PDYX01000005.1:0-180057 GCF_002743265.1 Sporosarcina sp. P29 | reverse complement strand
TTTCTGTTTAAAGTACGTAATAAGCGGCACTGAGTTGTGGTTCTTGCACGTGCTTTTTCTGTTCCTGTTTAATCCAGGAGGTTGTGGTTTAGCTGACAGTGTAAGTGGCGAGTCCATTGTCCCCACTACGGCGCTGGCGGATGGCTTTCGCGAGGAGCCATAGACAAGGCCTGTCTTTGTCTCCTCGCTACGCCTACCACAGCAGTCGCCTTCGTTGGATAGTGTGAATGGCAGTTCCTACACTTCTTTTGCAAGAAATACATAATAGATATCACGATGTCACTAATCTTCTTCCTATAAGAACCACAACTAGAATAAATACCACTTAGTAGCGCAGGCACAACTGCGGGGTAGGCCGTGGCCATGAGACAACTGGCGGCACTTTGCCAGCTGGCTCATGGCTGTAGGCAATCCCCCAAGTGCCTGCGCGGGTCCAGAAAGTAGACACTCACTAACTTCAGTATCCAACAAACAGTCGAGCAATGCCCCCAACAAAAGTGACAAAGACTCGTAGCCGCCTAGTCTTTCCGTCAATCGTGTTTGTAGGTTGGGTAAGTTACGCAATTTATCATTCTTAGAACCAAAACCAAAATAAACACTACTTAGTAGCGCCGGCACAACTGCGGGGTAGGCCGTGGCCAGGAGTCAACTGGCACCACCACCGCCAGCTGGCTCCTGGCTGGAGCCCACGTGCCTGCGCGGGTCCAAAAAGCAGACACTCGCTAACTTCAGTTCCCAACAGCCAGTCGAGCAACGCCCCCCAACAAAAGTGCCAAAGACCGGCAGCCGCCTAGTCTTTCCGCTAACCGCGTTTCCAGGTTGGGTACTGTACGCAATTTATCATTCTCAGAACTACAACCAAAATAACTACCACACAGCAGTACAGGCACGCACTAACTTCACTGTCCACCAACTAAGTTGAGCAATGACCTAACTCAACGTATCTCTCACAACGCATATTGTAATAGGACTACTTGTCCCAAAACACATGACATTTGTCATCTCAAAGTCATGACATCTATGTCTACCCCTCCCGCCGCATACAAGTTATTCTTAATGTACTAGCAAACCCAATAGGAGGGAAATTCAAACATGAGTAAAGAGCAAACGAAGCAACTGCATAAAGACGTCGCGCCTTTCGCGAAGTCTGATTTGAAAAAGAGTATCATTCAGATGATCAATACAATTCCACCAATATTTATCCTATGGTTCCTGGCTTACCAAAGCTTGAGTGTGTCGGTCACATTAACGGTTGCGTTGTCCATCGTTGCAGCGTTCTTCGTAGTTCGTACATTCATCATCTTCCATGACTGCACGCACGGTTCATTCTTCCGCAATAAAAAAGCGAATAGCATTGTAGGAACAATCACTGGCGTCTTGACATTATTCCCATATGAAAAATGGAAAAGAGAGCACTCGATTCACCACGCAACTAGTTCAAACCTAGACAAACGCGGTGTTGGAGACATCTGGGTCATGACGGTTGAAGAATACCAAAATGCTTCGAAGTTCGAGCGTTTTAGCTATCGTGTTTACCGTAACCCTATTGTCTTGTTTGGATTTGGACCTTTATACTTGGTACTGATCGCAGGTCGTTTTAACCGTAAAGACGCGCGTAAGAAAGAGCGCATGAATACGTATCTAATCAACGTTATTTTAGTTGCAGTCTATACAGTACTAATCCTAGCTATTGGCTGGAAAGCATTCTTGTTGATTCAAGGTACTATGATGTTCACAGCTGGTGCCCTTGGTATTTGGTTGTTCTACATCCAACATACATTTGAAGATTCTTATTTTGAAGAGGAATCTGACTGGGATTATGTTAAAGCGGCAGTAGAAGGAAGTTCGTACTATCAATTGCCACGTGCTCTTCAGTGGGCAACAGGTAATATCGGATTCCACCATGTACACCACTTAGCACCACGTGTACCAAACTATAACTTAGAAATGGCGCATGAATTAACTCCGCCATTGCAAAAAGCTACAACGATTACATTGAAGAATAGTTTTGAATCATTGCGTTATCGCTTGTATGATCCAAACAATAAAAAATTCATTACATTTAAAGAAGCAAAACAATACTCATTAAGAGATAAATTGTCGATTGATTTAAAACCAAAACGCACACATTTATCATAAAATGGCGAGAGAAGGGGCAATCCTTCTCCGCCTTTTTATTTTGTCCATATATCAAAAGAGCTAGCAGAGACAATATTTGTTACAATGGGATGAAAAGGACGGCGATGAGAACTGATGTATAGTTGGTATAGTATTTTTCCTAAAAGCCCCTGGCTCAGTATTTATGCTTGGGTTGTATTTTGTATTTTACCTTTCTTTTTTATTTTACGAAGTGCATCTTCATTTAATTTAACAATAGGCATCATATTATTAGTGTTATTTTTCCTTTCTTATTATTTTTCCGCCAAGTCCAAAAGCGGTCTTATGTATATGTGGATCAGTTTTGAAATTGTCATTTCGGTCGTGATGACCTTGTTGTTTGGATATGTATATCTATCACTGTTCATTGCGTTCTCTATTGGAAATATACGAAGACCAGTAGGCTTTTTTATTATTTATGGATTGCATATTGCGATCTTAATCGCGGCGATTGTTGCGGGGTTCTTTCTTGAGATTGAATTATTTTTACCGCAAATCCACTTTGTTATTATCACCGTTATTGGTGTAGTATTATTGCCTTTCAATTTGTACAATCGTCAAAAACGAGACTTACTTCAAGATCAGTTGGAGATTGCAAGGGAGCGGATATCCGAACTGATGATCATTCAAGAGCGTGAGCGTATTGCACGGGATCTCCATGACACGCTTGGGCAAAAGTTATCTATGATTGGTTTAAAAAGTGATTTGGCTTCTCGATTAATGGATCGAGATATCGAGTCTGCCAAAGCAGAGATTCAAGATATACGTCAAATTTCTAGTACGGCATTAAAAGAAGTCCGGGTTCTTGTCAGTGGGATGCGGCGTGTGAAGCTTAAAGATGAGCTGGTGCGCGTCCAACAATTGTTGAATGCGGCGGAAATCGATTTAGATGTAGAAGGAAATCCGAATTTCCCCGACGTATCTCCTATTGTAGAAAATGTACTTGTCATGTGTATGAAAGAAGCAATCAATAACGTAGCGAGACATAGTTATGCAAAGCGGTGCTGTATCATATTTGAACAGACAGAAAAGGCATTTGTAATTAAAATAAAAGATAACGGTATTGGTATCGCGCAAAATGGTTTAAATTTACCGGGAAATGGGCTTGATGGCATGAAGGAACGGTTAGAGTTCGTCAATGGTAAACTGTCCATTAAAAGTGACGGTGGAACTCAAATAAAAATCGTGGTACCTGCTGTTCTAAAGCAAATAAAGGAGGGGTAACGTATGATCCGCATTGTAATTGCAGAAGACCAAGGAATGCTGCTCGGTGCACTAGGGTCGTTGTTGAACCTGGAAGAAGATATGGAAGTAGTAGGCAAGGCTAAGAATGGTCAAGAAGCCGTGGACTTGGTTAAAAGTCTTCGGCCGGATATTTGTATAATGGATATTGAAATGCCGATTAAAACCGGCTTAGATGCAGCGGAAGAACTCCAGGATATAGAATGCCAAATTATTATTCTAACGACGTTTGCGAGGGCGGGTTATTTTGAACGAGCACGTAATGCGGGAGTTCGTGGCTATTTGCTGAAAGACAATCCGATCGAAGAACTGGTGAAATCGATTCATTCTATAATTGAAGGTCGCCGAATTTATGCACCAGAATTAATCGATATGGCATTTGAAATGAAAGAAGAAGAGAAGAATCCATTGACCGAGCGAGAAGTTCAAGTACTTAAATTGGTATCCGAGGGGAAGACTACGAAACAGATTGCGGCTGAACTGTTTTTATCACCCGGCACTGTCCGTAACTATGTCTCCACGATTCTGGATAAACTTGGTGTGCGTAATCGTATTGAAGCAATTACGTTATTTAATGAAAAAGGCTGGTTCGAATGAAATCTGCACGGGCATACATTCATAATAGGGAGTGGTTAGTGAGTGAATAAAATGACGCAAAGTGAGTGGCTTGTAAAGCTACCCTTATTACAAAGCGTGGTAGAGAAGAAGGAAGTATTATGGTGTAACCCTTCTATTGAATCAGTAAAAGCTGGCCTGTTGAAGACGCGTTTATCAAAAGACGATATAACAGACGCTAGTCATCGCCTAGAAAAATTTGCTCCCTATTTGGCAAAAGTTTTTCCTGAAACGAATCAAGGTATTATCGAATCTCCATTAACACCAATTCCAAAGATGAAGCAAGAACTTGAAACGGCATACGCTATTGATATTCCAGGCAGGCTTTTATTAAAGCAAGATAATGCGTTACCAATCTCCGGCTCAATCAAGGCGCGTGGTGGAATTTATGAGGTGCTGAAACACGCAGAGACACTTGCATTAGATAATGAGTTGCTGGATCACACAATGGATTATAGCCAATTCGATTCACCAACATTCCGTGCATTGTTTGCAAAGCACAAAATAGCTGTAGGCTCGACTGGTAATCTAGGATTGAGTATTGGCATTATGAGTGCAAAACTTGGCTTCGATGTAACGGTGCATATGTCAGCCGATGCTAAACAGTGGAAAAAAGATTTACTACGTTCAAAAGGCGTTCACGTAGTGGAGTATATAGATGATTACAGTAAGGCAGTAGAAGAAGGTCGGCGCCAGGCAGAGGCTGATCCGTCTTGTCACTTTGTGGACGATGAAAACTCTACGGATTTATTCATGGGATATGCCGTGGCGGGGGAGCGTGTAGCAGCGCAATTGAAAGAGCAGAATATTGCTGTCGATGAAGCGCATCCACTATTCGTCTATTTACCTTGCGGCGTAGGCGGTGGACCTGGCGGTGTGGCGTTCGGATTAAAACTAGCATTAGGCGATCATGTCCATTGCTTTTTCGCTGAACCGACACACTCACCGTGCATGATGATTGGAATGATGACAGGAATGCACGATCAAGTCTCGGTTACAGACTTTGGCCTGGACAATAAAACTGCGGCTGATGGATTAGCAGTCGGCACAGCTTCAGCATTTGTCGGGAAAACGATGGAACCTTTCCTGACAGGATGCTATACGGTAGAAGATCAGACATTATTCACGCTACTGAAAAAGCTAGCGGACAGCGAAGATATTTGGCTAGAACCTTCAGCACTGGCTGGTATGACAGGGCCAGTACAAGTTATTCAGTCTAAATTACCATTAGCGGACTCCAAAGATACGACACACCTCGTATGGGGAACAGGCGGAAATATGGTGCCTGAAGACGAAATGAAGGACTATTATAATTATATGATGAAATAATATACGCTATTTCCTGGGAAATCGACAAAAGATCCGCAGACATTAGTCTCTGCGGATCTTGTTTTTTGAGTGTGTAATTTAGAAGCGCCTAGATATCACGGAAGGCGTTGTGAAGTGAAAATCCGCCCTTACTATTAATTTCTGCCACACTTCATAGTCTTACTGTAAATCTTTAAATAGCTTCAATCTCAAAAGTCTTGGAGCTAATAATAGACCGATAATTGTCCCGCTCACTGTCGATACCAGAAAAGGGGGGAGGAAGAAGAAAGCCGTTACGGTTGTACCCATCAATATTTTTGCATAAGGTACCGCAAACAAAGGTGCTATCAAACCGGTGCCGATTATCTCCCCAATACCCGCACTCCAATTCCTTTTGAAACGCTGATAGAATATGCCGGCTAAAAATGCACCGATCATACCACCTGGAAATGCGAGCAGTGAACCAGTTCCGGTCAGTACGCGTACGAGTCCTGTCATAAACGCCACTATGACAGCGGCCCCCGGACCCATTACAATTGCCACTATGACATTTACAGCATGCTGTATGGGATAAGCCCTGGCGATACCAGCAGGAAATGAAACGAACGCGGAGCCGGCAACTGCGATTGCGACAAACATGGTCATGAATATCATTTTGCGTGTATTCATGTGGACATCATTCATTTCAAAAAGGAGTGAATGGTTTTTAATAAATCGCTTGCTGCATACTGTGGATCTTTCGCCGATGCAATTGCGGAAACAACAGCTACACCATCTGCCCCAGCTTGGATAATGGAGCTAGTAGTAGCCAGTGTAATGCCACCTATAGCAACTAGCGGCATGTTAGGAAACGCAGTATGGATTTCTTCTACCAAAACGGTACCTACAACGGCTGAAGCATCGAGTTTGGTCGAAGTCGGATAGATCGGACCCAGTCCTATATAATCCGCACCAATTGATTGTGCCAGTTGTACTTCTTTTGCGTTGTGGGTAGAAACTCCAAGCCATTTATCCGGACCGATTCGCCGACGCACACTGTCTGCCTGTTCGTCATCTTGTCCAACATGAACTCCGTCTGCATTAATTGCCAATGCTAGATCCACATCGTCATTGATGATGAAAGGAACGCGGTACAGTCTGCAAAGTGCCTGACACTTCTTGGCGAATCCGAGCAAAGCTTCGCCTTCAAGTGCATTCGATCCTTTTTCACGCAACTGAAAACATGTGATACCACCGCGCAGAGCTGCTTCCACTATTGCTAACGGATCCTGACTACCCGAGTTTGGTGTGCCCATTACAAAATATAAGCCTAATGCTTTCCTCACTTCCATAGTTCGCATCAGTGCATCTCCTTTTTTAGCTCACCGTATGCCCAGTGATTTGTCGGTCCGTGCCCTGAACCAATCTTTAAACCATGTTCAATCGCAGCCTGTATGAACTGCTTTGCTTCAGCGACTGCATCCGGCAACGAAAAGCCTCTCGCTAGAAAACTCGTCAAAGCTGCTGCAAATGTGCATCCAGTTCCATGTGTATCTTTCGTTTGAATCCAAGGTGTTGTCACAGTGAACGATTGACCGTCTGCGTCTGCGTAATAATCTTTTGCATCCAGCACGTCATTTCGGTGTCCGCCTTTCATCACGACGGCTTTCGCTCCCATCTGAATAAAAGCGGTTGCAGCTTGCCGAATGTCTTCGTCTGTCTGTATTTTCATTCCAGTCAGCACTTCCGCTTCAGGAATATTCGGTGTAACAATTGTAGCCAGCGGTAGTAAATGTTCTTTTAGTGCTTGAATCGCCTGTTGTTGCAATAAAGATTGTCCACCCTTTGCAATCATGACAGGGTCAATAACTAAAGGAATTGGAGGATATTCTTTTAATAGCGCAGCAACTTCAGTAATGATTTCTGCCGAAAATAGCATGCCGGTTTTACATGCTTTTACATCAAAGTCATCAAGTACTGCACGTATTTGTGCTATGACTCCGTCGGTCTGTATCGGATATACACCGTGAACGCCATGTGTGTTCTGTGCAGTCACTGCAGTGATCGCAGACGTTCCGAATACACCTAGCTCTTGGAATGTCTTTAAGTCGGCCTGAATTCCTGCACCTCCTCCGCTATCCGAACCCGCAATGGTCAATGCTACTTGTACTGTCAATTGAAAAACCTCCTGTCTATTATGCTAAAGATGTTTTCGATTCGCGATCCAATGTATGTAATATATTTAAGAAGTTCACAGCAAAGTCTCCAGGACCACGGGAAATTTTCGCTGTTTGTTCACCAGCTCGTTTATAAAATAAAAGTGCATCTGCAACGGCTTCCAAAGGATGTTCCATTCCTACTGAGAGAAAAGCACCTGTGACAGAACTGAGTAAACATCCTGTGCCGGTTATGGTAGTCATCATAGGGTGGCCGCCTGTGATAGACAATGTGGAATGGCCGTCCGTGACGATATCGACTTCGCCTGATACTGCTACGAGACAGTTGTACTTACGAGCAGTCTTTTCCGCTAGATCTTCGATGTCTGCAGAACCTTCTCCTGCGTCCACGCCTTTAGCGGTCCAGGGTACATCTGCAATCGCAGCAAGCTCCCCTGTATTACAGCGGATCAATGTGACATCTACTTCGTCCAGTACTTTCAGGACGCTAGCTTTGCGAAAAGGGGTGGCGCCTGCACCAACCGGGTCTAGTACAACAGGTTTTCCTGCTGCACGGGCACTGTTTCCGGCCAAAATCATTGCGTCCACTGTTTGTTGCTTTAACGTACCGATATTTAAAATACTGCAAGCGGCAATTTTTGCAATATCTTCTGCTTCCTCTACTGCATCCGCCATAACGGGAGAAGCGCCTATTGCTAGTAAACCATTTGCCTGGAAATTCGCAACTACAAAATTTGTAATGCAATGAACGAGCGGTTGCTTTTGACGAAGTTGTTGAATAAGCTGCATGTTTCTCTTCCTCCCTTTAAAGGTATATATACAAAAAGCCCATGCATTGATGGGCGGTTGGGTATGAAAACTACCCACTTTCCTCCGCTAGTATGTACTAGATCAGGTTCAAAGGGTTTGCGTAATTGCATCTCAGCCAATGGCACCCCTAGTGGTTGCTATGTATCAGACAGGCTAATTATATCATATACATGAAAAAGGTTAAAATGATACTGGGATAATGGGGTGGAAGTACGTGGAAATGAGCGATTGCGCATAGAGGAAGAGGTATAACTATATGCTGAATGTTACATAATTATCTGAAGGCGTATAACTGTTTCAGATGAAATAGATAAAAGGGAGCAGATCGCAAATGGAGAAATTATTCGAAATTCAACAAATGGACCATTCAATGGATGATATATCGTTTACGTGGAGTGACACAGGTGGTTATTATCGTGTCTATAAAAATGACCGTCAAGTATATGAAGGAACGGCCCCGAAGTTTACGGATGGGCAACTAGACCCGTCACATCCTTTCCAGTATACAGTGGAACGAGTAGAAGAAGGACGGGTTCGTGATGTAATTGTTATCCAGACATCTGCCCTGACTGAGGTACAAGAAGATGAACATCCTTTACAACGACTGGTGATCACGACGATTGCCGCCTCCTCACAAATTGCTCTGTCGTGGGAGTGGATTAAGGATGTGGAGAAATTCGATATTTACCGTAACGGTCAATACCTCGAAACAATTGCTGACAATCGTTTTATTGATCGCGAGGTAAGTTCTTCGGAGTCGGTCGTTTACAGTGTGTCGGCAACATGCCCGTTGATTGATAGCAATCAGAAAATGAATATCAGTAAGTCAATCGCATCAAAAGTGTATGAAGTGATTATGCCCCCGAATCCGAATAATAAACCAACAGAAGAAGTCTATACCTTTTCTGTGCGTGTAAAGCAAAGGGATCAATTACTCACACCGATAGCTGACAGAAAAAAAATAAATAAAGTGAAGCAATGGAAGTTCCGATATACGACGTTTTTAAAGGAAGATATTATAAAGAACCCAAATCTCTTTTCACCTATTTCATACTTTACGGGGGATGATCGAGACTTTAATCCGGAAGGGAAAAGTTTCCGCACCCGTGTGGATATAGAAGGACAGTTTGTCGCAGGAGATAGCACACTGCAATTTACGAAAGCAACTGGACCAACAATTGGTATGAATTATATGAAACGGTATAAACGCCATGACCATGCATCAGTAGATGGTATAGAAATAGAGCGGTTAGAAGGGAAGTCAACAGAAGTTCATTTTGCAATCAATCATGACGTGGGCAACCCACTAACTGCTTCGCCACCTATTCATTATGAATTGAAAGCTCATTTGGATCAGAATGGGAACCTGGACTTAGTTGGTTATCATAATGATGCGCCTCATCATGAGATTTATTTAGCGCTTGATGACGAGGATTGGCGCTCGGTGCATCGTACTGAAAGTGAAGGGTTGGCGTATTTGACGGGTGTGCTAGGAGATAATTATTGGCGCTATATGACGTGTAATTAACAATGAACCGCCGCAGTCCACTATGGACTGCGGCGGTTCATTTAATTAGGCTTTACTAGTCGATGGTTTCTTGAAAACTTTTCCGATCAGAATTAAGTTTTGTGACACGTACATTCAACTTTTCGATTGACTCATCTGTTAGTTCAATTACTCCGTCTTGTTCATACTTCTTCCATGTATTCAATTCCTGTCTATATAAATGTTCGGAAAATCGATAGACGTCAATGTTTTTTTCTATAGCCTCTTTGTATGTCTCTAAAATTTGTTTAGATATCTCTTCCTCTAATCTTTTCTGGATTTCTTTTATCGAAATGGAGCCTTCCTTTGTACTCAGTGATGCTTCCACATCTACTTCCACATTAAATTTCACACCGTTTTTATTGATGGGTGTAATGGTCGGATTTACTTTATCGACTATTATGGATACATGATCATCTCTTTCTGTTTTGAAAGAAATTCGACCACGTTTAGTTTTCTTCGTCATCCACTGCAATCCTCTTGCGCTAGAACCCGTAATAAATCCTTTGAAATTGTGGCGTGAAATGGACGCAATGCCTGATAAAACAGGTGCTGCAACGGACTCTTTTGAAGACTCCCAATTATCCTTTACGTTGATAAGAGGGATTGCCGCTTCGTGTCCCGGCTCGTCCAAACCGATAATCAGCTCACGTATATTCGTAGGATAGACAAACGATTCTTGTTCGTAGGAATTGTCTGGATCACCAAGTTTTGATAGGGTAAGTGCTTTGTTAATAACAGGGCGGACCAGCAACACGTCCTGCACCGGATCCTTTGTAGCATATAACCAAATTTGATAGCGCGTCTCTAGATACCGTGTAATTCTGTCAATGACTGCATTTAATTTGCCATGCTCCAACACCTTTTCCGATACAACAATGTAAGAAGCATGTCCCCAAAATACCTGCTGGTCAACGGAGTGATACAGCTGGGCAAGGGCATCATCAAATGTATCGGCCTTGGCAAATCCTACTTCTGCCTGAGGTATGTCACTCACGGGTTGTTCAGATTTTGGTGTATTGGCAAAGTCGATAATCTGTAGATATATGTGAAATTGATTATCTATATAATCAACGCCCAAGCCATTGACATACAGCATTCGCTCGGGTTCTCTCATATCCCAGCAACCCGCCAAGAATAACGTCAGACAAAGTGTAGCGAACAACGCAGCTTTTTTCATTCTCCGGTTCCTTTCTGGCGTGTTTTATCCTTTGGATGCAATACGTCAGGTCGCTTATTGTATTGTTCAGTAGGTAGGCGGAGCAATGTCTTTTTAATATTTGTCCACTTGATGTCTGTTGCAATACTTAAATAAGGAACCCCGAATGTATGGATAGTTGATAAATATAAAAGGGTAGCAAATAAAGACACATAAAAACCAAATAAACCCATCAGTCCGGTAAGTATAATAAAAAACACGCGTAATGCACTGACAGCTGTAACGAGTGATTGATTAACTAAAGTATAGGCCGCAATTGTAGAAGTGGCGATCACGACAATCATAGCGGGACTTGTTAAACCTGCGCGTATTGCCGCATCTCCAATAATCAATCCACCTACAACTCCAATCGTACTTCCGATTACAGTTGGCAGACGTAGACCCGCTTCTCGAAATAACTCAAATAAGCTAAGCATCAATAACATTTCAAACATAGAAGGAAAAGGTAAACCTATGTTTGCCTGTACGATGGTTGCCAACAATTGAATAGGTAACTGATCTTGATGAAAGGCGGTGAGTGCAAGCCAGAAAGCGGGTAACAGTAAACCAATTAATAAACTGCCGAGACGAAGCAGTCGTTGTACCGAACTTTGTAGACTTGGAAATTCAAAATCCTCGGATGTTTTCATTAATAAAAACAAGCTGATCGGAGTGATGACGGCATAGGTTACGCCGTCCACTAGAATAACGAAGCGACCTCTCGCCAATGACTGGATTGCATTGTCAGGTCGTCCCGTATAGTCAGATCGGGGGAAGAGCAAGGATTTTTTATTCACTAACTCCATCAATGCATCACCGCTGAACACAATATCCGTATTCACTTTGCCCAGCTGTGTCCGCAGTTGATATAATGTATCTTCACTGGCAATATCATCGAAGTACATAAGTGCTACAGAAGTTTTTGACCGTGTGCCTAATTCAAACTTTTCCACGCATAAAGAATTGGTAGGAAGGCGTTTTCTAATGAGTGCAATATTAACTGAGATATCTTCAATGAAGTTATCACGTGGTCCTTTAACCGGAACTTCTAAACGTGTTTCTTCAGGTGACCGATTTGGTTTACTTTCAATATTACCGGTCACAACTAATTGGAGATCTTCAAAATACACGAGCACATGCCCCGTATACACGAGCATAATTAGTTCTTTTTCTGTTTTTGGAATCTGAAGTTTTGGTATATATAAAGAAGAGCAAAGAACTTGCACACTTATGCTTTCTTTATTGTCAGCATATAATTCACGTACACTTGGAATCACAACTTCATTCAATAATTGTGCATCGAACATTGAATCGCATGTGATGAAGTAGACTGTATGTGATTGAAAAGTATAGGGCTGGAACTGTATATCACCAGAATGTAGAAAAAGTTGCTGTAGTGAATCCAGATCAATGTTCATATCAGGAGCTCTCATACTATATCACCATTTCCTAATAGATTAGTTCGGTTGTTTTCTTGATTTCCTTCCCGACCGTTGTGCGGCGAAGACAAGAATGAATGTTAGTAGAAACAAGAATACAAATGTGCCAGTTAAAACATAATCACCTTTGATTTTAAGAAACACATGGTCACTCACTAAAAGTAAGGATACGCTCATAAAGAAAAGGGCCGGCAAGATGATCTTTGAAATCCGCTTCTTATCACCAGTCATCCCTAACAGATCAATTGCAATGAAGAGTAGCAAACCAATGCGGATAAAAGCACCGGTTAGCCATTGATAAATGGAAAGGAAGTCTAAGTGTTCAAAAAAACGACCTATCGAGACAAGTCCCCATTCCTCATAAGCAGGATAAAGTTGCTTCGCGGCTTCATTTGGTCCGAACTCCGTAATAGCGCCAACGAGGGGACCGATTGTCAGCCCGAGCAAAATGAGCATCATGACCGTGAAATGGTACCAACGAAACGGATTTTTCACGCGATGCTGAATGAAGAGAAGCAATAATAGCTCTATAAATCCCGACGCAGGATAGATAGCGGATTTGAGGACAGGTTGTACACCGTGTTCTAAAAAAGGCTTTAACATGTTGTAATCTTTCACTTGCAAGTTAGTAAACGCTACGAAAAATCCGAAAATGACTACACCAAACAACACGATTGCATTGACGGTGACTATGGATTGTAAATTGGCCATCGCAAGTAGAACGCATAAGACGCTAAATGTTAGCAATAATAAAAATAGGGGAGTTTTCGGTAAAAAAGTGGCGGCAATCCACTCCAACATCTCGACCATTGTAAAAGTAGACAAAATCAGCAGAAAAATTGCAACCATATATCTGATGACAGCTGATGGCACCTTGCCGACAGTTTCAGTTAGCCACTTCGTCAAATGTTTCCGTTCGGACTTTTTATGGATATAGATAAAAAGAAAGACAAAGGGAAAGATAGCAAGGAACGCAATTATGACTGATATCCATCCATCTCTACGTGCATCTTCCAGCAATGAAGGAATAATGGTCACATGATTTTTCAGTCCAATAACTGTCATGGATAAAAATATGACATGCAGAATGCTGATTGAGCTCTTTTGATTCATAGGAACCCCTTCTTAACTAAAGTAGTTTCCTTTAGCTTTACCTAAAATGTACAGTTTTATAATCTATATAAGTAATTAAAATGGAACCGTAATAGTACAGTCTACGATTTGTATGATCTATAAAACTATTTGATTGAAAGCGCTTACCAAATGGTTTAGAATAAAAGATAGCTTATGAAAGCGTACGCATCAGGAATAAAGTGAAACTATGTTTCGTATAATAGCTTTGCGTGCATAATGATTGCGCTGAGATACAAGCAAAATAATGAGAACAGGGAGTGTGACGCAGTATGGTACAAGCTTCAGAAAATCTAGTTTACGCAAATCCAAATACAGAAGGTTCAAAGGTTCAGTTCAAAGAACGCTATGATAATTTCATCGGCGGCAAGTGGACGGCGCCAGTAAAAGGCCAGTATTTCGATAACTCAACGCCAGTTACAGGTAAGGTATTTACTCAGGTGGCGAGATCTACAGAAGAAGACATTGAACTGGCTCTGGATGCAGCTCATGCAGCAAAAGATGCGTGGGGAAAAACATCAGTCACTGAACGTTCGAATATTTTGCTGAAGATTGCTGATCGTATTGAAGAGAATTTAGAAATGCTAGCTGTAGCTGAAACATGGGATAACGGAAAGGCTGTACGTGAAACATTAAATGCCGATCTTCCGCTTGCAGTAGATCATTTCCGATACTTTGCTTCTGCAATTCGTGCGCAAGAAGGCGGAGTCAGTCAAATAGACAACGATACTGTAGCCTACCATTTCCATGAGCCACTAGGAGTTGTAGGGCAGATCATTCCTTGGAACTTCCCTATTTTAATGGCAGTATGGAAACTTGCTCCGGCATTGGCCGCAGGAAACTGTGTCGTGCTAAAACCAGCTGAGCAAACACCAGCGTCTATTTTAGTATTGGTTGAATTGATCGAAGACTTACTGCCGGCAGGTGTTCTGAACGTAGTCAACGGTTTCGGACTGGAAGCAGGAAAACCACTAGCATCCAATCCGCGAATCAATAAGATTGCCTTCACAGGAGAGACGACAACAGGCCGTCTAATCATGCAGTATGCTTCACAAAACTTGATTCCGGTTACTTTAGAATTGGGCGGAAAATCCCCGAACATTTTCTTCGAAGATGTAATGGCGGAAGATGATGCGTTCCTTGATAAAGCAGTTGAAGGTTTTGTTATGTTCGCCTTAAACCAAGGAGAGGTCTGTACGTGTCCATCTCGTGCGTTAATTCAGGAATCCATTTACGATAAGTTCATGGAACGTGCACTTGAGCGTGTTAAAGCGATCAAGACAGGAAATCCATTAGATCCAACGGTCATGATGGGTGCCCAGGCATCGACTGAGCAACTAGAGAAGATTCTTTCTTACCTAGATATCGGAAAGCAAGAAGGTGCAGAATGTCTGACAGGTGGAGAGCAAAATAAGCTCGAAGGTGATCTTGCAGAAGGTTATTATGTGCAGCCGACTGTATTTAAAGGACATAATAAGATGAGAATCTTCCAAGAAGAAATTTTCGGTCCTGTAGTTGCAGTAACGACATTTAAAGATAAAGAAGAAGCGCTAGAAATCGCGAACGATACATTGTATGGACTAGGTTCAGGTGTCTGGACGCGTGATATGAATACAGCGTACCGCTTCGGTCGCGGGATTCAGGCAGGACGCGTATGGACGAACTGCTATCATGCATATCCGGCACACTCTGCTTTCGGTGGCTATAAAGCTTCGGGTATCGGCCGTGAAAATCACTTACAGATGCTAGCGCATTATCAGCAGACAAAGAACATGCTAGTTAGCTACGACGAAAGTAAACAAGGATTCTTTTGATCGAATCTGTCTGGAGGATCCGCAGTGAATGGAGGAGTTCCTATGCCAGATCGAGTAGTCGCAACAGAAGAAGCATTGGCTCTTATAGAGTTGTTAAAAGATAAGCACGGTCCTCTGATGTTTCATCAGTCCGGCGGTTGCTGTGATGGATCTTCCCCGATGTGTTACGAAGATGGAGATTTAATTGTCGGTAACCAAGATGTGTTGCTAGGGCACATCGGTGGCATGCCATTCTATATGATGAAAAGTCAGTTTGAGTATTGGAAACATACACAGCTAATTATTGACGTAGTCGATGGGCGTGGTGGAATGTTTTCGCTCGAAGGAGTGGAAGGAAAACGTTTCCTGACTAGATCCCGGGCCTTTACTGACGAAGAATATAAGGAATTAACTCCATGAAAAAAGCCTTCCATTAAATAGGAAGGCTAGGACTGAAAGCAACTCCAGGAACATCGGAGTATGTTTTCAGTCCATTTTTTATAAGTAAATATATATATAATCTTTACGAGATAAAACGTTGCCGTTCTTCAGGTGAGGGCAACATACAAGATAACTCCTTTTTGCCGAACCATTTATATCGATTTGTTGCAATGTAGTCATAGACGATGTCGCGGATTGCGGGTGGAATGACTATGAATAGAAATGCCAAGTGCCATAAACCATCCAATTTTTTTGCGATACGTAAAGCTGCGCCTGACTTTGTATAGGCTTTACCATTTTCAATCAATACTAAGCTATCTACGTTATCTGGAATTTGATAGTCCTTACGAAATTTTCTACCTACATCATCTTGTAACGAAGCGAATGAAAAGTGTTTGTAAGGGTCACGTTTAATAATAAATTGCACGCTTGCGTCACAGAAGTTACATTCGCCATCAAATAGTATAATTCTATTTCGTTCCATAAATATTCTCTCCTTCAAAAATACGTGATATCGTACTATACCCACATAGCGTGAACTTCACTCACTCTACGTAAACAGAATAGTTTGACATCTTTAATGGTTCGTATATAATAGAAGGTGACTAGGCTGGTTCTGTCTTGTGTATCATATATAGAAGAAAGGGTGAAAAGGTATGGAGCGTCAATACATCCATCCAGCTGAGCTGGAGTTGCGTCGTGACTCTGACTTTTTACGTTCCGAGAATATGGTAGGCGAAGGTGCTCCGGTCCATGGCGCATTAAATGAGTGTGAAATTCTTATAAAGAAATTGGAATCGATAGAAAATAGTCTTGGTTTTGAGAAGCCTTCTACACCTAGAAGCTGTGAGTTATAAACAGTCTATTAAAAATAAAGCAATGCCCTTTATCACTATTGATAAAGGACATTGCTTTTTTTTTGGCTTTCCTATGTCGGTAGCCCGTAACAAATTTATTTACTCGCATGTAATAGGGTATAAGGAGGTGGAGAAATGAATCAAGGACATTGTGGAATGTCAGGCGGACATCACCAGCAAGGATGGGGACACCAACAGCCTCATCATCAAGGAATGCATGGTCATCAAGGTATGCCAGGCGGACAGCAAGGTTTCCAACCCGTATTTTGCCCGCCACAGTATCGGTTTAACGATTGCTTCACTAAACAGGAAATGCCATTTATTCATCCGATCGTGAATGTGAATCGACACCACGTAGTTGGTGTGCCACAGCACTACTATACAGAAACTACTGAAGACGTTATGGGATCTACTATTATGCCAGGAAGAGGGCCAGGATTCGGACCAGGATCTGGAGGTATGTGGGGTGGCGAAGGTTGTCATCGCCGTAGAAGATGTCGCTAATCGTTTTTTAATATGAACAATCCGCCAACTCTAGAATTTTAGAGTTGGCGGATTGTTTTATTTTTTTCAACACCTGTCGAGTCTATACGGCGCTTTCAGCATTAAATGTTATCCAGCTTCAAGCGCCAGACTCTCGGGACGTTTCAGAACTACCAAAAAGGCAAAGGGCGCCTTTGTGGTAGTTCCTCCAACGCCTGTCGAGTCTATACGGCGCTTTCAGCATTAAATGTTATGCATTAAAGTATCGCGCGTCGGGGTGTGCGAAGACCATTGCGGATACGGATGCTTCTGGTTCCATCATGAATTCTTCGGTTAGAATAACTCCGTGCTCTTCGGGTCTGATGAGGCGGAAGAGTTTGGCTTGGTCTTCTAGGTTCGGACATGCTGGGTAGCCGAATGAGAATCGTTGGCCTTGGTATTTGGCTGCGAAACGTTCGAGCATGGTGAAGTCTGTTGGATCAGGGAATCCCCATTGGTCACGAATTTCTTGGTGAATCCGTTCAGCAAAGCCTTCTGCGAGTTCCAAAGCAGTTGACTGGAATGCATGGCTTTCTAGGAACTTTCCTTCGGCTTTCAATTCGTTCGCATAATCACGAACGCCTTTGCCGGCAGTTACTTGCATGAAAGCGACGTAGTCCATCTCGCCACTATCTACTGTTTTCAAGTAGTCAGCTAAGCAAAGGAACGGTTCCTTGTCTTGACGTGGGAACGTGAAGCGTTCGATTTCAGTTTTCGAGTCTTCCGGATCGTAAATAATTACGTCATCGCCATCTGCTTGGGCAGGGAAGAATTGATAAACGCCGGAAGCTTTCATTTTATCGGACTTCAAGAACTCGGTGACCATATCATGAAGTTGTACTGCACGTTCATCTTTTCGTTCAAGCATTTTATCGACATTTCCACGCAGGCCTAAGTGGTGACCGATCAGTGTGCGCATATTTACATAAGGATGTAAGTGGGCGACAGAATAATCTTTTACGACACGTCTACGTAAATCTGTCGGTACGAATACTGGAACATCGGTGCGTACTGTTTTTACTGGACGCGGCTTGACCGCAACTGCCACAGCTCCGCGACTTGCTTTAATCGCGTCATTGGCTTCGCGTTTTTCGATACTTTGCACTAATTCTTCAAGTAGTTCTTCTTTGCCTTCACTTTGTAGACGGTTTGCCAAATCAAGCCCTTGCATCGCATCTTTAGCGAAAATTACTGGACCATCATATTCAGAAGCAATTTTAGTTTCGGTGAAGCGTCTTGTCAACGCTGCTCCGCCAACCATTATAGGCGTATCAATACCCGCTGCCTTGAAGTCTTGGGCAGTCAAGACCATTTGTTGTGCAGACTTAACGAGTAATCCGGACAGTCCTACAATATCTGGCTTTTCTTTACGGATTACTTCAATCAAAGCGGCGGGAGTTACTTTGATTCCGATATCGATTACTTTAAATCCATTATTGCTTAATATGATTTCTACTAAGTTTTTCCCGATATCATGCACATCGCCCTTAACTGTAGCTAGGATAATTTTACCTTTACCCGAATCATCTTCTTTTTTCTCCATGAACTGCTCAAGATAGGAAACGGAAGCTTTCATGACTCCGGCGCTTTGTAGAACTTCTGCTACGATTAGCTGATTATCATTGAATAGACGGCCGACTTCAGCCATCCCTGTCATGAGTGGACCATTGATGATATCAAGAGGTTCGTCATATGTTTTTAAAGCGGCATCCAAGTCGGGAATTAACCCTTCTTTTGTACCTTCGACTATATAGTATGCAAGTCGTTCAGCTACAGTTTTTGGTAGATCATCTTCTGTTTTCTCTTTTTTCTTACCGCGATAAAAGTCTGCGAATGCTGCCAGTGTGTCATCCGTTGTGGAAAACAGTAAATCGTCTGCCAGCTTTACTTCAGCCTCTGGAATAGAAGCATAACGTTCAAGTTTTTCTGTATTTATAATCGCATAATCGAGACCTGCTTGTGTACAGTGATACAAGTACACGGCATTTAATACTTCACGACCAACAGAAGGTAGTCCGAACGAGACGTTACTGACACCTAGAGTCGTTAGGGTGCGTGGAAGTTTTTCTTTGATTAACCGAATACCTTCGATCGTTTCTACCGCAGAGCCGATGTATTGCTCATCGCCTGTGCCGACAGGGAAGACGAGTGGATCAAAAATGATATCTTCAGGTGGGATTTGCCATTTATTGACGAGTAAATCATATGAACGTAACGCAACTTCAAGTTTACGCTCTCTCGTTATAGCCATTCCGATTTCATCAATCGTTCCGACCACAACAGCCGCTCCATACTTTTTAACTAAAGGAAGTACCGCGTCAAAGCGTTCTTCACCATCTTCCAGGTTAATGGAGTTGATGATCGCTTTACCTTGTGAGAATTTCAGCGCTTCTGCAATAACATTTTCATCTGTCGAGTCAATGACTAGAGGGACTTTAACTTTCTTCACTACTTCTTGCATGAACCGAGTCATATCATGCAATTCATCGCGGTCGGGATTCGCAAGACAAATATCCAATACGTGCGCTCCGCGTTTTACTTGTGCACGTGCGATTTCAGAAGCTTCTTCAAATTTCTCTTCTACTATAAGCTGCTTGAATTTACGCGAACCAATAACGTTTGTGCGTTCACCAATTAATAGAGGACGCATAGTATCGTCATAGAGTAAGGGTTCAATACCTGAAACTGCATGGCCATGAGGCTCCGCCATTTGACGGGGCTTTAGATCTTTCACTGCTTCCCTAATTGCGCGAATATGGTCGGGCGTCGTACCGCAGCACCCGCCAACCATATTCAACCAGCCTTTCTCGGCAAAGCCTACGAGCTTTTTTGATAGGGACTCGGGTGATTCATGGTAATGTCCTTCTGCGTCGGGCAATCCAGCGTTTGGATAGCATGTAACATAGCCTGTCGCTAATTCTGATAATGAGCGTAAATGGTCTGTCATAAATTCAGGCCCTGTTGCGCAGTTCAACCCAACCGAAAGAGGTTGAACGTGTTCAATGGAAATATAGAATGCTTCAATACTTTGTCCTGCAAGTGTTGTACCCATAGGTTCGATTGTGCCTGAAATCATAATAGGGATTTCGCGTCCAAGCTCTTCGAACGCTTTTTTAATACCGATCGTTCCGGCTTTAACGTTCAGCATATCCTGACTCGTTTCCATTAGAATCAAGTCACTACCTGCTTCGACAAGTGCCTTTGCTTGAACGTAGAAGTCATGAGATAGTTCATCAAATGTAATGCCGCCAGTAACGGAAAGCGTCTTTGTCGTAGGCCCGATCGCGCCTGCGACAAAACGTGGCCAGTCTGGTGTGGAGAACTTTGCTGCACTCTTTTTTGCAATTTCCACAGACTTTGCATTAATTTCATCCGCACGATGACCAAGTGAAAATTCATTCAATACAAGGGGGGTACCACCAAATGTATTCGTACAAATAATATCGGCACCAGCTTCTAAGTACTCATCGTGAATTTTCTCTAAAATGTCTGGGCGTAAAACGCTCATGTATTCGTTACATCCATCGTATTCTTCTCCACCAAAGTCTTCCGTTGAGAAATCTTCCGCTTGCAGCATCGTCCCCATCGCGCCATCAATAATAAGGATTCGTTTGTCTAGTTGTTCTTCAATAGGATGTCTCTGCATGTGATAATTCCCTCTCCTTCTGCTGGTCTATTTCCTTAATATACTCATACAACTCTAATGTCATATCGTAACGAAGGAATGGTGTGATGAGATACAACCCATTAAAATACTGAGCTGCAGTATCAATCAATTCTTTTGCGATTTCCAGTCCTGTTTGAGTTGATCTTTCACGGTCTTCTCCACATTCACGCATCCTTTCCAACACATCTTCTGAAAGCTTGATGCCCGGCACTTCGTGATGTAGGAACTCTGCATTTCGTATATTTGTCAATGGCATGATACCGATGAAGATTGGTGTATCCAAGTGTTTTGTAGCTTCATATACATCGATAATCTTTTCTTTTGTGTAAACTGGCTGCGTGATGAAATAGTCTGCGCCCGCTTCAATTTTCTTCTCAAGTCGTTGTACAGCTCGATCGATTACACGTACGTTCGGATTGAAAGCCGCTGAAATAGAGAAGTTGGCCTTCTTGCGTAATGGCTTACCGGAGAATGAAATGCCTTCATTCAATTTCTTAATCAATTGTAATAACTCCATGCTGGAAACATCGTAGACGCTTGTAGCGCCAGGGAAGTCGCCAACTTTTGTCGGATCGCCTGTTACGGCTAAGATATCGTGAATGCCTAATGCATCGAGCCCCATCAAATGTGATTGTAAGCCGATAAGATTATGATCACGGCACGTTAAATGTACAAGCGGGCGGATATTATGTTGCATCTTAACGATCGAGCCCATCGCCATGTTGCTGATACGAGGGGAGGCAAGTGAATTATCTGCCATTGTTATAGCGTCAACGCCTGCGTCATATAACACATTTGCGCCCTTAATATACTCTTCTGTTTCCAAGTGGCGAGGTGTATCTAGCTCTACAATTACCGTTCGCTCTGTTTTGGCTTTTTCGTGAAGAGGTTGATGTTTTGTAGGTCCCGCTTCATGAATCACGATAGGTTTTGTCGGTTGCACGACTTTTTTTGTGATAGGTGCTAGTCGCGCTAACTGTGTTTTGGCTGCTTTAATATGCTTAGGTGTTGTTCCGCAACATCCACCGATCAACCGAACACCTTGATCGCGAAGTAATACAGCAGCGCGTCCGAAGTATTCTGCTTCTGACTCATAGACTATACGTCCGTCTTCTACATCTAATAGACTGGCGTTTGGATATGCCGATAAAAATGCTTTTTCAGGTAATGTTACGTTATCAAATGCTTGAATCGTGTGGTAAGGGCCCAAGCGACAGTTAACGCCTACGATATCTGCTCCAAGCGATTCAAGTTGATGAAGTGCATCATTTAATGAAAGTCCGTTCTGTAATACGCCAGGATCATGCATAGACACTTGTGCGATCAATGGAACATCTGTGATTTTCTTTAACGTGGTAACTACAGATGATAACTCCTCGAAGTCGTAATATGTCTCTAGTAGAAGACCATCTGGATCACCTGCCAATAATGCATTGGCTTGTTCTAGTACGACTTTTTCTATTTCATCCAATGTAGCATCACTTTTACGTATTCCGCGCACGCCACCAATTGTTCCTAGAACAAATTGTCCCCCAGGTGCGGCTGCGCGTTTTGCGATTTGAATGGCGGCCTTATTGAATTCCGTCACATGACTTTCTAAGCCGTAGCGAGCTAATTTATTCGCATTAGCGCTGTAAGTATTCGTTTGTATGATATCTGCACCGGCCGAGATGTAGTCTTGGTGAATTTGCTCTATAATTTCAGGCTTCTCTATGTTTAGTTCTTCATAGCAATAATCAATTCCGTAAGAATATAAAATCGTCCCCATTGCACCATCAGCCGTTAAGACGTTCGTTTGTAGTTTCTCTAGCAATGACATAACTCCATCTCCCCTTTGCTTTTTCTAATCAAAAAAAGCCTTCAAGTGTATTAGAAGGCTTTGTAATCTCAATGACTAGTTCCCTCTCATCTTTTCAGAGTGCCAATTTGACAGACTGCTGGAAGTAGCACCTTGCCAAAATGGCTGGTTGCTGAAGCGTCGTCGGGCCAGTCCCTCGGCTTCTCTTGATAAGATATGTTTCTTATTCAACTATTTAGATTATTCTAACCACATCATAGCGGCTTTGTTAGATATCGTCAAGTGAACGTTTGGTGAAGTTCATAGTGCAGGGTTAGTGCATAGAGAAATTGTGGTATATATGCTAAAATCAAAGAAACAACTCGAAAAGGTGAGGAATTATGCGATTCTTTAAATACTCATTTCCAATCGCTGTTCTTGTAGGTACACTTGCTTGGATCATGATAGGTAACAGTTATGAAGAAGTTGCTTATGATATGCGTGTGTACATTACAATTGCGGCTGCTATATTCAGTGGTTTAATCTCAAGCGTTTTATTCCGTAAAGAAAAAGAAGAACAGATTGATGAAAAGAAGTAGGCTGTCAGCATTTGTGCTGCAGTCTTTTTTTTATTCACTTTTTAAGGTTAACTTAAAAATAAATAGTGTTGACGTATTATGAGTTAACCGTTATTATTTTTATGGTAACTAATATAAAAAGAGGTGACATGGTGGCAATAGCGACAGAGAGACGACCGGTAAGTAGGTTCAGTGCATTAACTATTGTATACAGCGGGATGTTTGCATCATTAATGATGATTGGAGCAAATATTACATCCTTCGTGCCATTTTTAGTAGTTGGTGGGGTACCCATTACATTGCAAACGTTTTTCGCGATCTTATCAGGACTATTACTTGGTAGCCGTCTAGGTGCGTTGTCTATGACGGTCTATATGTTAATAGGACTAGCAGGTGCACCCGTCTTCGCTAAATTTTCAGGCGGTTTCGGTCAAATCTTAAGTCCGACGTTTGGCTTTATTCTCACCTTTATTTTAATCGCTTATGTAGCTGGAAAAATTGTCGAGCGAAATAAGACTCTGCCTGCTTTTATAACCGCGGCACTAGTTGCTACGGCAATCAACTACATACTAGGTACGAGCTGGATGTATGTTGCGTACAAGATGTGGGCTGCTGCACCCGACGTGTTTACCTACAAAATTGCATGGTTATGGATGATGCCTCCGCTGCCAAAAGATCTAATTCTAGCTGTACTGTCAGGCATATTCGCGTTTAGAATGTCAAAACACTTGAAAGTGAGGCGTACACTATAATGAATTACCAAAAACTAGCTACTCAAGTGCTGGAAGGGCATGAAGTAACTGACGAGGAAGCACTCGCAATATTGAATAGCCCAGACGAGGATTTACTATTACTATTGCACGCAACATACTCGATTCGATCGCATTACTTCGGAAATAAAGTAAAGTTGAATATGATTATCAATACGAAATCAGGATTATGTCCGGAGAACTGTGGTTATTGCGCACAATCCATCATTTCAAAAGCGCCTGTCGAAAAGTATGCGATGATGAAATCGGAAGAAATACTAGAAGGTGCAGAACGTGCTGCTGCTAATAAAGCTGGTACCTATTGCATCGTAGCGAGCGGACGGGGACCGCGTGAAAGTGAACTGGACATAGTTATTGACTCTGTTAAACAGATTAAAGAAAAACACAAAGGAATGACGGTATGTGCTTGCTTAGGTATTTTGAAACCTGGACAAGCAACTCGTTTGAAAGAGGCGGGAGTAGATCGCTACAACCACAACTTAAACACATCCGCAGAGCATCACGAAAGTATAACGACATCGCATACATACGATGATCGTGTTAACACTGTAGGATTGGCTAAAGAAGCAGGCATATCTCCATGTTCAGGCGTCATTGTCGGCATGCGTGAAACAAAGCAAGACATCATCTCTATGGCGCGTAGCTTACGCGAATTGGACGCAGATTCCATACCTGTAAACTTCCTGCACGCGGTGGATGGAACACCGTTAGAAGGAACATCAGAACTGGACCCACGCTACTGTTTGAAAGTCCTGTGTCTATTCCGCTATATCAACCCTAGCAAAGAAATCCGCATCTCCGGTGGACGTGAAGTTAATCTTAGAAGTCTTCAACCACTAGGCCTCTACGCCGCAAACTCTATCTTCGTCGGCGATTATCTCACAACAGCTGGTCAAGAAAATGATCAAGATCAAAAAATGCTTGAAGATATGGGCTTCGAAGTCGACCTCGAACCGTTGCGCAAAGAACCTATCACTATATAAAGAGAAAAGAAGAAAGAGTTTGTATACACTATGACTGAAGACAATCCGCTAGAAGGATTTGTTCTTCGGTCTTTTATTATGCAGACAGTATTCTATGTAAGAAGAGTATAGTAGGTAATCGTAAGTGGAAAGTATCCATCTAGAGCATCGATCAACGGCACTTACCAACTCACCTAGTTTTTTTGTCAGGTGATTCATTGAATAATCAATAGCCTAATGTGACAACCTAGCAACAGGTTTCCTTTCAACGTAATAAGGTATACATATAAACAAATGAATTGCATCCCGCCTAATTTCTGCGATACAATCAAGTCAAAGATAGTCAAAGTCAACTAGATGAACGAGCGAAACGAGGTGACGAGATGCGTAATATTTCTGACATTATAGAAGGATATTTGAAGTCGATTATAGAAGAGGAAGATAGTGCTTCTATTGAAATCAAAAGAAACGAGATTGCTGAGAAATTCCAATGCGTACCATCACAGATCAACTACGTGATCAAAACCCGGTTTACCGTCGAAAGAGGCTACGCCGTAGAGTCTAAGCGGGGGGGCGGAGGCTACATACGGATTTACAGGGTGCGTACGAACTCCCGAAAGGACTTACTTGAACAAGCGTTGGGGATTTTAGAAAGTGAAGCATCCTCTACAATGGCGGAAGATGTCATTATCCGTTTAATTGAAGAAGAAGTCATTACAGAACGTGAGGCTAAGCTGATGCTTGCCGCAGTGGGCCGTGCTACTTTGCGTTATATGTTACCTGAGCGGGATGCATTACGTTCGCGTATTCTTCGCGCTATGTTAGTTACATTAATTTATGAAGAGATAGAATGAGGTGAATCTCCATGCTTTGTGAAAACTGTAAGGAACGACCAGCTACTGTAGTGTTTAAACAAGAAACATCTAATGGTGTAACAGAGCGTCATTTATGTGATAAATGTGCGTTTTACTCACAAACATTTTCTTTTAGTCCGGATCAGGAGCCGTTATCCATTCAACAATTTCTAGCACACTGGTTGGGCGGATCAGAATTATTTTCAGAACAAAAAGCCGATGAGAGATTGCCGGATGGTCCAAAATGTCCGAATTGCGATTTGACCTTCCATCGTTTCCTTGATATCGGAAAGTTTGGCTGTGCAGAATGTTACGAAACATTTAGGGGGCAGCTACCACGAGTGTTTGCGAAATTGCATAATGGACATACTCAGCACCGTGGAAAAATCCCTGTTTCACTTAATGAACGATTTGCTTTAAAGAAAAAGCTTGAAGATATCCGTACAAAAATGCGGGAAGCCGTAGAAAATGAACGTTTTGAAGAAGCGGCCACTTTACGTGATGAGGCGAACCAAGTGAAAGAGCAACTGTCCGATGGGGGTGATGATCAACATGTCATTTGAAAAATTCATCAAACAGGAACTCACAGGCTGGATGGTAGCGGAAGGTGAGCATGCTGATATCGTCTTATCCACAAGGATCAGGCTGGCTCGTAATTTGCGTGATCATCTATTTCCAATAAGTGCTTCGCAGGAAGATGCAAACCGCGTAAGCGAAGCGTTGAATCAAGCGGTCGAGACGATGCAAGATCACCACTTTACAGGCACGACAATGGAAGATTTATCACCACTGGAAAGACAAATTTTAGTTGAGAAACATTTAGTCAGTCCGCAGTTGATCAATCCTGAAAAACATGGATCGGTTTTGCTGTCGGAAGACGAAAAAATTAGTATTATGGTGAATGAAGAAGATCATATTCGCATTCAATGTATTTATCCAGGCTTTCAAATAGATCAGGCGTACGAACATGCTGATCGAGTAGATAGCGAGCTGGAAGTGAATTTGAACTATGCTTTCGATGAAACATTCGGCTATTTAACAAGTTGTCCATCCAACACAGGTACGGGAATGCGCGCGTCTGTCATGATGCATTTACCTGCATTAACCATCACTAAGCAAATCGAGCGAATTATTCCTGCGATATCCAGGCTTGGGATGGTTGTACGTGGAAGTTATGGAGAGGGCAGTGAAGCACTCGGTAATATTTATCAAGTTTCCAATCAAATCACACTTGGCAAATCAGAAGAGGAAATCTTGAAAGATCTGGAAAGTATCTCTAAGCGCCTGATTGCGCATGAAAAGAAATCTCGTGAATTATTATTGGCTAAGTCGGAAGTTCACTTGGAGAATAGATTATTTAGGGCACTTGGTACATTGACTCATTCGCGGATCTTGCCGTCAGCAGAAGCGGCAAAATGTTTGTCTGATGTCCGTTTGGGTATTGATTTAGGTATCATTGAAAATATTGATATGACCGTCTTGAATGAATTGATGATTTTCATGCAACCAGGATTTCTCCAACAATATGCGGAAGCGGAATTAACATCTGATGAACGAGATATACTTCGTGCACAATTATTCCGGGATCGGCTAGGTATAGAGAGATCTGCTGCACAAGAATAGGACAGTGATCAGTTATGAGCAAAGTTTTTGCAAGAAAGCCTCATAGCACTTATAATTAATCAAAGATAGTCAAAGTCAATATGCGAATTAGGTTGTATCGCGAACTGACATGAATATATATAGTTATAGGAAACAAAGCATTGATGCGTTATTTTGCATAACATAGAATATAGTCCACTGATGAAGGAAGAGGGGAATGAATATGATGTTTAATCGATTTACACAACGCGCACAAAAAGTTTTACAACTGGCTCAAGAAGAGGCTATTCGTTTAAAACATGAATCTATTGGTACTGAGCATATTTTACTTGGGTTGATTCGTGAAGGTGGCGGCATCGCGGCAAAAGCTCTTGAAGCGATTAGCGTGAATGCAGATACTATTGAACGAGAAGTAGAAATTCTAGTAGGTGTAGGCTCTAAAGATGTGGGTCCGATCGTTCATTATACTCCTCGCGCAAAACGCGTTATCGAATTATCTGTTGATGAGTCTCGTAAATTAGGACATTCTTATATCGGCACTGAGCATATTTTATTGGCTTTGATTCGAGAAGGAGAAGGTGTGGCGGCACGCGTTCTGAATAACGCCGGTGTTAGCTTGAACAAAGCTCGCCAACAAGTACTTCAATTGCTTGGTAATGATGAAAGTTCTGTTGGCAACCCAGCGAATTCTGCAACAGCAGCCACACCAACATTAGATGGCTTGGCGCGTGATTTAACTGAAATCGCACGTGAAGGTACGCTGGATCCGGTAATTGGACGAAGTAAAGAAATTACACGTGTGATTGAAGTGTTGGCACGTCGTACGAAAAACAATCCAGTATTGATTGGTGAACCGGGTGTAGGTAAAACGGCGATCGCAGAAGGTTTGGCACAGCAAGTTGTAAGTAACGAAGTGCCTGAAATATTGCGTGACAAACGTGTTATGACACTAGATATGGGTACAGTCGTCGCAGGCACAAAATATCGCGGTGAGTTCGAAGATAGAATGAAGAAGGTAATGGAAGAAATCCGTCAAGCGGGTAACATTATTTTATTCATCGATGAATTGCACACGTTGATTGGTGCGGGTGGGGCAGAAGGTGCTATCGATGCATCCAATATCTTGAAGCCATCACTTGCACGCGGTGAACTACAATGTATTGGTGCTACAACACTTGACGAATACCGTAAATATATTGAAAAAGACGCAGCACTTGAACGACGTTTCCAACCGATTCAAGTTGATGAGCCGTCTGTAGATGAAACAATTCAAATCATTAAAGGCTTGCGTGACCGTTACGAAGCGCATCACCGTGTGAAGATTACGGATGAAGCAGTGGAAGCAGCAGCGAAGATGTCTGATCGTTATATCTCGGACCGTTTCTTACCGGATAAAGCGATTGACTTAATTGACGAAGCTGGATCGAAAGTGCGTTTACGTTCGTATACAACGCCTCCTAACTTGAAAGAGCTCGAGGTGAAGCTTGAAGCAATCCGTTCCGAGAAGAATGCAGCCGTGCAAAGCCAAGAATTTGAAAAGGCAGCTTCTTATCGTGATAAAGAGCAGAAGATGAAGGAAGAATTAGAAACAACTAAAGCAGCTTGGAAAGAGAAACAAGGGCAAACTGAGTCCGAAGTGACAGTAAATGATATCGCATCTGTTGTGGCGATGTGGACAGGAATTCCTGTTGACAAGATTGCGGAGACAGAGTCAGCTAAATTGCTGAACATGGAAGAAATTTTGCATCAACGCGTCATTGGCCAAAAAGAAGCAGTGTTATCTATTTCGAAAGCCATCCGTCGTGCACGTGCAGGATTGAAAGATCCGAAACGTCCTATTGGTTCATTCATTTTCCTCGGCCCGACTGGTGTAGGTAAAACTGAACTGGGCCGTGCGTTAGCAGAAGTGATGTTCGGCGATGAAGATGCGATGATTCGTATCGATATGTCCGAATATATGGAGAAACATTCTACATCTCGTCTAGTCGGATCACCTCCAGGCTATGTAGGGTATGAAGAAGGCGGCCAGTTAACGGAGAAAGTTCGCCGTAAGCCGTACTCAGTTGTACTACTTGATGAAATTGAAAAAGCGCATCCAGACGTTTTCAATATCTTATTGCAGGTATTAGAAGACGGACGCTTAACGGATTCTAAAGGGCGTACAGTTGATTTCCGTAACACAGTAATTATCATGACTTCGAACGTTGGAGCGACGGAATTGAAGAAAAACCGCTATGTTGGCTTTAATATTCAAGACGGCGAATCCGATTACGATGACATGAAGGAAAAAATGCTTGCGGAATTGAAGAAAACATTCCGACCGGAGTTCTTGAACCGTGTGGATGACATGATTGTCTTCCATTCATTGGAGAAAGAACACTTGCGTGAAATTGTCAGCTTGATGAGTGATGAACTTTCTAAGCGCTTGGCTGAACAGGACATCGAATTGGTGTTAACTGAATCTGCTAAAGATAAGATCACGGAAGAGGGATATGATCCTGAATACGGAGCTCGTCCATTACGTCGTGCATTACAAAAGCATGTAGAAGATCGTTTATCTGAAGAGTTACTTGAAGGTAAAGTTCTGATGGGTGAAAAAGTAATCGTTGACGTAGAGGATGATAAATTTATCGTACGCACGGAGAAACAAACAGTAGTAGCAGCAGAAAAATAATAATATGATCAACCGGATAGCTCGCTCGCTTAGTTTTTAAAAAGCGCAGCGGGCTGTCCTTTTCGTATTTTTAAATAAGGAGAGAGTGTATGGCTAAGCGTAAATCAAAGTTCATGTGCCGTTCTTGTGGATATGAGTCTGCTAAGTGGATGGGCCGTTGTCCTGGTTGTGGAGAATGGAACACAATGGATGAAGAAGTAGAGATTGTACAAAAAGGACCGCGTGCCGCATTTCAACATGGCGAAAGAGTGAAACAGAAAGCTTTGCCGATCAGTCAGGTGGAAATGGCTGAGGAGCCGCGTGTCAAAACGGAATTAGAAGAATTAAACCGCGTACTTGGAGGAGGAATTGTTCCAGGCTCGCTCATATTAATCGGTGGAGATCCAGGTATCGGAAAATCTACATTGTTGCTTCAAGTATCATCGCTACTTGCAAATCAACAACAGCGCGTACTGTATATATCAGGTGAGGAATCGATCAAGCAAACAAAGTTACGTGCAGAACGATTAGGTGTGAAGTCGGATGAGTTATATATTTATGCCGAAACCGATCTCGCCATGATTAATGAAACTGTGGATGAAGTGAAACCGCGATTTGTGGTGGTGGACTCCATTCAGACTGTTCATCATCCTGAAGTATCATCAGCACCTGGAAGTGTCTCGCAAGTGCGTGAATGTACCGCGGAACTTATGCGTATAGCTAAAACGCAAAATATTGCTATATTCCTCGTAGGTCACGTAACAAAAGAAGGACAAATTGCAGGACCACGATTGCTTGAGCATATGGTGGATACAGTGCTGTATTTTGAAGGTGAACGTCACCACACATACCGTATTTTACGAAGTGTGAAAAACCGCTTTGGTTCTACCAATGAAATTGCTATTTTTGAAATGTTGCAAGCTGGATTAAAGGAAGTCTTAAATCCATCAGAAATGTTCTTGCGTGAGAGATCACAAGGTGGAGCGGGCTCGACCATTGTTGCTTCTATGGAAGGTACACGTCCTATACTTGTTGAAATTCAGGCATTGATGACGGCATCCAGTTTCAATTATCCGAAGCGCATGGCAACGGGATTGGATCAAAACCGCGTCCAGCTATTGATGGCGGTATTGGAAAAACGTGCAGGGATGCTATTACAGACACAAGATGCGTATATTAAGGTTGCGGGCGGCGTTAAGCTGGATGAGCCGGCCATTGATTTAGCGGTCTTGCTGAGTATTGTTTCTAGTTATCGCGACACGGCTGTAGGGGCGCGGGATTGTTTTGTTGGTGAAGTAGGGTTAACAGGAGAGGTTAGAAGGGTATCTAGAATAGAACAACGTGTCACGGAAGCGGCGAAGCTCGGTTTTGATCGCATTATCATTCCATCATCTAATCTGGGTGGCTGGGATGTTCCGGCTGGAATTGAAGTAGTAGGTGTTGAAACGATAACGGAAGCGTTGGGAATGGCATTCAGATAACATCTATTTACATGACTGGATGAGAAGGAAGGTAAGAAACTTTCCCGCTATCTAGATAGTCCTAGTAGGAGAAGTGAGGAATTTTCAGAAATTCCTCACTTAACCTAAGCGGCTAAGCATAATTCGTTGTATACTATTAGGAAGGAAAAGGAGGTGGAAGAATATGTTGAAAAGAGTAGTCCAAGTTTCATTCTTATTAATCGGAGGAACTCTCGGTGTTTTATTTTTACCGTACTTATTCGCTATGTTTGAGTTTACATCACGCCCCATCATAGAAAATCCTTATGTGGAGGCAATCATAGGAGCTATCATTCTATTTTTATTAAGCCTATTTTTAACCGAGCCGATTGTCAATTTCATTAAATGGATTGAAGAAAGACTCCTGAAAGCACCGATTATGGATTTGTTATTCGGTACAATTGGGTTAGTCGTGGGATTAATCGTTGCATTTTTATTCAGTTTCGGACTAAGTGCGATTGGTTTTCCGGTAGTATCTTCTGTTGTGCCTGTTTTATTGTCTATTCTTCTCGGCTATTTAGGTTTCCAGGTAGGTTTTAAAAAGTGGGAAGAGTTCATTAATGCATTTTCTAATTTACGCTTAACAACAGCGAAAAAGAAAGAATCCGCAGAACCAGTCGTTACTCCACCACAAAAAGATGTATATAAATTATTGGATACTAGTGTCATTATCGATGGACGTATTGCGGATATAGTGGGGACAGGATTTTTACAAGGGATTTTAGTGGTACCTCAGTTTGTACTGACAGAACTACAGCATATTGCCGATTCATCTGACACGTTGAAGCGAACAAAAGGTAGACGTGGCTTAGATATTCTAAAGCGTTTACAAAATGATGACGGTCCTCAAGTACTCATTACGGACGAAGATATTCCGAATGTAGCTGAAGTGGATTTGAAGTTAGTTAAATTGGCGAAGAAAATGAATGGTTTAGTTGTAACGAATGATTTTAACTTAAATAAAGTATCAGATTTACATGGCGTCGCAGTTTTAAATATAAACGATCTCGCAAACGCAGTAAAACCGGTAGTTATTCCGGGTGAAGAAATGCACGTCGTCGTGATCAAGGATGGCAAAGAGCATAATCAAGGTGTTGCATACTTAGATGATGGCACAATGATCGTAATAGAAGATGGTCGGTCTCATATCGGAGATGCCATTGACGTTGTAGTAACAAGTGTATTGCAAACATCTGCAGGACGAATGATTTTTGCGAAACCCAAAGGTCGATAACCAGCATAGAAAGCAGAGTGACAAATGTGAAATATACAGTGATGATTCCTGCTGCGGGAAGCGGCAAACGAATGGGTGCTGGACAAAATAAACTCTTCCTGAAAATTG
The DNA here is from genome assembly GCF_002743265.1 of Sporosarcina sp. P29. NCBI lineage: Bacteria > Bacillati > Bacillota > Bacilli > Caryophanales > Caryophanaceae > Sporosarcina > Sporosarcina sp. P29. The sequence continues at coordinate 147,138 of NZ_PDYX01000005.1, read as the reverse complement.
GGGAGCATTCAATTTTGTATCATACAGTAAGTGTCTTTCAAGAAGACCCCAATTGTGAAGAAGTCATTATGGCTGTAAAGCCTGAAGAGCAAGCCGTGATTGAAGGGATTCTTGAACAGCATCAACACGCGAAACCTATTACTTTTGTAAAGGGCGGTGGTGAGCGTCAAAACAGTGTTGCGGCTTGTATCTCTGCTTATAAAGGGGAAGGTATTGTTCTCGTCCATGACGCGGCTAGACCCTTCTTGAATTCAACAGTCATTACAGAACTGGTGCGTACTGCGAATGAAAAAGGAGCAGCTATAGCGGCGGTTAAGGCGAAAGATACAATTAAGTACGCGGAAGATGGTACTGTGAAAGAAACATTAGATCGTGAAAAGTTATGGCTTGTACAAACGCCACAGGCATTTCAATATAAATTGCTGAAAGCAGCGTCTGACTCTGCTATTCAAGAAGGTTTCCTCGGCACGGATGAATCCATGTTAGTGGAGCGTATTGGTCACGAAGTTCAAGTAGTGGAAGGCTCATATGACAATGTAAAGATGACAACCCAGGAAGATCTTGCGATAGGCGAAATCTTACTGGCAAGAAGAAAGTAGGAGGAATAATCACATGTTTCGAATTGGACAGGGTTTTGATGTACATGCATTTGAAGAAGGTAGACCACTCATTATCGGAGGCATAACCATTCCGCACACAAAAGGATTAATCGGTCACTCTGATGCGGATGTGCTATTACACACAGTAACAGACGCTGCACTTGGTGCGATTGGTAAAGTGGATATTGGCACACATTTCCCAGATACGGATGATGCGTTCAAAGACGCCGATTCTGCTATTTTATTGGAGAAAGTATGGGCGATGGTAAAAGACGAAGGCTATCGTTTAGGTAATATTGATTGTACGATTATTGCGCAACGTCCGAAAATGGCACCTTATATTGGAGACATTCGTGAGCGCGTGGCAGAATTGCTTGAAGCAGATCTGTCGCAAGTGAATGTGAAAGCTACGACTACGGAACGTCTAGGCTTCCCTGGGCGTGAAGAAGGAATCGCAGCGATGGCAACGATTTTACTGATGAAAAACCAGTAACTTTCAAAACATCTTCTAGAGTGTTAAAATAGATAGGAAATTATATAAGAACGTAATCAATTCGAAACGGAGAGGTAAATATTATGACACAAGAAGTACGTGTGCGTTATGCACCGAGTCCAACAGGCCAACTACATATTGGTGGAGCGCGGACCGCGTTATTCAACTATTTATTCGCTCGTCACTATGACGGGAAATTCATTGTTCGTATTGAAGATACGGATACTGCACGAAATATTGAAAGTGGAGAACTATCACAACTTGAAAACTTAACGTGGCTCGGTATCCATCATGACGAATCAATTGATATTGGCGGAGAATACGGGCCGTATCGTCAAATGGAACGTCTGGATTTATATAAGAAGTATGCAGATGAAATGCTTGAAAATGGAAATGCCTATAAATGTTTCTGTACTCCTGAAGAGCTTGAAGCAAAGCGTGACGCGCAGAAAGAAGCGGGAATCGCAGCGCCTATGTATGATGGAACTTGCCGCCATTTGACAGCGGAACAAGTTGCGCAAAATGAAGAAGCAGGAAAATCTTACAATATCCGCATGCGTGTTCCTGAAGACGTTACGTATACAATCGATGACCTTGTGCGCGGTGAAGTCACATTCGAATCAAAAGACATTGGTGACTGGGTTATGGTTAAGACAAATGGTATTCCAACGTATAACTTTGCTGTAGTAGTCGATGATCATTTGATGAAAATCTCGCATGTTTTCCGTGGAGAAGAGCACTTGACGAATACACCGAAGCAACTAATGGTGTTTGACGTATTCGGTTGGGACCACCCACGATTTGGTCATATGACGCTAATCGTCAACGAAGAACGTAAAAAGCTTTCAAAACGTGATGAATCAATCATTCAATTCATTACACAATATAAGGATTTAGGGTATTTGCCAGAAGCGATGTTTAATTTCTTCGCTTTACTTGGTTGGTCGCCTGTCGGAGAAGAGGAGATTTTCTCTCATGACGAACTCGTGAAACAATTCGATGAGTCTCGCTTGTCGAAATCACCTTCCATGTTCGACACGGATAAACTGACGTGGATGAATAACCAATATATAAAAAAGTTGTCATTAGAAGAAGTCATTGAATTAACATTGCCTCATCTACAAGCAGCTGAACTGGTTTCGGAAAATATGTCTGCTGAAGAACAAACATGGGTACACGATTTGATCGCGCTATACCACGGTCAATTGAGCTTTGGCGCTGAAATTGTTGAGTTATCTGCCCAGTTCTTCCACGACACATTGGAATATGATGAAACAGCATCGGAAATTTTGGCTAGTGAACAAGTACCTGAAGTGATGACGTCACTTAAGAAGCAGCTAGAAGAATTAGAAACTTTTGATGCACCATCTATTAAAGCGGCAATTAAAGCAGTTCAAAAAGAAACGGGACATAAAGGTAAGAACTTATTCATGCCAGTACGTGTTGTAGCAACTGGACAGACGTCAGGTCCTGAACTACCGGATGCAATTGCACTGATTGGTAAAGAAAAAATCATTCAACGCGTTGGAAAATTTGCAAAATAAACAATATTGACATTTCAATGAATTTCTGTAAAATGAACCTAATATGAAATTGTCATATGGAAAGCGTCGAGAAGGAAAGTACATAGTGGATACTCTGTAGAGAGGGTCATCTAGGCTGGAAATGACCTGAGTCGTTCACTATCGAAATGCACCTTTGAGCGATGAGCCGAAACTGTTAGTAGGCCATACGTATAGTCTGCGTTAAAGACATTAAGCGGGGAACAATTACGTTCTCAAGCGGAGTGGAACCACGCATTTAATGCGTCTCTGTCATCATGAGTGACGGGGGCGCTTTTTTTATCTCAAGAAATTTTTCTATAGTGGAAATCGCCGTCATGTGAAAGCAGAAAAAGGGGGAAGTTCATTGTTCAAACGTATGAAAGAAGATATTCGTTGTATTTTCGATCAAGATCCGGCAGCCCGCAGTACCATTGAAGTAGTCTTAACGTATTCGGGGTTGCATGCGATTTGGATGCACCGTATCGCGCATGTGTTTTATAAGCGTAATCTTCGGTTTTTGGCTCGTATCGTATCGCAAGTTAGCAGGTTTTTCACGGGTATCGAGATTCATCCCGGAGCCGTGATAGGCAGACGTCTTTTCATTGATCATGGAATGGGCGTAGTGATAGGGGAAACATGTGAAATTGGCGACGATGTAACACTTTATCAAGGTGTTACACTAGGGGGAACAGGAAAAGAAGGCGGGAAGCGACATCCGACGCTCTGTGATAATGTATTAGTTGCGTCCGGTGCCAAAGTACTTGGTTCCATTACGATTGGTGAGAATAGTAAGGTAGGAGCGGGTTCGGTCATCTTGAAAGAAGTGCCGCCCAACTCTACAGTGGTTGGAATACCAGGGAAAATCGTTATTTCAAATGGTGTACGTGTGAAGAATAAATTGGATCATTCTACGCAAGATCCTATTGCGGATGAAATTAAACGATTAGAAAAGCAAATTCAGGAGTTGAAGCTGCGTACTGAGCAGTTGGAAACCGAGAATGGAAAAAAGGGTGATTTACATGAGCATTCAACTTTATAATACATTGACACGTAAGAAAGAAAGGTTTGTTCCAATAGAAGAAGGAAAGGTCAAGATGTATGTCTGTGGACCAACCGTTTATAACTATATTCATATCGGTAACGCTCGTCCTGTGATTGCATTTGATACGATTCGTCGCTATTTGGAATATCGCGGATATGAAGTAAATTACGTCTCGAACTTCACGGACGTAGACGACAAAATCATTAAAGCAGCGAATGAGTTGAATGAAGAGGTCGGAGAATTAACTGAGCGTTTCATCGCCGCTTATCATGAAGATGTCAGTGCTCTTGGTTGTGAAGTAGCGACAGCGCATCCTCGCGTAACTGAACATATTGATGACATTGTGGATTTCATTCAAGTGCTTATCGATAAAGGATTTGCCTACGAATCTCAAGGAGATGTCTATTTCCGTACACGTCAATTTGAAGGGTACGGAAAACTTTCACACCAATCTATTGATGAATTAAAAGTGGGTGCACGGGTGGAAGAAAACTCAATCAAAACAGATCCTCTTGATTTCGCACTTTGGAAATCGGCAAAAGAGGGTGAAATCTCGTGGGATAGTCCGTGGGGCAAAGGTCGTCCGGGTTGGCATATCGAATGTTCGGTAATGGCCAAACAACTTCTCGGTGACACAATCGATATTCATGCAGGAGGGCAAGACTTAACATTCCCACACCATGAAAATGAAATCGCACAGTCTGAGGCGGCTACGGGTAAAACCTTCGCCAACTATTGGATGCATAATGGTTATATCAATATCGATAACGAGAAAATGTCGAAGTCTTTAGGGAATTTCATTTTAGTACATGATATTCGTAAGCAAATCGATCCGAAGGTACTTAGATTCTTTATGTTATCCGTGCACTATCGCCATCCGGTTAACTTTGCGCAAGAACTTGTGGAGAGTGCGGCAAATGGGTTGGAACGTATCCAGACAGCATACAGCAACTTGCAGCATCGTCTAACGATTTCGGCAGACCTGGCGGAAAATTCCGAGTCATGGTTAAATAAGATTAAAGAACAAATTAATGCATTTGAGAAATCGATGGACGATGACTTCAATACGGCAAATGCAATTGCAGCCATTTTTGAACTATCCAAACAGGCGAACGTTTACTTGCTTGAGAAAAATACAGATCGTCACGTGCTCCAGCAATTCATCGATGCCTTGGATCAATTAATGGGTGTACTCGGAGTACCATTTGATAGTGCGGATGAATTAGTCGATAACGAAATTGATGCGTTGATCCAAGAGCGTCTTGACGCTCGAAAGAACCGTGATTTTGCGCGTTCGGATGAAATTCGTGATGAACTAAAAGCGCGAGGAATCATTTTAGAAGATACAGCGCAAGGCACTCGCTGGAAAAGAGGGTAATGGTGTGGAGAATTTACGTGAAATAGACGTCAAACAGCTCAATGCACTTGCTCTTGCTTACATGGGAGATGCTGTATATGAAACGGCGGTCAGAGAGCATTTACTACGCTGTGGGCGAGTAAAACCACAAATTTTGCATAAGGAAGCTACGCGCTTTGTTTCTGCAAAAGCGCAGGCGCGAATTATCCTAACAATGAGAGATCAACAAATTCTCACGGAAGAAGAATTGGCGGTAATGCGCCGTGGCCGCAATGCGAAAGCGGGATCCGTCCCTAAGAACACTGATGTGACAACGTATAATTATAGCTCTGCATTCGAAGCGGTTCTCGGGTATGTACATTTATTGGATCGGCAAGAGCGTCTCGCTGAACTAATCGAGACGGCGATTCGACTGGTGGAGCATCCTGAGGAGGAGAAAGTATGACAGAGTTAGAAGTTGAGTTGATTGGTGGAAGAAACCCTGTTGTGGAGGCGTTGCGTTCAGGCAGACAACTGAATAAAATTTGGGTGGCAGAAGGCGTTAATAAAAAAAGTATCGGTGAAATTATGAAGCTAGCTAAAGAAGCGGGAGTAGTTGTGCAGACAGCGCCGAAGCAGAAACTAGATGGTATGACAGATCTGAGTCACCAAGGGATTCTCGCTTCGGTTGCTGCTTATGATTATGCGGAGCTGGAGGACTTATTTGCAATTGCTAAAGAGAGACAAGAAGATCCCTTCTTCATCATTCTTGATGAGCTAGAAGATCCGCATAACTTGGGATCTATCTTACGAACAGCTGATGCTTCAGGGGTTCATGGCATTATCATTCCGAAGAGACGTGCTGTTGGTTTGACAGGTGTAGTGGCGAAAGCGTCAACAGGTGCGATTGAACATATACCGGTTGTGCGCGTGAACAATTTGTCTCAAACTGTGGACGAGCTTAAGAAACAAGGGGTTTGGATTGCGGGAACAGATGCATCCAACTCCACGGATTATCGCCATATGGATGCTACGTTACCTTTAGCTGTCATTATTGGTAGTGAAGGAAAAGGAATGTCACGCATTTTACGTGAGAGATGCGATTTCCTTTATAGTTTGCCGATGGTTGGAAAAGTTACATCTTTAAATGCTTCGGTAGCGGCAGCGTTGTTGATGTATGAAGTTCTACGAAAGCGTCAATCCGCTCAGGCTACATCATGAAGAAAGATGTGCTGCTCGTTGATGGATACAACATCATCGGTGCGTGGCCTGAACTGCAACAACTGAAACAAGAAGATTTTGCGCAAGCGCGTGATCGACTCATCGAGCGGATGGCGGAATTCCAGGCGAACAGGGGATGGCGTGTTATCGTGATATTTGATGCCCACTTAGTACCGGGTATCGAAAAACGAAAAAAACAATACCGCGTGGAAGTCGTCTTTACAAGAGAGAACGAAACAGCGGATGAACGGATTGAAAAATTGGTATCCGAATTATCCAATCGCTTGACGCAAATTCATGTAGCTACTTCCGATCTTGTAGAACAATGGGTAGTGTTTGCCCAAGGTGCGCTTCGTATCTCTGCACGAGAGTTGGAAATTGCTATGAAAGAAGTGGATCGTGTAATTGCGCAAAGGTTAAAAAAGTCATTAGAACAACGCCCTCTATCAAAGATTCCTCTGACGGATGAAGTGGCAGCGGAATTCGAAAAAATGAGACGTGGTGGAAAATGAGTAGTTGACGTGGAAAATTACCGCGTCTATACTGACATATAAAACCAATTAGTACTCTGGGGTGGAGAGGTTGGTGCGGGACATGGAAAATGTTAAGAGTAAAAACGAATTTTCTAAACTAACTGATGAAGAGATGGTGGAATTGATCCATCTAGGGAATTCGGATGTATTAGATCATTTAATTACTAAATTTCAGCCGATTGTTCGAATGAAAGCAAGAACATATTTCATTATTGGTGGAGATCGTGAAGATATTATGCAAGAAGGAATGATCGGCCTCTATAAAGCGATACGTGATTTCCGTCCTGATAGATTGAGCTCATTTAAAGTCTTCGCGGAGCTGTGTATTACGCGACAAATTATTACAGCTATCAAAACTGCTACGCGCCAAAAACATATTCCGCTTAATACGTCTATTTCGTTGGACAAGCCGATGTACGATGAAGATCAAGAGCGAACGTTGCTGGATATTATATCGGGCTCTACATTAGATGACCCGGAAGACTTGATAATCCATAAAGAAAACTTTACATTCATGGAAGAAGAGATGAATAAAGTGTTGAGTGGATTGGAAAAAGAAGTATTAACATTGTACTTAGAAGGTCAATCCTATCGCGAAATTTCTGAAGTGCTGAATCGTCAAGTGAAATCGATAGATAATGCTTTGCAACGGATAAAACGCAAACTGGAACACTCGATGGCAATGGATCTGGTACGCTAAACATATCGAAAGTAAATTGACATGTCGCTGGTTAAATGGTACTCTTTAGCAAGACTATTGTCTTGAATTAGGTGAATTGAAATGTCAAAAAAAATAACTTTAAGCTGTGAGATATGTGGTTCGCGAAACTATTCTTTACCTGCCGGCAACAACAGCCGTGAGGGAAGAATGAGTATAAAAAAGTTTTGCAGTCATTGCAATGCGCATACATTGCATAAGCAAACCATTTGACCAGTTACATAGAGTTCGTGTTCAGAACGCTATGTCATTCGGAAGGGTTGGAGAAGAATGGGCAAGATTACCGATTTTTTGAAAAAAGTCGTTTCGGAAATGCGGAAAGTCAGCTGGCCGAAACGTAAAGAATTAACGAAGTATACTGTAGTCGTTATTTCGACGGTCATATTCATGGCTGTCTATTTCTTCGTAGTGGATCTAGGTATCTCTGGAGTAATGAAATGGTATACAGGTCTTTAATAAAGAAAGTATGAATAGCGTGAGAATATCCCGTTTTGATGAATAAACGGGTTTTTTCAGCTTTAATTTAAGGGAGGGACGGACGCGCAGTCCTCAATGTCATGGAAATGGATAAAAATTGGTATGTTGTGCATACGTACTCGGGGTATGAGAACAAAGTAAAGGCAAATCTTGAAAAACGTGTCGAGACAATGGGCATGTCAGATAAGATATTCCGTGTAGTCATTCCGGAAGAAGAAGAGACAGATATTAAAGATGGTAAAAAGAAAACGGTTATGCGTAAAACGTTCCCAGGTTATGTTTTGGTTGAATTGATCATGACAGATGACTCTTGGTATGTTGTTCGTAATACGCCGGGTGTTACTGGATTTATCGGTTCATCAGGTGGCGGAGCGAAGCCTACCCCGTTGTTGCCGGAAGAAGTAGAGTTCATCCTGAAACAAATGGGTATGAAAGAACAACGCGTAGATATCGATTTCGGAGTGGGTGAAAGTGTAACGGTGCTTGAAGGGCCGTTTGCTCACTTTGAAGGTAAAGTGGAAGAGATAGAAATGGATAAAGGCAAAGTCGTTGTAAGTGTTGATATGTTTGGACGCGAAACGAAGATGGAGCTTTCATTCGACCAAGTAGAAAAAATGGATTGATGGGTAATGGGAATTTTCCGCTTGCCAAATCTGTGTAATGGTGGTATCATTTCAAAGGTCAGACTTAGTCTGTACGGATTAACCAATTCTACCGACATCGTCGGCAGGCACATATTTGAGTGGGAGGGGCAACCCAATTACCACATCACGGACTTAAGGAGGTGTGTCTCGTGGCTAAAAAAGTTACTAAAGTAGTGAAATTGCAAATTCCAGCTGGTAAAGCAAATCCAGCACCACCAGTAGGGCCGGCATTAGGTCAAGCAGGTGTTAACATTATGGGATTCTGTAAAGAATTTAACGCTCGTACAGCAGATCAAGCTGGTCTTATTATTCCAGTTGAAATCTCAGTATTCGAGGACCGTTCATTTACATTTATCACAAAAACTCCGCCAGCAGCAGTATTGCTGAAGGTTGCAGCAAACGTTCAAAAGGGTTCAGGTGAGCCTAATAAAAACAAAGTTGCTACAGTTAAGCGTGATAAAGTTAGAGAAATCGCAGAACAAAAGATGCCAGACTTAAACGCGGCGTCAGTTGAAGCGGCGATGGCAATGGTCGAAGGTACTGCTCGCAGTATGGGATTCAAAATCGAAGACTGATTTTGGTTTTTCATAATACAGCAATTGTTTCAAGGTGAAGGCTGCGGTCGAATGTGATTCGCGGCCTTCATTAAGTGGGAGGTTTAATCCGTTAAAACCACAAATGAGGAGGAAAATTCTGATGGCTAAAAGAGGTAAAAAATTCGTAGATGCAGCGAAGCTTGTAGATCGTACTGCTACGTACACTGCGAAAGAAGCAATTGAACTTGCTAAAAAGACAACTACTACTAATTTTGATGCAACAGTTGAAGTAGCTTTCCGTCTTGGTATTGATACTCGTAAAAATGATCAGCAAATCCGTGGAGCGGTAGTTCTTCCAAACGGTACTGGTAAAACTCAGCGTGTATTAGTATTCGCTAAAGGCGAAAAAGTTAAAGAAGCAGAAGCTGCAGGCGCGGACTACGTAGGCGACGCAGAACTAATTGCTAAAATTCAACAAGGTTGGTTCGATTTCGACGTAATCGTTGCTACACCTGACATGATGGGCGAAGTTGGTAAGATCGGTCGCGTTCTTGGACCAAAAGGTCTTATGCCGAACCCGAAAACAGGTACTGTAACATTCGACGTAACAAAGGCTATTGAAGAAATCAAAGCAGGTAAAGTTGAATACCGCGCGGACAAAGCTGGAATTATCCACGCTCCGATCGGGAAAGCATCTTTCACTAACGAGAAGTTGGAAGAAAACTTCTTGACTATCTTTGAAACGATTCAAAAAGCTAAACCAGCTTCATCAAAAGGAACATTCATGAAATCGGTAAACGTTACGACAACTATGGGTCCTGCTGTTAAAGTAGATCCGTCAAGCGTTGCTGTTAAAAAATAATTGACAAGCATAAAGTGATCTGTTAAGATTACGCTTGTTATGATGATAACCATTTGTACCGAAGACAGCAGGTGTGGCTTGCCACTTAATGCTCCTGCCGAGGACAAGACGCTCTTTTTTAAAGATGACGACTTTTCTGCCCTCATGTCTTAGACATTGAGGGCTTTTTATATCGGTATAAGTGACCCTAATTACCAGGAGGTGTCAACATGAGCAAAATTTTAGAAGCTAAACAAGCGGTCGTATCGGAAGTCGCTGAGAAGTTGCAATCAGCAGCATCTGTAGTGGTTGTCGATTACCGTGGTCTAACGGTTTCACAAGTAACAGAATTGCGTAAACAACTACGTGAAGCGGGCATCGAGTTCAAAGTTTATAAAAACTCTATGGTGCGTCGTGCGACAGTAGTTGCAGGACTAGAAAGTTTGAACGAAAACCTTACAGGTCCAAACGCTATCGCTTTCTCTACAGAAGACGTAGTAGCGCCAGCTAAAATCTTAAATGATTTCGCTAAAAAGAATGAAAAGCTTGAAATTAAAGCAGGTGTGATCGAAGGAAACGTCGCATCAGCTGAAGAAATGAAAGCATTGGCTACTCTACCGTCTCGCGATGGTCTATTGTCTATGCTACTCAGCGTTCTTCAAGCGCCAGTACGAAACTTTGCACTTGCTACAAAAGCAGTTGCAGAACAAAAAGAAGAGCAAGGTGCTTAATTTCGCATTTTGACTATGACCGGAAAAAACTAGCCGGTTAAATACAACTTTCCAGGAGGAACTTAAAATGACTAACGCACAAATTTTAGACGCAATCAAAGAAATGACAGTTCTTGAACTAAACGACCTTGTTAAAGCAATCGAAGAAGAATTCGGCGTAACAGCAGCAGCACCAGTTGCAGCAGCCGGAGCAGTTGCAGAAGCAGCTGAAGAGCAAACTGAATTCGACGTAATCCTTGCATCAGCTGGAGATCAGAAGATCAAAGTTATCAAAGCTGTTCGTGAAATCACTGGCCTAGGATTGAAAGAAGCTAAAGCTCTTGTAGACGAAGCTCCTAAAGCTGTTAAAGAAGCAGCAACTAAAGAAGAAGCAGAAGAAATGAAAGCTAAACTTGAAGAAGTTGGCGCATCTGTAGAAGTTAAGTAATTTCTACTTCCCTGAGAAAAGCCCGTCTATTTGACGGGCTTTTTTCTTCATATACAGATATTGTAACTCTACGCAGGAGGTGTATGTATGGGAGAGCATTATTACTCAAAAACCCCACAAGTTTCAAGTGCCCCCAAGCAATGGAAGGCTGAGATTCGTAACAAAGTCTTTTCATTCACAACAGATGCTGGTGTATTCAGTAAAGGTAGTATAGATGAAGGATCAAAATTGCTAGCTGAAACGTTTAAAGAACCATCCATTGGGGGAGACTTCTTGGAAATAGGTTGCGGCTATGGACCGATTGCGTTGTCTATTGCATCGGATTTCCCTGAACGGCTTGTCCATATGGTTGACGTGAACGAGCGCGCGTTGGCTCTTTCTAAAACTAATGCCCAGCAAAACCAGATCACTAATATACAAATTTATGAAAGTAGTGGAGTCGATCATGTCCGATCAAATGACTTTGCTGCAATTATAACAAATCCTCCCATAAGAGCGGGTAAGCAAACGGTCTTTTCATTCTACGACGGTGCTTATGAAAAAATGGCTTCAGGTGGAGAACTATGGGTTGTCATTCAAAAGAAACAAGGAGCTCCATCTACGATGGATTACTTGAAGAAGTTGTTTGGTAACGTGGATACGGTTGCCAAGAAAAAAGGCTACTTTATTTTGGTGGCTAAAAAAAATTGACAGGATCAATTTCATGTAGTAGCATTATTAAATGCATAAATATTTATATTGCAGCTGTATGCCCTTTTGTGTGATGTAGTAGAGGAAAAGGTATATTGATGTTTGGATAAAGATTGTGAAATCGAAAATGAGCTCTTGTCGGAACTCGTTTTCTTTTTGTTTTTTCGAAGTCACAGCGGAATTTCTGATTTTGCAAAAAACTAATATTGTCTTAATGAGGGGTGAATGAGTTGACAGGTCATTTAGTTCAGTATGGTCAACATCGTCAGCGTAGAAGTTTCGCGCGAATCAAGGAAGTACTCGATTTGCCGAATTTAATTGAAATTCAAACGGCATCTTATGAGTGGTTCTTAGAAGAGGGGCTACGTGAAATGTTCCGGGATATTTCTCCTATCCAGGATTTCACAGGTAACTTGTCCTTGGAATTTATCGATTACAAACTGGGCGAACCAAAATATCCGGTTGACGAATCAAAAGAGCGCGATGTGACATATGCCGCACCACTTCGTGTAAAAGTACGTCTTCATAATCAAGAAACCGGCGATGTGAAGGAACAAGACGTTTTCATGGGAGATTTCCCGCTTATGACAGAAAACGGAACATTCATTATTAACGGAGCGGAGCGTGTTATCGTTTCACAGCTCGTTCGATCGCCAAGTGTTTACTACAATGATAAGACGGACAAAAATGGTAAGCGTGGATTTGGCGCTACTGTTATTCCGAACCGCGGAGCGTGGCTTGAGTATGAAACAGATGCAAAAGACGTAGTACATGTCCGTATCGACCGTACTCGTAAGTTGCCAATCACTGTTTTATTGCGTGCATTAGGCTTCTCTACCGATCAAGAAATTATCGATTTAATCGGTGATAATGAATATTTACGGAATTCATTAGAGAAAGATAATACCGAGACTTCAGAAAAGGCGATGCTTGAGATCTATGAGCGACTTCGTCCAGGTGAGCCACCAACACTAGACAGCGCAAGAAGTCTTTTGTATTCACGATTCTTCGATCCGAAGCGCTATGATTTAGCGAATGTCGGTCGCTATAAAATGAATAAAAAGCTCCACTTGCAAAATCGACTGTTTAATCAAACAGCTGCTGAGACACTTGTCGACCCTGAAACAGGCGAGATTTTAGTGGAAAAAGACCAGCTGATCGACCGACGTACATTAGATAAATTACTACCATTTTTATCTCAAGGTATCAATTCTGAGTCGATCGAACATGTAGGGTCTATATTGGAAGAGCCAATGGTTATCCAGACGCTAAAGATTTACGCACCGAAAAGTGAAGAAAAACAAGTGATTAATGTTATATCTAACGCTGAAGTAGACGAGTCTATTAAACATATTACCCCGTCAGATATCGTTGCTTCTGTCAGTTATTTCTTTAACCTCTTGCATGGTGTAGGAAACACAGATGATATTGACCATCTTGGAAATCGTCGTTTGCGTTCTGTTGGTGAATTACTTCAAAACCAATTCCGTATCGGTCTTTCTCGTATGGAGCGTGTGGTTAAAGAGAGAATGTCTATCAATGACACGCAATCTATAGTGCCACAACAACTGATCAATATCCGTCCTGTTATCGCATCTATTAAGGAGTTTTTCGGAAGCTCGCAGCTATCTCAGTTCATGGACCAAACAAATCCATTGGCTGAATTGACGCATAAGCGTCGTCTATCTGCACTAGGACCTGGTGGTTTGACACGTGAACGAGCAGGAATGGAAGTTCGTGACGTTCACTACTCTCACTATGGTCGTATGTGTCCAATTGAAACGCCTGAGGGGCCGAACATTGGACTCATTAACTCGTTGTCTACATTTGCGAAAGTGAATCGATTTGGTTTCATTGAGACTCCTTATCGTAAAGTAGATCCTGAAACGGGTCGTGTTACTGCACAAATTGATTATCTGACAGCTGATATTGAAGATAACTATGTAGTAGCACAAGCGAACTCACTGCTTGATGAAGACGGATCATTTACGAATGAAGGCGTGGTAGGGCGTTTCCAAGGGGATAACACTGTATTCCGCCGCGAGCAAATTGACTATATGGACGTTTCACCTAAGCAAGTGGTTTCAGCAGCTACTGCATGTATCCCGTTCTTAGAAAACGATGACTCTAACCGCGCTTTGATGGGTGCGAACATGCAACGTCAAGCAGTTCCTTTATTGAATCCTGAAGCGCCATTTGTTGGTACTGGTATGGAACATATCTCTGCGCGTGATTCAGGTGCGGCTGTTGTTTCTAAACACCACGGTATCGTAGAACACGTAGAAGCAAAGGAAATTCGTATTCGTCGTATTGAAGAAGTGGGCGGTAAAGAAGTGAAGGGTGACCTTGTCGTTTGCCGTTTATCTAAATTCATTCGTTCGAACCAGGGAACTTGTTATAACCAACGTCCGATTGTAAAAGTTGGCGACCGTGTAAAACCGCTTGATATTCTTGCGGACGGACCATCAATGGAACAAGGAGAACTTGCGCTTGGCCGTAACGTTCTAACTGCATTCATGACATGGGATGGTTACAACTATGAGGATGCGATTATCATGAGTGAGCGTCTGGTGAAAGATGATGTATTCACATCTGTTCATATCGAAGAATATGAGTCGGAAGCACGTGATACAAAGCTTGGACCAGAGGAAATCACGCGTGATATTCCAAACGTCGGAGAAGATGCATTGCGCAACTTGGATGACAGAGGAATTATCCGTATTGGTGCTGAAGTGCGCGATGGTGATATCTTGGTCGGTAAAGTAACGCCTAAGGGAGTTACAGAATTGACTGCGGAAGAACGTCTTCTACATGCAATCTTCGGGGAGAAAGCGCGCGAAGTCCGTGACACTTCATTACGTGTACCTCACGGAGCAGGTGGAATCGTTCTAGATGTGAAAGTCTTTAACCGTGAAGATGGAGATGAGTTGTCTCCTGGAGTAAACCAGTTAGTACGTGTATATATCGTACAGAAGCGTAAAATCTCTGTCGGGGATAAGATGGCAGGACGTCATGGTAACAAGGGTGTTATTTCCCGAATTTTACCTGAATCAGAAATGCCGTTCCTTCCAGATGGTACGCCGATCGATGTCATGTTGAATCCACTAGGTGTTCCATCACGTATGAATATCGGACAGGTCCTTGAAATGCACCTTGGTATGGCTGCACGTAGTCTAGGTATTCACACAGCTTCTCCTGTATTTGACGGTGCAAACGAGGAAGATGTTTGGGCTACAATGGAAGAAGCGGGTATGAACCGTGACGGTAAAACAATGCTATACGATGGTCGTTCAGGTGAACCATTTGATAACCGCGTATCAGTAGGCGTTATGTACTTGATCAAACTTGCCCACATGGTAGATGATAAGTTACACGCACGTTCTACTGGACCATACTCACTCGTTACACAGCAACCACTTGGCGGTAAAGCCCAGTTCGGTGGACAGCGTTTCGGGGAAATGGAAGTGTGGGCACTGGAAGCATACGGTGCCGCTTATACATTGCAAGAAATCTTAACAGTCAAATCTGATGACGTCGTAGGTCGTGTGAAAACATACGAAGCGATCGTCAAAGGCGATAGCGTTCCTCAACCGGGTGTACCAGAATCATTTAAAGTACTAATCAAAGAACTTCAGAGTTTAGGATTAGACGTTAAAATGTTGACGGAAGACTTTGAAGAAATTGAGCTTCGCGATCTAGATGACGAAGAAGATATGCAACCAACTGACGCATTGAACTTGATGAAAGAAGATCAACCGATCGCCTAAACTACAAGCGAAAAGCACTGATCTGTAATATAAATAAACAAACAAAAACGAATAGAAGAGGGCTTCGAGCACCCTCTTCTATTCTATTCAGTAAGAAGAACGTCTTACGTGAATGCGCTACTACAAGTTAAGTTGATTGATAAGCCGTTATGGCGATTAGACTAAAGGGAGGTTGGCTCCTTGATAGATGTTAATAATTTTGAGTATATGAAAATCGGCCTTGCTTCACCTGACAAGATTCGTTCTTGGTCATATGGAGAAGTGAAAAAGCCTGAAACGATCAATTACCGTACACTAAAGCCAGAGAAAGACGGATTATTCTGTGAGAGAATTTTCGGTCCGACAAAGGACTGGGAATGTCACTGTGGTAAATACAAGCGGGTTCGTTACAAGGGCGTTGTTTGTGATCGTTGTGGTGTAGAAGTCACGCGTCAAAAAGTACGTCGTGAACGAATGGGTCACATCGAGCTTGCAGCACCTGTTACACATATTTGGTACTTCAAAGGAATTCCTAGCCGTATGGGCTTGATCCTAGACATGACGCCACGTGCGTTGGAAGAGATTATCTACTTCGCGTCTTACGTAGTTGTCGAACCGGCAGATACGCCACTTGAGCGCAAGCAGTTGCTTTCTGAAAAAGAGTACCGTTTATACCGTGAAAAGTATGGTTCTAAGTTCCAAGCAGCAATGGGTGCTGAAGCAATCGAGCAACTACTTCGTGCAATCGACTTGGATAAAGAAACAGATTCATTAAAAGAAGAGTTGAAAACAGTACAAGGTCAGCGTCGTACACGCGCAATCCGACGTCTGGAAGTTGTGGAATCTTTCCGTAACTCCGGAAATCGTCCGGAATGGATGGTATTGGAAGTACTTCCTGTTATCCCTCCCGAATTGCGTCCGATGGTACAGCTAGACGGAGGACGTTTTGCGACATCCGATTTGAATGATCTTTATCGTAGGGTTATTAACCGGAACAACCGCCTAAAGCGACTATTGGATCTAGGAGCGCCTGGCATTATCGTTCAGAACGAGAAGCGTATGCTTCAAGAAGCAGTAGATGCACTTGTAGACAATGGTCGTCGCGGAAGACCTGTAACAGGTCCAGGTAACCGTCCGTTGAAATCCCTTTCTCATATGCTGAAAGGTAAGCAAGGGCGCTTCCGTCAGAACTTACTTGGTAAACGCGTAGACTATTCTGGTCGTTCGGTTATCGTAGTAGGTCCTAACTTGAAAATGTATCAATGTGGTCTACCTAAGGAAATGGCGATCGAGCTATTTAAGCCGTTTGTTATGAAAGAATTAGTAGAACGCAACTTGGCGCATAACATTAAGAGTGCGAAACGTAAGATTGAACGTCTTCATTCCGAAGTATGGGATGTATTAGAAGACGTTATTAAAGAACATCCAGTACTTCTTAACCGGGCACCGACGCTTCACCGTCTGGGAATCCAGGCGTTCGAGCCGATACTGGTTGAAGGTCGCGCTATTACGTTACACCCGCTCGTATGTACAGCTTATAACGCTGACTTCGATGGTGACCAAATGGCTGTTCACGTACCGCTATCTGCTGAAGCACAAGCTGAAGCACGTCTATTGATGCTAGCTGCTCAAAACATTTTGAACCCGAAAGATGGGAAGCCGGTTGTAACTCCTTCACAGGATATGGTGCTTGGAAACTATTACTTAACAGTCGAGCGTAAAAACGCAGCTGGAGAAGGTTCTGTGTTCAGTGATCCGAATGAAGCGTTAATTGCGTATCAAACAGGACATGTTCACTTGCATTCCCGCATCGCGGTTCAGGCAGGTAGTATTAAGAATCCTACATTTACGGATAAGCAAAATAGTCAGCTATTGTTAACGACGGTAGGTAAAATCATATTCAACGAGATTCTACCTGAGACGTTCCCGTACATCAACGAACCGACGAATTACAACTTACAAGTGGAAACGCCTGGAAAGTATTTCATCGACGGCACAGTTAATGTTAAGGAGCACTTGCAAGAAGCAGAACTGATCACACCATTTAAAAAAGCAATCCTTGGGGAAATTATCGCGGAAATCTTCCGCCGCTTCCACATTACAGAAACTTCTAGAATGTTGGATAGAATGAAAAACCTAGGATTTAAATATTCTACTCGTGCTGGAATTACAATCGGTATTTCTGATATCGTGGTCTTGCCGAATAAAGCAGAAATCCTTCATGAAGCGCAAGAAAAAGTGGATAAAGTCACGCAGCAGTTCCGACGCGGTTTGATTACCGAAGAAGAGCGTTACGATCGTGTTATCTCTTATTGGAGCCATGCGAAGGACGTCATCCAGAATAAGCTAATGGATTCATTGGATATCGAAAACCCAATCTTCATGATGAGTGACTCTGGAGCCCGTGGTAACGCATCGAACTTTACACAGCTTGCTGGTATGCGTGGACTAATGGCCAACCCGGCTGGACGGATTATCGAACTTCCGATCAAATCTTCCTTCCGTGAAGGTCTGACAGTACTCGAATACTTTATCTCTACACACGGTGCGCGTAAAGGTCTTGCCGATACAGCATTGAAGACTGCCGACTCAGGTTACTTGACTCGTCGTCTCGTAGATGTGGCACAAGATGTTATTGTTCGTGAAGAAGATTGTGGAACTGACCGCGGTCTTGCTATCACTGCTTTAACAGAAGGTAATGAAATGATTGAAACATTGCTTGAACGTATTGAAGGTCGTCACACGAAGAAGACGATCAAACATCCGGAAACGGGCGAAGTTATTCTTGCGAAAAACGGATTAATTACTGCGGACATAGCGAACATAGTAATTCAAGCCGGTATCGAAGAAGTAACGATTCGTTCTGCGTTTACATGTAATACGAAACACGGCGTATGTAAAAAATGTTACGGTATCAACTTAGCTACTGGAGAAACGGTAGAAGTAGGGGAAGCAGTGGGAATCATTGCGGCACAATCTATCGGTGAACCAGGAACGCAGTTAACGATGCGTACATTCCACACAGGTGGAGTTGCCGGAGATGATATTACACAAGGTCTTCCGCGTATTCAAGAGATTTTCGAATCTCGGAATCCGAAAGGTGTAGCGGTTATTTCTGAAATTGCTGGTACTGTAATTGAAATTGATGAAATCCGTGAAGGTTTAAAAGAGATCACTATTGAAGGTGAAGTAGAAACACGTAAATACCCTACGTTGTACAATGCGCGTTTAAGCGTAGAAGTAGGCGATGTGGTTGAGCGTGGGCAAACTATTACCGAAGGTTCTATTGATCCTAAACAATTGATCGTAGTAAAGGACGTTTCAACTGTACAAGAGTATCTGTTGAAAGAAGTTCAAAAAGTTTACCGTATGCAAGGTGTAGAGATCGGTGATAAGCACGTTGAAGTGATGGTACGTCAAATGCTTCGTAAAGTTCGGGTAATTGAAGCAGGAGACACTGATCTTCTTCCAGGTTCATTACTGGATATCCACCAATTCTCTGAAGCGAATGCAAAAGTGTTGTTAGCGGGTAAAGTCCCAGCTACTTCACGTCCTGTAATTCTCGGAATTACGAAAGCTTCACTTGAAACAGAATCATTCTTGTCTGCGGCATCGTTCCAAGAAACAACAAGAGTTCTTACAGATGCAGCTATCAAAGGTAAAACAGATGAGTTGCTAGGTCTGAAAGAAAACGTCATTATCGGGAAATTGGTCCCTGCAGGTACTGGAATGCAGAGATACCGCCAAATCAAGATGCAACATGATGGGGTAGAAGAAACTATTACAGCTGAATAAAAATAAACGGGACATCGTTCCCGTTTGTTTTCTTAAAATTGTTGACAAGTCATTGTAGAGATGATAATATACAAAAGGTTGATAGTTGTTGACCGTTAACTTTTCGGAAAGAAAAATGTTCTTTCGAATAAGTGCAAGGCGATAAGCAATCATCATTATAAAATAACAGTAAGCAGAGATCTCTGGAGTTACTGTCACCCGTTTTTGTGTGTGCACGCACAAAAACTTTGTTTTTACTTAAAAATGAACCACCTGGGTGTGTGGTATTATAAAAAGCTCGGAAGGAGGAACAACCTGATGCCTACAATTAATCAATTAGTCCGTAAACCTCGTAAATCGAAAACGGAAAATTCTAAGTCACCGGCTCTAGGAAAAAGCTATAACAGCTTTAAAAAGTCTATGACAAACGTGAACTCACCACAAAAAAGAGGTGTTTGTACACGTGTTGGTACTATGACTCCTAAGAAGCCAAACTCGGCACTACGTAAGTATGCTCGTGTTCGTTTAACTAATACATTGGAAGTAAACGCATATATTCCAGGTGAAGGCCACAACTTGCAAGAACACAGTGTGGTACTAATCCGCGGAGGACGCGTAAAAGACTTACCGGGTGTTCGTTACCATATCGTACGTGGGGCACTTGATACAGCTGGAGTTACTGGCCGTATGCAAAGCCGTTCAATGTATGGAGCTAAAAAGCCTAAAGTTAAGAAGTAATACAAAACTAACAATATTGAAAGGAGGAACTAATTATGCCTCGTAAAGGTCCTGTAACAAAACGTGATGTACTACCTGATCCGATTTATAATTCCAAGCTTGTAAGCCGCCTTATCAACAAAATGATGGTAGACGGTAAAAAAGGTACTTCTCAAAAAATTCTTTATGGAGCGTTCGAAATTGTTAAAGAACGTTCTGGACAAGAGCCAATCGAAGTATTCGAAGCAGCTTTAAATAATGTAATGCCAGTTCTTGAAGTGCGCGCTCGCCGTGTAGGTGGAGCTAACTATCAAGTACCGGTTGAAGTACGCCCTGAACGTCGTTCTACTCTAGGCCTTCGTTACCTTGTAAACTATTCACGTACACGTGGAGAGAAGACAATGGAAGAACGTCTAGCGAACGAAATTCTTGATGCATCAAACAACACAGGTGCTTCTGTTAAACGCCGTGAAGAAATGCACAAAATGGCTGAAGCCAACAGAGCATTCGCTCACTATCGCTGGTAAGGTCGGATAAACAACAGCAGTAATCCGAAACGGAAGGAGATTACAAAATGGCTAGAGAGTTCTCATTAGAGAATACTCGTAACATTGGTATCATGGCTCACATTGACGCTGGTAAGACAACGACAACAGAGCGGATCCTTTTTTACACAGGTAAAATCCACAAAATTGGTGAGACGCACGAAGGTGCATCACAAATGGACTGGATGGAGCAAGAACAAGAACGTGGAATCACGATTACTTCTGCTGCAACAACAGCAGCATGGAAAGGTCACCGCGTAAACATCATCGATACACCGGGACACGTAGACTTCACAGTTGAAGTTGAACGTTCACTTCGTGTATTGGATGGTGCTGTAGCGGTACTTGATGCACAATCAGGTGTTGAACCACAAACAGAGACAGTTTGGCGCCAGGCGACAAACTACAAAGTACCACGTCTCGTATTCGTAAACAAAATGGATAAAACAGGTGCTGACTTCCTTTATTCAGTAGGTACACTACGTGACCGCCTACAAGCGAACGCACACCCAATCCAATTGCCAATCGGCGCGGAAGATAACTTCTCAGGAATTATCGACTTAATCGAAATGAAGGCAACTATGTATCCAAATGATCTAGGAACAGATACAACAGTGGAAGAAATTCCGGCTGAGCATCTTGAACTAGCTAAAAAATACCGTGAGAGCCTAATCGAAGCTGTTGTAGATTTCGATGAAGATCTTATGGAAAAATACCTTAGCGGTGAAGAACTTACAATAGAAGAACTTACAACGGCTATTCGTAAAGCTACGTTGGCAGTTGAATTCTATCCTGTTGTTTGTGGTACTGCTTTCAAAAACAAAGGTGTACAACTAGTATTAGATGCGGTAGTAGACTACCTACCATCACCACTTGATGTACCACCAATGATGGGCTTCAACCCTGACACTGAAGAAGATGAAGTGCGTGAGTCGACTGACGAAGCGCCATTCTCAGCACTAGCATTTAAAGTTATGACGGATCCTTATGTAGGTAAACTTACATTCTTCCGTATTTACTCTGGTATTCTTCAAGCAGGTTCTTATGTAACTAACTCTACAAAAGGCAAGCGTGAGCGCGTAGGACGTATCCTGCAAATGCACGCTAACAGCCGTGAAGAGATTTCTGAAGTACACGCGGGTGAAATCGCTGCTGCTGTAGGTTTGAAAGATACAACTACTGGAGATACACTATGTGATGAGAAGTCATTGATCATTCTTGAATCAATGGTATTCCCAGAGCCAGTTATCTCTGTAGCAATCGAACCTAAAACAAAAGCGGACCAGGATAAAATGGGCCAAGCTCTTGGTAAGTTACAAGAAGAAGATCCAACATTCCGTGCGCATACAGATCAAGAAACAGGAGAAGTAATCATTGCAGGTATGGGTGAACTTCACTTGGATATTATCGTTGACCGTCTACGCCGTGAATTTAAAGTGGAAGCAAACGTGGGTGCACCACAAGTTTCTTACCGCGAAACATTCCGTGAGTCAGCTGAAGTCGAAGGTAAATTCGTTCGTCAATCAGGTGGACGTGGACAGTTTGGTCACGTATGGATCGAATTTGGTCCAAACGAAGAAGGAAAAGGTTTCGAGTTCGTAAACAACGTTGTTGGTGGTTCTGTTCCTCGTGAATACATCCCAGCAGTTGAAGCAGGAGTTCGTGATTCACTAGATAACGGTATTTTGGCTGGATATCCTTTAATCGATGTCAAAGCACGCCTGTTTGACGGATCTTACCATGACGTTGACTCCAACGAAATGGCATTTAAGATCGCTGCGTCAATGGCTTTGAAAAATGCTGCATCAAAATGTAAACCTGTAATCCTTGAACCAACTATGAGAGTAGAAGTTATCATTCCGGAAGAATACATGGGCGATATCATGGGTGATATTACATCACGCCGTGGCCGTGTAGAAGGTATGGAAGCTCGTGGTAACGCACAAGTAGTTCGTGCAATGGTTCCACTTGCTGAAATGTTCGGTTATGCAACATCTCTACGTTCAAACACACAAGGCCGCGGAGTATTCTCAATGGTGTTTGATCACTATGAAGAGCTACCAAAGTCTATTGCAGAAGAAGTAATCAAGAAAAACAAAGGTGAATAATAAAGTTCATCCTTGTTTCCTATAAAAAATACTTGTAAGATATGGATAGTCGAGAGGACGCTTTCGGCTTTCATACTATAAAAACTAATTTTTTTAAATAAAGGGAGGACCTCTAAAATGGGTAAAGAAAAATTCGACCGCTCCAAGGAGCACGCAAACGTAGGAACAATTGGTCACGTTGACCATGGTAAAACAACTTTGACTGCTGCAATCGCAACAGTTCTTTCTAAAGCACAAGGTGGAGAAGCAAAGTCATACGCTGACGTTGATAACGCACCTGAAGAAAAAGAGCGTGGAATTACTATCAGTACTTCACACGTTGAGTACGAAACTGACAAGCGTCACTATGCACACGTTGACTGCCCGGGTCACGCTGACTATGTTAAAAACATGATCACTGGTGCTGCACAAATGGACGGCGGAATCCTAGTAGTATCTGCTGCTGATGGCCCAATGCCACAAACTCGTGAGCACATCCTTCTTTCACGTCAAGTAGGTGTTCCTTACCTAGTTGTCTTCATGAACAAATGTGACATGGTAGATGACGAAGAACTACTTGAATTAGTAGAAATGGAAATCCGTGAACTTCTTTCAGATTACGATTTCCCTGGTGATGATATTCCAGTAATTAAAGGATCAGCACTTAAAGCTCTTGAAGGAGAGCCAGAGTGGGAAGAAAAAATCCTTGAACTTATGCAAGCAGTAGATGACTATATCCCAACACCAACTCGTGACACTGACAAGCCATTCATGATGCCTGTTGAGGACGTATTCTCAATTACAGGTCGTGGTACAGTAGCAACTGGCCGCGTTGAGCGTGGAGTTGTTAAAGTCGGAGATGTTGTTGACATCATCGGTCTTGCTGAAGAACCAAAAGCTACTACTGTAACTGGTGTAGAGATGTTCCGTAAACTTCTTGACTATGCAGAAGCTGGCGACAACATCGGTGCTCTTCTTCGTGGTGTAGCTCGTGAAGATATCGAACGTGGACAAGTTCTTGCTAAGCCAGGAACAATCACTCCACACACTCAGTTCAAATCTGAAGTGTATGTTCTATCAAAAGAAGAGGGTGGACGTCACACTCCATTCTTCTCAAACTACCGTCCTCAGTTCTACTTCCGTACAACTGACGTAACAGGTATCATTCAACTTCCTGAAGGCGTAGAAATGGTTATGCCTGGGGATAACGTTGAAATGACAGTTGAACTTATTTCTCCTATCGCGATTGAAGAAGGTACTAAATTCTCAATCCGTGAAGGTGGACGTACAGTTGGAGCTGGCGTTGTAGCAACAATCACAAAATAATTTGTTTTGATCCCGCCCTTGAGGCGGGATTTTTTGTTTTTAGAAAAAGTATATAATTGCAGTTATGTAATAGAATATATTTTTAATTGCTCAGTAAACAATAGAGAAATTAAATCTTTACTTGGACTTCGAATCACGTGCAAAACACAAAGAAAGCTGATAGTATAGTAAACGGATTAAAAGTTAAACTAATTTCTTCAAAAGGGTTGCACAATCCTTTTATATTATGTATAATGTTGAATGTTGGTCTTTGACTGCGATGAAGCGAGAGGTTACCGATACACCCGGCCGCTTTGCCATGGCGCGTGTAAGGAAAATTTTCGTGGAGAATTGTCTAGAAAATAGGCGAAAGGGAGGGAAAATAATGGCAAAACAAAAGATTCGTATTAGATTGAAAGCTTACGATCACAGAATGATCGATCAGTCAGCTGAAAAGATTGTTGAAACGGCTAAACGTTCTGGAGCTAGTGTTTCAGGTCCAATTCCGTTGCCAACTGAAAGATCAGTTTACACGGTATTGCGTGCTGTTCACGTATACAAAGATTCACGTGAGCAATTTGAAATGCGTACGCACAAACGTTTAATCGATATTGTGAATCCAACACCACAAACGGTGGATGCACTAATGAAGCTTGATTTACCATCAGGCGTCGACATCGAAATTAAACTATAAAACATAAATTAAACAATATTACAGGAGGTGTGACTAATGACCAAAGGAATCTTAGGAAGAAAAGTCGGAATGACGCAAATATTTGCTGAAAACGGCGATCTAATCCCAGTAACAGTGATTGAAGCTACTCCAAACGTTGTACTTCAAAAGAAGACAATCGAGACAGACGGCTACGAGTCAATCCAACTAGGATTTGATGATAAACGTGAAAAGCTTTCAAACAAGCCAGAACAAGGCCACGTTGCAAAAGCTAACACTGCACCTAAGCGCTTCATTCGCGAAGTTCGCGGAGCTGACGTTAGTGCATACGAAGTTGGTCAGGAAGTCAAAGTCGATACATTCGCAGAAGGCGAAGTAGTAGACATTACAGCAAAATCAAAAGGTAAAGGTTTCCAAGGGGTTATCAAGCGTCACGGATACTCACGCGGACCTATGTCTCACGGATCACGTTTCCATCGCGCACCAGGTTCACTTGGAGCAGTTGATGCACAACGCGTATTCAAAGGCAAAAAACTACCTGGACGTATGGGTGGCAAAACCATCACGATCCAAAACGTTGAAATCGTACGAGTTGATCTAGAGCGCAACTTGATATTAGTAAAAGGTAACGTTCCTGGAGCACGTAAATCACTTGTACAAGTGAGAAGCGCAATCAAAGGGAACTGAGTAAAACAGGAAGGAGGAAACAGGAATGCCTAAAGTATCTGTAGTAAGTCAAACAGGCTCTGCTGTTGGTGACATCGAATTAAACGATGCGATCTTCGGAATCGAGCCAAATCAAGCAGTATTATTTGAAGCAATTGTTCAACAACAAGCTTCTTTACGTCAGGGTAACCACAAGGTTAAAACCCGCGCGGAAGTAGCAGGCGGCGGTCGTAAACCATGGCGTCAAAAGGGTACAGGTCGTGCTCGTCAAGGTTCAATTAGATCACCACAATGGCGTGGAGGCGGTATCGTATTCGGTCCATCACCACGTAGTTACAGCTATAAAATGCCTAAGAAAGTTCGTCGTTTAGCACTTCTATCCGCTCTTTCTACGAAAGTAGCAGCTGAAGAACTAATCGTTCTAGACAACTTAGCATTTGACGCACCAAAAACAAAAAGCTTTGTACAAGTGCTTGAAGATCTTTCAATCACGAAGAAAGCATTATTCGTTACAGCTGACCAAGAAGAAACAGTAGCACTATCTGCTCAAAACCTTCAAGGAATCAGTGTTGTTACAGCAAGTGGCATCAATGTTTTAGACTTAGTCGGACATGATCAGCTTGTTATGACAAAAGCAGCAATAGAAAAAGTCGAGGAGGTGCTTGGTTAATGGAAGCACGTGATATTCTGAAACGTCCGGTCATTACCGAGCGTTCTTCTGAACAAATGGAAGATTTAAGAAAATATACATTCGAAGTCGATACACGCGCGAGCAAAACTCACGTCAAACAAGCTATCGAAGAAATCTTCGGTGTTGAAGTAGCAAAAGTCAACGTTATGAACTACAAAGGTAAGTTCAAGCGTATGGGGAAACATGCTGGTTATACAAACAAGCGTCGTAAGGCAATTGTTACACTAACTACTGATTCCAAAGATATCGAACTTTTTGAAATGTAATTAAACCATAATAAATGAAGGAGGGAACACAAAATGGCGATTAAGAAGTACAAAGCTACCTCCAACGGACGTCGTAACATGACTACTTCTGATTTTGCAGAAATCACAGTAAGCAAACCAGAAAAATCATTGCTTGAACCAGTCAAGCGTAAAGGCGGACGTAACAACCAAGGTAGAATGACAGTTCGTCACCAAGGTGGAGGACACAAGCGCCAATACCGCGTCATCGATTTCCAACGTCGGAAAGATGGCATTCCAGGACGCGTTGCTACGATCGAATATGATCCAAACCGTTCTGCAAACATCGCATTAATCAATTATGCAGATGGAGAAAAAAGATATATCCTTGCTCCAAAAGGATTGACAGTAGGTTCCACAATCGTTTCAGGACCAGAAGCGGATATCCGTGTAGGAAATGCTCTACCACTAGAGAATATCCCTATGGGTTCTACGATTCACAACATTGAAATGAAGCCAGGCAAAGGCGGACAATTAGTTCGTTCAGCAGGAACTTCAGCTCAACTACTAGGACGTGAAGGCAAATATGTCATCATTCGTCTACAATCAGGAGAAGTTCGTATGATCCTTGCTACTTGCCGTGCTACAATCGGTCAAGTTGGTAATGAGCAACACGAATTGATCAACATTGGTAAAGCAGGTCGTTCACGTTGGTTAGGCAAACGCCCAAGTGTACGTGGATCTGTAATGAACCCTAACGATCACCCACACGGTGGTGGTGAAGGACGTACGCCAATCGGTATGCCAAGTCCTGTTACTCCTTGGGGTAAACCAACTCTTGGATTCAAGACACGTACGAAGAACAATAAATCAGATAAACTTATCGTTCGCCGTCGTAAAAAATAATGTTATTGCACTGCGGTTCAGTAGATGGACCGTAGTACATACTCGGAAGGAGGTTCCAGAATGGGCCGCAGCTTGAAAAAAGGACCTTTTGCAGATGACCATTTACTAAAAAAGGTTGACGCACAAAAAGACTCAGAAAAGAAACAGGTTATTAAAACATGGTCACGCCGTTCAACAATCTTCCCGACATTCATCGGATTGACGATTGCAGTATATGATGGACGTAAACATGTTCCTGTTTATGTAACAGAAGATATGGTAGGTCACAAACTAGGTGAATTCGTACCTACACGCACATACAGAGGCCATGGTGCCGACGATAAGAAAACAAAACGCTAATTTGAGAGGAGGTTATCCTGATGCAACAAGCTAAAGCATCTGTACGCACAGTCCGTATTGCTTCTCGCAAAGTTCGTTTGGTCGTTGATCTTATCCGCGGCAAGAATATAGGTGAAGCTATGGCTATTCTACGACTTACGCCTAAAGCGGCATCTCCAGTCGTGGAAAAATTATTGAAATCAGCAATTGCAAACGCTGAACATAACTACGAAATGGATACTGAGAACTTAATCGTCAGTGAAGTATTCGTAGATGAAGGACCAACAATGAAACGTTTCCGTCCACGTGCACAAGGTCGTGCGAGTGCGATCAACAAACGTACAAGCCACATCACATTAGTGGTATCTGAAAAGAAGGAGGGGTAATTAGTGGGCCAAAAAGTACATCCTAATGGACTACGTGTAGGCGTCATCCGTGACTGGGACTCAAAATGGTACGCGGAAAAAGATTATGCGTCCTTACTACATGAAGACTTAAAGATCCGTGAATACATCGAAAAACGTCTTATCGAAGCTTCAGTTTCAAAAGTTGAAATCGAGCGTGCTGCTAAGCGTGTTAACATTACAATCCACACTGCAAAGCCAGGTATGGTTATCGGTAAGGGTGGTTCCGAAGTAGAAACACTTCGTAAGCAACTTAACGAAATTACAGGCAAGCGTGTACACATCAACATCGTAGAAATTAAGCGTGCTGATTTGGATGCGAGATTAGTCGCAGAATCAATCGCTCGTCAATTAGAAAGTCGTGTATCATTCCGTCGTGCTCAGAAACAAGCGATTCAACGTACTATTCGTTCTGGCGCAAAAGGAATTAAAACACAAGTGTCTGGTCGTCTCGGCGGTGCTGATATCGCTCGTGCAGAACACTATAGTGAAGGAACTGTCCCTCTTCATACATTACGTGCAGATATAGATTATGCACATGCTGAAGCTGATACTACTTATGGTAAGCTTGGCGTAAAGGTATGGATTTATCGTGGTGAAGTCCTTCCAGTAAAAGTTAAGAAGAACTCTGGGGAAGGAGGCAAATAATATGTTAATGCCTAAACGTGTAAAACATCGTCGTGTATTCCGTGGGAAAATGCGTGGTGAAACAAAAGGTGGCGCTACAGTTCAATTTGGTGAGTATGGTCTTCAGTCTCTAGAAGCAAGTTGGATTACTAACCGTCAGATTGAATCTGCTCGTATTGCTATGACTCGTTACATGAAACGTGGCGGTAAAGTATGGATCAATATTTTCCCGCACAAACCATATACTAAAAAGCCTCTAGAAGTCCGGATGGGTTCCGGTAAAGGTGCTGTAGAAGGCTGGGTTGCAGTTGTGAAACCTGGTAGAGTAATGTTCGAAATTGCAGGTGTTTCAGAAGAGGTTGCTCGTGAGGCACTTAGACTTGCATCGCACAAACTTCCTGTAACAAGCAAGTTTGTAAAACGACAAGAAATTGGTGGTGAGTCTAATGAAAGCTAATGAAATTCGTGACTTAACAACTGCAGAGATCGAGCAAAAAGTGAAATCACTTAAAGAAGAGCTTTTCAACCTTCGCTTCCAGTTAGCGACAGGTCAATTAGAAAACACTGCACGCATCCGTGAAGTACGCAAATCGATTGCGCGCATGAAAACTGTAATACGACAAAGAGAAATCAGTGCAAATAACTGATGAAGGAGGTTGCAGCCATGACTGAGCGTAATCAGCGCAAAGTATACACAGGCCGAGTGGTTTCCGATAAAATGGATAAAACCGTTACGGTAATGGTAGAAACATACAAAAAACATTCTTTATACGGTAAGCGTGTAAAGTATTCTAAGAAACTTAAAGTTCATGATGAGCTAAACGAAGCGAAAATCGGCGATGTTGTACGTATTATGGAAACTCGTCCATTATCAGCAACTAAGCGTTTCCGTCTTCTAGAAGTCGTTGAAAAAGCGATCATCATCTAATAGGTTTTTAACTCAGATTTCGGAAGGAGGTAACCTCGATGATTCAACAGGAAAGTAGAATGAAAGTTGCTGACAACTCTGGTGCACGTGAAGTACTAACTATTAAAGTACTAGGCGGATCAGGTCGTAAAGTAGCTAACATCGGTGACGTAGTTGTTGTTACGGTTAAGAAGGCAACACCAGGTGGCGTTGTTAAGAAGGGTGACGTTGTTAAAGCGGTCATCGTTCGTACGAAAAGTGGAGTTCGTCGTAAAGACGGTTCATACATTACATTCGATGAGAATGCTTGCGTTATTATCCGTGATGATAAAGGGCCACGTGGAACACGTATTTTCGGACCAGTTGCTCGCGAACTACGCGACAACAACTTCATGAAAATCATTTCACTTGCTCCAGAAGTTCTTTAATTCTAATGACAGAGCCAGTCAAGGAGGTGCGATAAATGCACGTTAAAAAAGGCGACAAAGTAATGGTGATCTCTGGGAAAGATAAAGGCAAAACAGGTGTGATCCTAACTGCTTATCCGAAAAAAGACCGTGTGCTTGTTGAAGGTATTAATATCGTCAAGAAACACACAAAGCCGAACCAAGAAAACCCACAGGGCGGAATTGTAAGCCAAGAGTCTACAATACATGTCTCAAACGTGATGGTAATCGATCCTAAAACAGGCGAGCCGACTCGTGTAGGTTACAAGATGGAAGA
The DNA here is from genome assembly GCF_002743265.1 of Sporosarcina sp. P29. Classification (NCBI taxonomy): domain Bacteria; kingdom Bacillati; phylum Bacillota; class Bacilli; order Caryophanales; family Caryophanaceae; genus Sporosarcina; species Sporosarcina sp. P29. The sequence goes on along the minus strand of NZ_PDYX01000005.1, from coordinate 116,993 downwards.
CGGTAAAAAAGTACGTATTGCAAAAAAATCCGGTGAATCATTGGATAAGTAAGTATTGCATTGAAGGGAGGTCCGACTGATGAGTCGTTTGAAAGAGAAGTTTTCTAAAGAAATCACACCTGCTCTAATGAGCAAGTTTGAATATACATCTGTTATGCAGGTTCCTAAAGTAGATAAAATCGTTATCAACATGGGTGTTGGTGATGCTGTCCAAAATACAAAAGCACTTGATGCAGCTGTTGAGGATCTTGCAACTATTTCAGGTCAAAAACCAGTCATTACTAAAGCGAAAAAATCTATCGCAGGATTCCGTTTACGTGAAGGAATGCCGATCGGAGCAAAAGTAACGCTTCGCGGTGAGCGCATGTACGAATTCCTAGATAAATTAGTTTCAATCTCATTACCACGTGTACGTGACTTCCGTGGCGTTTCTAAAAAAGCGTTTGACGGTCGCGGTAACTACACTCTAGGTGTGAAAGAGCAACTTATTTTCCCTGAAATTGACTTCGATAAAGTATCAAAAGTACGAGGGATGGATATCGTCATCGTGACGACAGCTAACACTGATGAAGAAGCACGTGAGTTGCTTGCTCAGTGTGGCATGCCATTCCAAAAGTAAAATAATAGGGAGGCGAAAACGTGGCTAAGAAATCTATGATCGCTAAACAGAAACGTACGCCAAAGTACAAAGTACAAGAATATACACGCTGCGAACGTTGTGGTCGTCCACATTCAGTATATCGCAAATTTAAACTTTGCCGTATTTGTTTCCGCGAACTTGCATACAAGGGACAACTTCCTGGCGTTAAAAAAGCCAGCTGGTAAACCCCTAATTAGGGAAGGAGGTTAATTCAAATGACAATGAGTGATCCGATTGCAGATATGCTTACACGCATCCGTAATGCGAACATGGTTCGCCACGAGAAGCTTGAGGTACCTGCTTCAAACGTAAAGAAAGAAATCGCCGAGATCTTAAAACGAGAAGGTTTCGTTCGTGATGTGGAATACGTGGAAGATAACAAACAAGGCATCATCCGCATTTTCCTAAAATACGGTCAAGATAACGAACGTGTTATCAATGGCTTGAAACGTATTTCTAAACCAGGACTTCGTGTATATGCTAAATCAAATGAAGTTCCTAAAGTACTTAACGGCTTAGGTGTTGCACTAGTTTCTACATCAAACGGTGTATTAACAGACAAAGAAGCCCGCGCTAAACAAGTCGGCGGAGAAGTCGTCGCTTACGTTTGGTAATTAGCTACAATTGAATGGAGGTGCAATAGAATGTCCCGTATTGGTAATCGTCAGATCGAAGTTCCTGAAAATGTTACTGTAACAATTTCAGATGCAAACTTCGCTACTGTTAAAGGTCCGAAAGGTGAACTTTCGAGACAATTAGATAAAGAAATTACGATCACTCACGAAGGCAATGTAATTACATTTACTCGTCCTTCTGAATCAAAAGCTCACCGTTCAATTCACGGTACTACACGCTCTGTTCTTAACAACATGGTAGTGGGAGTATCTACAGGATTTGAACGCACACTTGAATTAGTTGGGGTTGGATATCGTGCTTCTATGCAAGGGAAGAAACTTGTATTGAACGTAGGTTACTCACATCCAGTTGAATTCACACCAGAAGAGGGTGTAGAAGTTGAAGTTCCAGCGAACACGAAAATCATCGTTCGCGGTTACAACAAAGAACACGTAGGTGCTCTTGCTTCTAATATCCGTCAAGTACGTCCACCAGAGCCGTATAAAGGCAAAGGTATCCGTTATGAAGGCGAAATTGTTCGTCGTAAAGAAGGTAAAACAGGTAAATAATACCGCCCGAGGTATTTGGAAGGAGTGACTCCGATGATCACGAAACAAGATAAAAACGCTGTCCGTAAAAAACGTCACGCACGTGTGCGTACGAAAATCAGCGGAACTGCAGAGCGTCCACGTCTAAACGTTTACCGTTCAAACAAGCACATCTATGCACAATTGATTGATGACTTGAATGGCGTAACAATCGTTAGCGCTTCTACAAGAGATAATGATGTTGAGGCTGGATCTACAGGTAACACTGAATCTGCAGCTAAAGTCGGCGAGCTTATTGCAAAGAAAGCTGTTGAAAAAGACGTTAAAGCGGTTGTATTCGACCGCGGCGGATATCTTTTCCACGGCCGTGTAAAAGCATTAGCTGACGCTGCACGCGAAAATGGTCTGGAATTTTAATTAAGAGGGAGGGACATATTTCATGCGTCGTAATGATCAGAACAAAAGTGAGTTCGAAGAACGCGTAGTAACGATTAACCGCGTTGCGAAAGTTGTAAAAGGTGGACGTCGTTTCCGCTTCACTGCACTTGTCGTAGTCGGAGATAAAAACGGTCGTGTCGGTTTTGGTACTGGTAAAGCACAAGAAGTTCCAGATGCAATCCGTAAAGCAATTGAAGATGCGAAGAAAAACTTAATTGTAGTGCCAATGGTCAAAGGTACAACTCCACATGAAGTAATCGGACGCTTTGGTGCAGGACAAATCCTCATCAAACCAGCTGCTCCGGGTACTGGTGTTATCGCAGGTGGACCTGTCCGTGCGGTACTTGAACTTGCAGGCATCACGGATATTCTTTCTAAATCTCTTGGATCAAGCACACCAATCAATATGGTACGTGCAACAATCGAAGGGTTGCAGAATTTGAAACGCGCAGAAGACATTGCCAAATTGCGTGGTAAATCCGTAGAAGAACTGTTAGGTTAAGGGGGGAAATACAATGACGAACAAACTTGAAGTCACCCTTACGAAAAGTGTTATTGGTTCTAAACCAACACAACGTAAAACAATTGAAGCATTAGGCCTTCGAAAGTTAAATCAAACAGTTGAGCATCAAAGCAACGATGCCATCCGTGGTATGCTCACAAAAGTTAGCCACTTGGTAACCGTTAAAGAAATTTAAGTACTATTTTACAATAAGGAGGTGCCGATAAGATGAAATTACATGAGCTAAAACCAGCTGAAGGATCTCGCAGAAACCGCAAACGTGTTGGTCGTGGGATTGGATCTGGAACAGGTAAGACTTCTGGTAGAGGTCATGACGGCCAAAACGCTCGTTCAGGCGGCGGTGTACGTCTTGGTTTCGAAGGTGGACAAATTCCTCTTTTCCAACGACTTCCTAAGCGCGGATTCACGAACATCAATCGTAAAGATTATGCCATCGTTAATCTGGACACATTAAATCGTTTCGAAGAAGGCACGGAAGTAACACCGGAATTGCTAATCGAAACTGGTGTTGTAAGCAACGCTAAATCTGGTATCAAGATTCTGGGTAACGGAACACTTGATAAGAAGATTACAGTACGTGCTAACAAATTCTCCGCTTCTGCAAAAGAAGCAATTGAAAAAGCAGGCGGGCAAACAGAGGTGGTATAATGTTTCAGACAATCTCTAATTTCATGCGTGTGAAGGAGATCCGGTCTAAAATAATTTTCACCCTCCTAGTGCTCATCGTTTTTAGACTAGGGACATTTGTTCCGGTTCCAAACGTTGATGCAACTGCTTTACAACAATCTGATAACCAGTTTATCGGATTCTTGAACACATTTGGTGGAGGAGCACTATCCAACTTCTCGATCTTTGCAATGGGGATTATGCCGTATATCACGGCGTCCATCATTGTACAACTCTTGCAGATGGATGTTGTTCCAAAGTTTACTGAGTGGTCAAAACAAGGGGACGTCGGAAGACGTAAACTTGCACAATTCACAAGATATTTCACGATTGTTCTTGCCTTTATTCAAGCACTTGCCATGTCGTTTGGTTTCAACCAAACATTTGGCGGCACACTGATTCAAGACAACAGCATATCCACTTATATCACAATTGCGATTGTGTTGACTGCAGGTACAGCTTTCCTTCTATGGCTTGGTGAACAAATTACTGCGAAAGGTGTTGGGAATGGTATTTCCATCATTATCTTTGCAGGGATTGTTGCCGGTATTCCGAATGCTGTTAACCAGTTGTATGTAACGCAAATTCAAGACGCTGGAGATGCACTATTTATTAGAATTGCAACGATGGTCTTACTACTGATCGTGATTGTAGCCATTGTAGTCGGAGTTATTTATTTCCAAGAAGCATTGCGGAAAATTCCGATTCAATATGCGAAACGTGTATCAGGACGTAATCAGTCTGTTGCAAGTCAACAAACACATTTACCTTTGAAATTGAATGCTGCAGGAGTTATCCCGGTAATCTTTGCGGTGGCATTCTTCATCACGCCACAACAAATCGCTCCGTTTTTCGGTGAGAACAGTGTAACTAAAACTATTATTCGGATCTTCGATTATACGAATCCGATTGGTATGATTTTGTATGTCACACTTATTATCGCGTTTACGTATTTCTATGCATTCATTCAAGTGAATCCAGAAAATATGGCAGACAATCTGAAAAAACAAGGTGCATATATCCCAGGAATTCGCCCAGGAGCAAACACTCAAAAGTACTTAACAAGTACTCTGTATAGACTAACGTTCGTCGGCTCGATTTTCCTTGCCGTCGTTGCGGTTATGCCAATCTTCTTCATCAATTTGGCTAATTTGCCTCAATCCGCTCAAATCGGCGGAACGAGCTTGCTCATCGTAGTAGGGGTTGCCCTTGAATCAATGAAGCAATTAGAATCACAATTAGTGAAGAGACATTACAGAGGCTTTATGAAATAAAAAGCAATAGCCTGACCTATTGTAAACAAATGGAGGGCAAGGACGTATGAATATCGTATTAATGGGTCTGCCTGGTGCTGGTAAAGGTACACAAGCAGACAAAATTGTCGAGAAGTACGGAATCCCTCATATTTCTACAGGCGATATGTTCCGTGCTGCCATCAAAGATGGCACGGAACTTGGAGTTAAAGCAAAATCGTTCATGGATCAAGGAGCATTAGTTCCTGATGAAGTTACCATTGGTATCGTGCGTGAGCGTTTAAGCAAATCGGATTGTGACAATGGATTCCTGCTTGATGGCTTCCCTAGAACCGTTCCTCAAGCTGAAGCACTAGATGCTTTACTTAAGGACTTAGGAAAAAGCATTGAGTACGTATTGGACATCGAAGTCGATACGGAAGAATTAGTTGCAAGATTATCTGGTCGACGTATTTGTAAAGTGTGTGGCACTTCATATCACTTAATCTTCAACCCACCAAAGGTCGAAGACGTGTGTGATAAGGATGGCGGCGAACTTTACCAGCGTGCAGATGATAATCCGGAAACTGTCATGAATCGTCTGGAAGTAAATATGAATCAGACAGCTCCTTTACTCGACTTTTATGGCGAAAAAGGTGTATTGACTAAAATTAATGGTCAACAGGACATTAATCTTGTATTCAAGGACTTGGATGCAATTTTGCAACAAGATAAAAAGTAATCAATCCTTTTCGGGCACATCTTCATCATTGTTCGGAAAGTAATGGATGAAAACGAACTGCAAAAGCTTTAAGTTCCTGTTATAAGATCAATGAGAGTTTATCATTAATACCTTGGTAGTTCCGACATGCATTATATTGCCAATGGCAGTATAATAAATAATTGGCACTGCGATGAGGGCAATAAAGGATCTCATTCGCAATTTATGCGAAACAGCGAAATGTGGCAGACGTCTTTCGAACATCACTCATGCTAACTGGACATATGTTGAAGGAAGCCTTTTGAAGGCAACTGATGCCGCTCGATGGTGAAAGCCTTTATTGGATATAGAAGGGAGACAGGATTGATGGCGAAGGACGACGTAATTGAGGTAGAAGGAACTGTTCTTGAAACGTTGCCGAATGCGATGTTTAAAGTGGAGTTAGAAAACGGACATACTGTGCTTGCACACGTGTCAGGTAAAATTCGTATGCACTTTATTCGTATTCTGCCAGGCGACAAGGTGACATTGGAACTTTCACCTTACGATTTAACACGTGGTCGTATCACATACCGTTTCAAATAAACTTTTGCACTCCCGAAATATTGAAGGAGGTTGGGTAGGATGAAAGTAAGACCATCTGTAAAACCGATCTGCGAAAAATGTAAAGTTATTCGTAGACGCGGCCGAGTAATGGTAATCTGTGAAAATCCAAAGCACAAACAAAGACAAGGCTAAAACACAAGGAGGTGCACAACTTATATGGCACGTATTGCTGGTGTAGACGTTCCGCGCGATAAGCGCGTTGTCATTTCATTGACATATATATTCGGTATTGGTAAAACAACTGCACAATCAATTTTAACTGCAGCTGATGTTTCTCAAGAGACTCGCGTTCGTGATTTAACTGACGCTGAACTTGATAAGATTCGTGAACAAATTGACGGCTTGAAAGTAGAAGGAGATCTTCGTCGTGAAACTTCTCTAAATATCAAGCGTTTGATGGAAATCGGTAGTAACCGTGGAATCCGTCACCGTCGTGGATTGCCTGTTCGTGGACAAAACACGAAAAACAATGCACGTACGCGTAAGGGTCCTAAACGCACAATGGCTAACAAGAAAAAATAATAGGTAAAGGAGGGTTCTTTCCAACATGGCACGTAAACAACAAACTCGTAAACGTCGTGTAAAAAAGAATATTGAAACTGGTATTGCACATATCCGTTCAACGTTCAATAACACTATCGTAACTATCACGGATAGCCACGGTAATGCACTTTCATGGTCTAGCGCTGGTGCACTTGGCTTTAGAGGTTCCCGTAAATCCACTCCATTTGCTGCACAAATGGCTGCTGAAACAGCAGCGAAAACAGCAATGGAACACGGTTTAAAATCATTGGAAGTAACAGTTAAAGGCCCAGGTGCTGGTCGTGAAGCGGCTATCCGTTCACTACAAGCTGCTGGACTTGAAGTTACTGCAATCAGAGACGTAACTCCAGTTCCACACAATGGTTGTCGCCCGCCAAAACGTCGTCGCGTATAATCGGTTTGAATCTATTGGATTAAGAAAGACAATTTTTGTTAATACTGTTGAAATAGACTATCTATTATCAGTGAATTCAATAAGGTTAAACCAATATTGAGACGTTTTGAGGAGGGTAAATAAATGATCGAGATTGAGAAACCAAAGATTGAAACAGTAACGATCGGCGAAGATTTACAGTTTGGTAAGTTTATTATCGAACCGTTAGAGCGTGGATATGGAAATACCCTAGGGAATTCCTTGCGCCGCATTCTCTTGTCTTCATTACCAGGAGCTGCTGTGACATCTATTCAAATCGATGGTGTACTTCATGAATTCGCTACAATTGAGGGTGTCGTCGAAGACGTATCTACAGTTATTTTGAATGTGAAGAAACTAGCACTCAAAATTTACTCAGATGATGAGAAAGTTATTGAGATCGATGTGAAGGGTGAAGGCGTCGTGACAGCTGCAGACATCACACATGATAGTGATGTTGAAGTATTAAATCCAGATCTCCCGATTGCTACTCTCGGTAAAAATGGACATTTACGTATGCGTATGTATGCTGTACGTGGACGCGGATATGTTCCTTCCGATCAAAACAAACGTGAGGATCTAGCGATTGGTGTGATTCCAATCGACTCGATTTACACTCCTGTATCACGCGTTAACTTCCAAGTTGAAAACACTCGCGTCGGACAAAGTACCAACTTTGATAAGTTGACACTCGATGTATGGACAGATGGAAGCATTGGTCCTAAAGAGGCAGTATCACTTGGAGCTAAAATTCTTACAGAGCATTTGAATATATTCGTTGGTATGACTGACGAAGCACAAACTGCAGAAATCATGGTAGAAAAAGAAGAAGACCAAAAAGAAAAAGTTTTGGAAATGACGATTGAAGAACTTGATCTTTCTGTCCGATCTTATAACTGCTTGAAGCGTGCAGGCATCAATACTGTTTTAGAACTTGCTAACAAGTCTGAAGACGAAATGATGAAAGTGCGAAACTTAGGCCGTAAATCACTTGAAGAAGTGAAGGCTAAATTGGATGAGCTAAACCTCGAGTTACGCTCTGAAGAATAACTGACATATATTGAAGGAGGGTAACTTCAAATGGGATACAGAAAACTTGGACGCACAAGTTCACAACGTAAAGCAATGCTTCGCGACTTAACGACAGATCTAATTATTCATGAGCGCATCCAAACAACTGAAACACGTGCGAAAGAATTACGTAAAGTAGTTGAAAAGATGATCACTCTTGGAAAACGTGGAGATCTTCATGCACGTCGTCAAGCGGCTGAATATATTCGTCGTGAAACGGTGACTGTTGAAAACGCAGAAGGCGAAGAAGCAACAGTGTTTGCACTTCAAAAACTTTTTGATACAGTAGCACCACGTTATGCAGATCGCCAAGGCGGTTATACACGTATAATGAAAATGGGACCTCGCCGTGGCGATGGCGCACCAGTAGTTATTATCGAACTGGTGTAATTCCAACACTTCGAGGGTGTGTCTGTCACGCACAGCACACCCTCTTATTACAAGTACGAGATTTATACGACATAAAAGCTGAGTGTTATGATCCGCGAGAAATCGACTGGTCTAGCTCTACGTACCTCATCTGAGATGTCGGCATGAGCACCCGGCATTTTCGTTTTCAAAGGCGCATTCCTTAGATGAGGTACGCGCTTTTTTTTTATACATAAGAATAATTGATTACATAAGATGTTTATTGATCCATACCACCTAAGAGGAGGAGTCCAGATGAAGGAAATAGCGTCGATGCACCAGGTGGAGTTTTCTTACGATATGGAGGAAGAGGAATCTTCTACTGTGTCAACTAAAGCATTAACTGATGTATCTTTCACCTTGTATGAAGGAGAATGGCTGGCAGTTGTAGGACATAATGGTTCTGGTAAGTCGACGTTAGCCAAGTTGTTGATCGGCTTAATGTTTCCTTCATCAGGCGAAGTACATCTCTTCTCGGAAAGACTATCAGAAGAGAATCTTTGGGAAACACGTTCGCGTATGGGTATTGTGTTTCAAAATCCTGATAATCAGTTCGTCGGTTCAACTGTGCAGGATGATGTAGCATTTGCACTTGAAAACAACGGTGTACCACATGAAATGATGGTCAAACGGGTTCATGAGGCTCTGGAACAGGTGAAAATGACGGGTTACATCAATCATGAGCCCCATCATCTTTCAGGCGGTCAGAAGCAGCGTGTAGCGATTGCAGGCGCATTAGCTTTGCACCCTGAATTGCTTATTTTAGATGAAGCTACTTCCATGCTGGATCCTCAGGGACGGGAAGAAGTCATTGAAATCGTCAAGAAGTTACGTTCTGAAATCGGCTTGACTGTGTTATCCATTACGCATGACTTGGAAGAAGTGTTATTAGCAGATCGTATATTGGTTATGAATGAAGGACAAGTATTGATGGTGGGTTCACCGCAGGAAATCTTTCAGCGAGGTACTGAGCTAGAAAAAGTCGGGCTCGATCTGCCGTTTGCTTTACGTGTTTCTGAATTATTAAGAACAGCTGGTGTAGAGTTACAAGGCAATCATATGACAGAAGAAGAGTTGGTGAATGAATTGTGGACATATCACTTCAGCAAGTAGGATACTTATATGCTAAAGATTCACCCTTTGAGAAACGTGCCTTGCAGGACGTGACAGCTACGATTCCTTCCGGCTCTTATACGTCAATCATTGGTCATACGGGCTCAGGGAAATCGACCTTATTACTACATTTGAATGGATTGCTTAAGCCGTCTGAAGGTATTGTCAAAATTGGTGACACGATGATTACAGCACAGACCAAAGGTAAGAAGATGAAGGAAGTTCGACATCAAGTAGGAATTGTGTTTCAGTTCCCTGAACATCAGTTATTTGAAGAAACAGTTGAAAAAGATATCATGTTCGGTCCTATAAATTTTGGCGTGCCGAAAGAGGTAGCAAGAGCTCGCGCACATGAACTAGTGAAACTTTTAGGTCTACCAGAGGATGTACTGCAGAAGTCACCTTTTGAGCTGTCAGGAGGTCAAATGCGGCGTGTTGCGATTGCAGGTGTCCTTGCATTCAAACCATCTGTCCTGGTCCTTGACGAGCCGACAGCGGGGTTGGATCCCAGAGGTCGAAAAGAGATCATGGAGTTATTCCATCATTTGCACGTAACAGAGAATTTAACGACTATCCTCGTTACACATAGTATGGAAGATGCCGCACGCTATAGTGATCGGATCCTTGTAATGCATGAGGGGACAGCTGTAATGGAAGGGACGCCTGAAGATATATATAGTCTGGAAGAGGAACTTCTTTCATTTCGACTCAGCGTACCGCGTTCCGTGCGTTTTCAGCGAGAGATAGAAAAGATGAGTGGACAGCGTTTTGATCGCATTGCACTAACGGAAGACGTATTGGCACAAGAGTTAGCAAAAGCCATTGCGAGAAATGAGGAGCGGCCATGTTAGAAAAAATGATTATTGGCCGTTTTATTCCTGGTACTTCCATTGTGCATCGAATGGATCCGCGTTCCAAATTGCTCTTTGTCTTTCTGTTCGTCGTAGCGGTGTTCTTGGCTAATAACGTAGCGTCCTATTCCATTTTGCTTGGATTCACGGCATTTGTCATTGCGCTTGCCAGAATCAGACCTTATTTTTTGATCAACGGGTTAAAACCGGTCATCTTTTTGATCATTTTCACTCTCCTATTACATATTTTCTTCACACGTGAAGGTCCCATTATATTTGAGTGGAAGTTTATCAAAATTTATGAAGAAGGACTGCGAATGGGTATATTCATATCTATCCGGTTCTTGGTCCTCGTCTTGATTACGACCGTATTGACGTTAACAACTTCACCAATCTCGATTACGGATGGATTGGAAACATTGCTCAATCCTTTTAAAAAGCTTAAATTACCCGTACATGAATTGGCATTGATGATGTCCATTTCTCTACGTTTCATTCCAACTCTTATGGATGAAACAGATAAAATATTAAAAGCACAACTAGCGAGAGGCTCTGATTTAAGTACCGGTACCATCAAAGAACGGGTGCAGGCAGTTATTCCATTGCTGGTACCGTTATTTGTTAGTGCATTTAAGCGTGCGGAAGATTTAGCGATCGCGATGGAAGTGCGTGGCTACCGTGGTGGGGAAGGTCGCACAAGGTTCCGCCAGCTATCTTGGCAAATGAGGGATACTGCTGTCTTGATCGCTTTTGTGTTATTGGTAGGTGTATTGCTGTGGGTGAGGAAGTGAATCAATTGAAACGAATGAAAGCGACTGTTTCGTATGACGGGACAAATTTTGCTGGCTATCAATCTCAGCCTGGCATGCGTACGGTTCAAGCAGAAATCGATAAGGCGCTTGTGAAGTTACATAAAGATCCGACATCACATGCTGTAGCAAGCGGACGAACGGATGCAGGTGTTCATGCACTCGGTCAAGTCATTCATTTTGACACACCTCTTGATTTAGGTGATCGCTGGCTGATGGCATTGAATGTGCTGCTACCTAAGGACGTACGCATAACCGCGATTGAACAAGTGTCTAAAGATTTCCACGCTCGTTACGGTGCAAAAGGTAAAACATATCGATATAAATGGTCCTATGGGGAATTGCAAAGTCCATTCGAGCGTAACTTTGCCGTCCATTTAGGTAGATGGAATCCGGATGTGGAACGAATGAATGCAGGCGCCGCCTATTTAATCGGCACTCATGACTTCACAAGTTTCAGTTCGGCGAAGACAGCTACTTCGAATAAAGTTCGCACGATCCGAAAACTAACACTAGAACGTCTTGGGGATGAACTGATACTTGAAGTGGAAGGTGATGGATTTCTTTACAATATGGTACGCACGATTGCAGGTGCTTTGCTGGCGGTTGGCATCGGTTGGGACGAGCCGGAAGATGTCCAAAAAATTCTCGAGGCGAAAGATCGTCAAAGGGCAGGGAAGACAGCGGCAGCACACGGTTTGTACTTACTAGAGGTTACCTATTAAGCCCATGGCAACTAATCCTGGTGTATTCATAAAAACGCTTGACTTTATTGAAAATAAAGTATAACATGATAAATGGTATTTCAATAACCCCACAAACAAGCCCCGGAAGTTTATTTGTGTTTAGGGATAGAGAAAACAAGGGAACAGATTTGATATTTTAGGAGGAAATACAATATGCGCACAACATTCATGGCTAAAGGTCACGAAGTCGAACGTAAATGGCTAGTTGTCGACGCTGAAGGACAAACGCTTGGTCGTCTTGCTTCAGAAGTTGCAACTCTTTTACGCGGTAAACATAAACCAACGTTTACACCACATGTTGATACAGGTGATCACGTGATCATTATCAACGCTGAAAAAATCCAATTGACTGGTAACAAATTAAAAGATAAAATGTACTACCGTCACTCTGGTTACACAGGTAGCATCAAGTCACGTACTGCTCTTGAAATGCGTACTAACTACCCTGTGAAAATGCTTGAACTTGCGATTAAAGGAATGCTTCCAAACGGTCCTCTAGGTCGTCAAACTATCAAGAAATTACACGTATTTGCTGGTCCAGAACATCAGCATGCAGCACAAAAACCAGAAGCTTTTGAGCTTCGCGGTTAATTAAGAGGAGGAAACCCACTTGGCACAAGTACAATATATCGGCACTGGCCGTCGTAAAAGTTCAGTAGCTCGTGTACGTCTAATTCCTGGCGAAGGCAAAATTGTCGTCAATAATCGTGACGTAGAGGACTACGTACCATTCGAAACACTTCGTGAAATCATTAAACAACCACTAGTTACAACGGAAACACTTGGAAGCTACGATATCCACGTTAACGTTAACGGTGGAGGTTACACTGGTCAAGCAGGCGCAATCCGTCACGGCGTTGCTCGTGCATTGCTTACTGTAGATCCTGATTTCCGTGCAGCACTTAAATCAGCAGGATTCCTAACACGTGATCCACGTATGAAGGAACGTAAGAAACCAGGTCTTCGCGGCGCTCGTCGTGCACCTCAGTTCTCAAAACGTTAATTTGTTTTTTCAAAAGCTCTTCTCATTACTTTATGAGAAGGGTTTTTTTGCGTCTAGCATGAGTTACTCATAATGTTTGACCTCCTGTAGGCGCTATATAGTAATAGGAGATCTTAGCATGTTATCTAGTACATGTTGTACTTTTATGAGTAGATATCTTGCCAGACCCCTTATGTAAGCGGGAACACTTGAATCTTCACCGAGAAACTGTACAATAAATTAGTAGCAGTAACTCCAAAACACTTTCTAAAGCTTTGTAATAGAGAAAGTAGAATACCCTTCATTTCCGGTTGTTTTAGCTATTTGAGAGGCTCATGGATCACCCCCTGATGTAATGAGTCATTAATGAATCAACTGCGACTAGACCATTTACTGAAAATTGTTACCTTATCATATGATTCGAACTCAGAGACAATTAGACAGAAAAAGTATTCCTGCCGCTAATAATGTTTTTTTGTCTGCGAAGTGTTAAGCAGTCGACGTTTATGCTAACTTGCATTTGGGTAAACTGTGACAAGTTGCACTTTTCTATTCTGACTTGCTTTGGATCAATTGAATTGTATGAATGAATAAAAATGTGTAGGGCAATTGATGAGTATAGTAGACCATTGTAAATTTTTATACTTTATAAAATGTTCTGTGGTTTTAATCTATTTGGAGAAAAAAGATTACTGCAATATAATATATTATTTTATTTTAGGAGGTTGAACCATGCGATTACTACCGCGTGAGATTGATAAATTAATGATCGTTGTTGCGGCAGACGTTGCCAGAAGACGAAGGGACCGAGGACTTAAATTGAACCACCCTGAAGCAATGGCTCTTATTACATATGAGGTGTTGGAAGGCGCCAGAGACGGCAAAACAGTTGCAGAACTCATGGCTTATGGCGCGACAATTTTATCTCGTGAAGATGTAATGGATGGTATTCCAGAAATGATTGATGACATTCAAGTAGAAGCAACGTTCCCTGATGGGACGAAATTAGTCACAGTGCATAATCCGATCAGATAAATGGTTTATAAAAAGAAAGGGGACGTAACGATGATACCAGGCGAATATATTTTAAAAGACGAACCGATCATTTGTAATGAAGGCGCTGAAAGTATACATGTACAAGTTATTAATCATGGCGACAGACCGATCCAAATCGGTTCCCATTACCATTTTTACGAAGTGAATAATGCATTAAAGTTTGATCGAGAAGTGACATACGGGAAACGTCTCAATATACCTGCAGGCGCTGCTGTTCGTTTTGAACCCGGTGATGAAAAAGAAGTGCAGCTAATTGACTATGCTGGAGAAAGAGAAGTTTATGGTTTCCATAATAAAGTAGACGGAGCATTGGAAGGCGGGAATGCAAAATGAGTTTTAAAATGGATAGAGAGCAATATGCTCAAATGTATGGACCGACAACCGGAGACTCTGTCCGACTAGCAGATACAGATTTGTTCATCCAAATTGAAAAAGATCATACGAAATATGGAGAAGAAGTTGTGTTCGGTGGCGGTAAAGTTATCCGTGATGGAATGGGACAACATCCTTTCATTACGCGCGAAGAAGACGAACGCGTACCTGATACAGTCATTACCAATGTTGTCGTGCTTGACTATACAGGAATATATAAAGCGGATCTAGCTATTCGTGACGGTAAAATCTCGGGTATCGGCAAAGCAGGTAATCCGCTCGTGCAAGACAAAGTAGATATTATTATTGGAACTTCCACTGAAGTTATTTCGGGGGAAGGTAAGATCATTACTGCTGGTGCAATTGATACGCACGTACATTTCATTAATCCGGCACAAGTAGACGTTGCACTTACAGCGGGTACTACCACACTAATAGGCGGTGGAGCAGGACCAGGAGATGGTTCTCGAGCTACGACTGCGACACCGGGTGCTTGGCATCTTCATTCCATGTTGAAGGCTTTGGATGGACAACCGATTAATATTGGTTTGACAGGTAAAGGGCATGCAGCAGCGGGTGCTCCTTTAGCGGAACAAATAATTGCAGGTGCGATTGGTTTGAAAGTCCATGAAGATTGGGGCGCGACACCGTCTGTTCTCGATCATGCATTACGGATTGCGGATGAATATGACGTGCAAGTCGCACTTCATGCAGATACATTAAACGAATCTGGATTTTTTGAAGATACGATCAAGGCGATTGATGGTCGCGGTATCCATATGTACCATACAGAAGGTGCAGGAGGCGGTCATGCTCCGGATTTGATTAAATCTGCTGGCATGATGAATGTGTTACCGGCTTCTACTAATCCGACATTGCCATATACGATTAACACGATTGATGAGCACTTGGATATGGTAATGGTTGCCCATAACTTGAATCCTTCTGTACCAGAAGATATCGCATTTGCGGATTCGCGCATTCGCAATGAAACGATTGCAGCAGAAGATGTCTTGCAAGACTTAGGTGTCTTTAGTATGACAAGCTCCGATTCTCAGGCGATGGGCCGTATCGGCGAAGTTGCACTTCGTACATGGCAAGTAGCTCACAAAATGAAAAAGCAACTTGGAGTTATGGAAGGCGATAGTGAGCATTCGGATAATAATCGGGTAAAACGCTATGTCGCCAAATATACGATTAATCCAGCTATCGCTCATGGTATATCAGAGTATATCGGTTCAATTGAAGTCGGAAAAATGGCGGACCTTGTTCTATGGGATCCGAAATTCTTTGGAGTTAAACCGGAAATGATTTTGAAAAGTGGAATGGCGGTCTTTAGCTTAATGGGTGATGCCAATGCAACGATTCCGACACCGCAGCCGATGATTTATCGTCCGATGTATGCAACGCTCGGTAAGGCATTGTCTCAAAGTTCCATTACGTTTGTTTCGCAAATTGCCTATGATCAAGGGATAAAAGAGAAGCTAGGACTTGATAAAGTAGTGCTGCCTGTCCGTAATATACGCAATCTGACGAAAAAAGATATGAAGTTAAATACAGCAACACCACATATTGACGTGGATCCACAAACGTATGAAGTGAAAATTGATGGAAAACTGATTACATGCGATCCGATTGACGTAGTGCCAATGGGGCAACGCTATTTCTTATTCTGAGGTGAAGAAAATGATTGTAGAAGAAGTCTTAATGAATGTTAGGGATTTAGATCCAAGTGAGTATGAAAGCCGTCATAAAGAGAAAGTGTACTTAGAAAGTGCACACTTAATGAAAAGAATTCAACGCGTGGAAACTGATCATGGACGTGAAATTGGCATTCGATTAAAAAACCCACGTGATTTAGAAGCGGGAGATATTCTGTTTATGGATGATAAGAATATCATTCTGATTGATGTGCTTTCTGATGATTTAATTATTATTAGCCCACGCACGATGCTTGAAATGGGGACGATTGCTCATCAGCTAGGTAATCGACATTTGCCTGCGCAGTTTGAGGATGAAGATATGCTCGTGCAATATGATTATTTAGTTGAGGATTTGTTGAAAGAAATGGGTATTCCATTTAAGCGAGAAGAACGAAAAGTAGCCAAGGCTTTCCGTCATATCGGACATAGCCATGACTAATCATGCACTATCCTTGCTGCAGCTATGCGATTCCAGTTTCCCGATCGGCTCTTTTAGCCAATCATTCGGACTGGAGACATATATTCAGAAGGACAAGGTTACAGACGCCAATACGTTTTCCGAATGGCTACATGTCTATGTGCATGAACAACTTGCTTATGCAGACGGCTTGGCTGTAAGACTTGTTTATGATGCATTGGATCAGGAAGATCTTGATAAGATTTGGGAATTGGATCGCATACTGACTGTGCAGAATCTCGCCCGCGAATCACGTGATGGTACTCAGCGCATGGGAGATCGGATGTTAGACATTGCAAAATCCATTTACAATATACCGATGTTATCTATTTACGCGCAGAAAATTCAGGACAAAGAAGCTTTTGGCCATCCGGCTATTGTATTTACAATGATTGGACATCACCTTCAAGTCGAAAAGAATACAACAATTCTATATTATTTATACTCGACGGTTGTTAGTCTTGTGCAAAATGCCGTGCGGGCTATCCCGCTTGGACAAACTGCTGGACAGAAGATTATATACACGTTTCAACAACAACTTCAACAAACAACAGACAAAATAATGGAGTTAGATCCAGAAGAGTTTGGTATCGTATCTCCAGGACTCGAGCTTTCACAAATGCAGCACGAACGTGTTGGCATACGTATTTTTAGTTCATAATGAACGCAATGAAATTGATATTAAGGATGTGCTTAGAATGGGACCAATTAAAATAGGTGTTGGCGGACCAGTTGGTGCAGGAAAAACTATGCTGGTCGAAAAGATTACACGCGCTTTAGAGGGCGAAGTAAGTATGGCGGTTATTACTAATGATATATATACGAAAGAAGATGCCAAGTTTTTAGTTGCGAACGGTATTCTTCCAGAAGACCGCATTGTCGGAGTAGAAACAGGAGGTTGTCCACATACGGCAATTCGTGAAGATGCATCGATGAACTTCGCGGCAATTAATGAATTGAAGGAAAAACATCCCGATGTTGAGCTGATTTTTGTAGAAAGTGGCGGGGATAACCTAGCAGCTACATTCAGTCCGGAACTCGTTGACTTTTCCATTTATATAATTGACGTGGCGCAAGGTGAAAAAATCCCACGTAAAGGTGGGCAAGGAATGATTAAGTCTGATTTATTTATTATTAATAAAACAGACTTAGCTCCATATGTCGGCGCAAGGCTTGAGGTAATGGAGTCTGACACAAAGATATTTAGAGGAAAGAAACCGTTCTTTTTCACCAATTTAAAAGACGATCAAGGATTAGATGAAGTGGTAGAGTGGGTCAGAAAACATGCTTTATTAAAAGGACTAGGACAAGATGTCTGAATGGACAGGCGTTCTTGACCTTGTCATGGAAAATCGGCTAGGCCGTTCTGTGGCGAAAACTGTCTACTTCCAAGGCGCATTTAAAGTGATGCGTCCTGTCTATTTCAATAAGAATAGTTATCCATGCTATTATTTATTGAATCCTGGCGGTGGCTATTTAGATGGAGATCGGTATCAAATGAAAGTCACGCTTGGTGAGGGAGCTATGCTGACGTTGACGACCCAGTCATCTACGAAAGTATATAGAACGCCTACCAAGCCAGTGTACCAAGAGACGATTTTCCGTTTGAAAAAAGACAGTTATCTAGAGTACTTACCGGATGCACTGATTGCATACAAAGATGCTAGTTGTTATCAGAAAAATAGTATATATATGGAAAAAGGGGCAACCTTGCTGTATTCCGATATATTGACTCCCGGCTGGTCGCCGGATGGTGAAAAATTCAGTTACGACATGCTTCGTTTGAAAACAGAGATTTATATGGATGATCAGCTTGTTGCATTTGACCATATTAAACTCCATCCGGCATCACAAGATATGAATGCGTTAGGCTTTATGGAAGGATACACACATTTAGGTTCGTTAATTGTCGTTGGTGAAAAAACGAGTGATGCTCTATTGGATCGATTGTATGAAGCAATTCAACAAGAGGCAGGGGAATTTGCATTTGGATTATCCAAACTTGCTGTTCCCGGCTTCACGATTCGCATATTAGCAAACTATACACAGGTTATAGAGCGAATTATTTCAGTCTGTCACCATATAATTAGCGACGAATGGTATCAAACGAAACCAAGTTTTTTACGGAAGTACTAGGATCTACCCGACAATTCAAAAGAGTTGTCGGTTTTTTTTACCAATTGAAGTAAAACTATATTTATAGTTGCTACGCTGAAGTTTATCAAATAGTGGAAGTATTAAAGGCCATATTTCAAATGATTGAAATATGGAATTTTGGGTATCATTATATATATGCACTATAAAGTATAAGGTCGAAACCTTACTCTACTTCCTAATTACACATAATAGGTAACATCGTTAATTGATTTGACAATCACTACTTACTGAGATATATTCGAATATCATTTGAAATGAGAAGAGAAAATGTAAGTGGGCAGGAATGGTTGAGAAATTAAATATCAGGCTAGATCGCTTGAATTAGTAGTGATGGATGAAGTAAAATAGCCTATTCTATAAAAAGAGACTTCATACTATTTTGGAGGTGTTTCCTGTGGTTGATGACTTTGAAGCAGAAAAAGTTTTTGAAGACAGGCCGTACGAGCGAATTCAGTTTAAGCTCATATTAGAAGGACGTAAGTATAAAGGTGACTATCATGAAGGTGAAATCCAGTGGCTTCATCCACATCCTAAGCAAGATGTCGGCGAAGAAGAGGTAATTGCCATAGAGGATAAAGTTTTGGAACTGTTATCCGAGCAAGGAATTAGAAATGAAGCAGATGATATTGAAATCGAACGTTCGCTTGGTAGAAATCAAACACGGCCACTTCAGTTATTTAAATTGAAGATCCAAGGCGAAGAGTTTAAAGGGACATTTATTAATGGCGAAATCGAATGGTTTCATCCTAAACCAAGACGTAAACTAAAAGATGAGCGCGTGAAGAAAATTGAAGAAGATGTTCAGAAAAAGCTAAAAGAACATCTAGAATAAAAAAAGAAACTGCGTGACTGTTTTGTACGTGAGACAGAGTGCAATCTCAATTTATTTGACCTTTCTGACAAGATATGCCTACAATGGATATACAAATGAAATAATCGTTACCGCTAGGGGTGCTCTGTGGAGCTGAGAGAAGCAAATTGCTTTAACCCTTTAACTTGATCCGGTTCATACCGGCGTAAGGAAGTGGTGTAGATATTACGTAGCTGATTTCTGTGCTCTGTGATGTCTCTCCGCCACTTCTGGTCAAGAAGTGGTTTTTTCATTTACTATGAAAAAGGGGAGAGTATACATGAAGTTCACTGAGCGTTTATTAGAGAAAACATTACCGATTTGGAGACAGAATCACAATCATCCATTTGTCCAAGAGATTGGAAATGGTACGTTGGATCAGGAGAAGTTTCGTTTTTATATGGTGCAAGACTATTTGTATTTAATTGACTATGCGAAAGTGTTTGCCGTAGGCACCATGAAAGCGACCGATGTCGAGATGATGGGGAAATTTGCCGCCTTACTTAACGGAACTCTAAACACGGAAATGGAACTTCATCGTAAATATGCAGCTCGTTTTGGCATTACCGAA
This sequence comes from Sporosarcina sp. P29, assembly GCF_002743265.1. Lineage (NCBI taxonomy): Bacteria > Bacillati > Bacillota > Bacilli > Caryophanales > Caryophanaceae > Sporosarcina > Sporosarcina sp. P29. The sequence goes on along the minus strand of NZ_PDYX01000005.1, from coordinate 96,903 downwards.
GAGGAGCTTGAGAATGCCAAGCCGTCTCCAATTGTCCTAGCGTATACGCATTATATGCTACATGTTAGTCAAAACGGTTCTTTAGCAGAAGTCGTCGCTGCATTATTGCCGTGTGCGTGGAGCTACTGGGAGATTGGTAAAGAGCTTGCTGAGTTGCCAGGTGCGTTGGATCATCCGTTGTATGGTGACTGGATTCGCATGTATTCATCGAAAGACTTTGGCGAGTTGGCTACTTGGTGCTTAGAATTAATGGATGAAACGGCAGAAGGAAAGCCTGAATCGGAATTAGTGAGATTAGAGGAAATCTTCCTTAATACGACTCGTTATGAGTATATGTTCTGGGACATGGCCTATACTAAACAAATGTGGCCTGGAGTGCAGGAAGAGCAGACGATTACAATATAATAAATAAGAAACATCTGACGATTTTAGTTGGATGTTTTTTATTTAGAATCGATTGGTTATAAACAGCGCATGCTATTCTTGAAGGAGGTGTGCGCCATCTTTGCAAAATTAGGTTTGGCACTTGGAGTGTTATTGACAAGTGGGTCGGGTACTAGTGATGCGCCAATTGCTACACTCAGTAAAGTGGAAGTGCCGGCATATGCGAAATGGTCAAGACTTGCTATCAAGCAAACGATGCTCAGATATCCCCAGGCAGATATCAAGGATTATTTGCATATCGCTACCGATTCAAAGAAAGTCACAAGTGTGGAGAAGTTTCAACTTTGGTTAAAAGAGGACGAACGAGAATTTGGTGTGATCGTGACTGTCACCTATTCAGCTGAAACAGGTAAATTTATTCGCATCGACTTTCAAGAAATACCTGTTTAATAAAACAACGCCCCTATACCATATAATCTGGCGTAGGGGCGTTGATTTATTCAGAGTCTTTCTGATGAAAGAAATTGGGGGTCAAGATATCATTGATATATCGCTTGTGATAGATATGCGTGGCGGATGGTGTACATGGAAATAACAATGCCTAATTACCTGAATCTTATTTAATCTGAAAGTAAATGGCGTATCATTTCCTGCCCTGCATCTTTCGGATAGGATCGGTATAGGTGACCTGATAGGCGAACCGGGTCACCGAAGAAATATCGTTCATATTGTGTTTGTCTTGTGCCGAACGAACTCATTGTTAAATCCCAAGCTAATCGAAATAGTTGTACACGTTCTATCGCGGGTTTCGTAGCTCCTTGTAAGTACTTTGCGAGATCAGGTTGAATGGACGATTGGAAATCTCTATCTGTAGGTAACGCCACCATCCCACTCGCACCGATTAGTTGGATGATCTCACTGAAACGTGGGTAGACTTTCGGAAAAATATTACTAGCGACTTGAAGTGGTATTTCACTTGGACACATGTATCCCCATTGATTGAGGGCTGCATCGGCTTCAGATTTATCTCGTAGTGCTTTCATCGTTTCGAGCCCAATAATTATTTCTGATAGTTTCTCCTGAATGTGGAGATATTCAGATACATTAATTGTTTGGACGAGCTGCTCTGCCAAATTCAGCATAAACTCTGTTTTGACAATCTGTCTTGTAATGACTTGATGTGTAGCAAAAGGATGGAATGAACTCATAGAAAAAAACTCCGAAGCTACTTCGCGATTGTGATGAAAGAATACACGATCCCATGGGACGAGAACATTATCGAAAACAACTACAGCATCCATTTCTTCAAACCTTGAACTCAGAGGGTGATTGAATGTGGAACTCCCGCCTACGAATGACTCTCTACAAAGAAAACGTAAACCTTCTGTAGCGGAAGGAATTGAAAAGGCGAAAGCTTCATCAGAATCTCCAAGAAATGAAGGCGTGCTGAACACCAATACTTCATCCGTCACGCCGCCCTGTGTTGCAAGTAGCTTAGCTCCTTTAATGATGAGACCTTCTGATGTCTTATCTACAATCTTTGCGGAAATGGGTTCATCTGAAGTGTGAAAGGCACTTTGAGATCGATTGGTTTGTGGTGTAATGAAGGTGTGTGTAAAGGATAGGTCCTCTTCTCTTGCTCGTTCATACAGCGCTTGAATATGTTCTGGAAAACAGTTTTCCTTGCCGAGCAAGTGAGGAGAAGAAGAGGCGAAACTCATAATGACGGTATTAAGATAATCGGGACTTCTACCAAGTAAGCCGCAGGAAAGTCTTGCCCATTCTTCGGTCATTACTCTACGTTTCTGTAGATCCGCTTTGGTTTTCGGTTGTAAGTAAGAAAGGCCAATTTGCTCATTGGTGACGGGAGAAGTGTATGTCATGCGAGAACTGTGTGAAGGTGATAGTTGTAAATCATATAGAGAAGCTTTCGTTTCTATAAGTCCTTTGAAAGCAGGGTGTTTAGAAATAGGTCCTTTCAATTGTTGACCATCCAGCCAAATCTCAGTATTCTGCTCATCCATTCTACGGACAAATTCATTGCCATTTATAGCGCCCATATCATTCCTCCTGAATTTTCTAGTTACTATAGTATATTATGACATCGTCCTGAATGATCAAAACAGTTCTCGTTTTGAACAAGAGACAATAGTTTTGATACAATACAGAAAGAGTACATAGGGAATTTATCGGGATAAGCGAAAGGTGTGTTGATAAATGGATGAAGAATTGGCAATGAAGTATATCGTGGCGTGCACAAATTTATATGGGATTGTGCCTATTGAAAAAGTTGTTGAAATTTACAATGATCAAAACGAAGAAAAGGTTTCATTGGATGAAATAGAAAGCTATTTGCAGTCTACGCGGGTGAAAGAAAAACTAGAGGAAAGCTTTGTCTATATTCAATCAAATGAATTTGTAGCTGAAGCGACAAGCGAAAAAGATGAAAAGGAAAACTTGAAAAGAATTGTAGCTGGAAAGCCATATTATGTACCGGGAAAAGAAGAATTACTACGTTACATTGACGAAGAGTATTTTCAAGAAACGCCAGAGCAGTTACTAGTAAAGAATATGTTGAAAGAGGACTTCGGTAATCAATTGGATGTAGACGAAGAAGTCTCTGAACTAGTATATAATCTACAAGTAAGTGGCGGCGACTTCATGATGGAACTGTCTTTATTTGTATCTGGTCTGGAACTGCCTATAAAAGAATCCGAACGCTATATCCCTGCGATTGTCGAAGTGGCGGACACAACTAGATTATGGGAAAATTGTGGGCATACAATGAAAGAATTACAGCAACTCTAATTAGTTCATTTCAATAGACAATGCTTGACCTAGCAAGATAGAATAAGAGTACATTAAACACTTTGGAGGATATCATTCATGACTTTAAAAGAATTGACTGCAAAAGAAGTACAAGAGCAATTGGAAAGCGGTAAAGAACTCAATATCATTGATGTACGTGAAGATGATGAAGTATCGGAAGGCATGATTCCAGGTGCACAACATATCGCTCTCGGCAATCTACCTATCGAAATGCATGACTTGAATGCAGAAACACCTTACATCTTAGTATGCCGTTCAGGCGGCAGAAGTGGCCGTGCACAAGAGCTTATGGCAGACGAAGGTTTTGATGTAACAAACATGTTAGGCGGCATGCTAGCATGGGAAGGCGAAACAAAATAATAGACTAAACGAAAGCTGTCGTAAGAAGTGAAAACTTCTTGCGACAGCTTTTTTTATTAAAAGGGATTGAAGTTGGAACACAGCGCAACGATGCATCCCGTCCTCTAATTCACTAATCCGCTACAGTGTAGACATAACCTTAAAAGTCCAAGCGTATAGTGAAAGAAAAAGGCGGTGTCTGTATGAAAAAGTGGCTTGTAGCAGGGTTGCTAATAATTTTCTCATTAGGTGGAGTTTTATATGGAGTCAAAGCATCTGATCGTGGTTTCTTTCTGCCCTCGGAGCTTGGTGGGGTAAGTATCCTCATTGACCCTGGACATGGTGGGGAAGACGGAGGTGCTTCGGCAGGCGAACTTATTGAAAAAGATATTACGTTAAACATTTCCCATGAAGTGAGTAAACTATTAAAGAAAAAAGGTGCAACTGTAGAAATGACGAGGGAGAAAAGTGGAGATGCAGTAGCAGAACATGCGCCATCCGAGAAGTTTACTTCGTTGAGAAGCAGAAAGTTCGCTGACTTGAAACTGCGTGAAAGCATGGCAGTCGATTCGAAGCCGGATATGTTTATTAGCGTGCACGTTAACGCGATACCAGAAGAACGTTGGAGAGGGGCGCAAGTATTCTATCATCCAGGTGGTCATCCGGAAGGTAAGCAATTGGCGACGTCAATCCAAAATGAATTGCGTGATCAGTTGAAAAATACTGAGCGGGAAGCTATGAAAATCACAGGGGTCTATTTATTGAAAAAAGTACCGGTTCCAGCTGTATTGGTAGAAACGGGTTTCCTGTCCAATCCTGAAGAAAGAAAACTGTTGGCAAATAAATCGTATCAGAAAAAAGTAGCTGCGGCGATCGTAGATGGAATAGTGAAATATCAACTTACTGATGAGCAATGAAGCATATGACGTTTGGGTAAATAGGGAATATGATATACTGAAAAGGAGTGAATGAATTCATTAAGGAGTGTTGAATTTGATTAATGAACAACAAGTCCGTGAACTGATTGGCGCATTGGAAGATCCGTTTTTACATAAAACATTGGCAGAAACGAATGGTATTGTGGATGTAACCATTAAACCAGAGAAAGAACACGTCAGTGTTAAAGTCGCGATTGCGAAAGTGAATACCGGAGAGCAATTGACGCTACAATCAAAAGTAGTAGAAGTGTTGAAAGAAGCAGGTGCCGACTCAGTAGGTATTCGATTTGAAGAGTTGCCTAAAGAAGTATTAGAGCAATTCCGTGGTACTGTTACTGAAGCGGAAACACAAGATATCTTATCCCCCGTATCCAATATTGAATTTATATCGATTGCATCTGGTAAAGGAGGCGTAGGGAAGTCTACGGTCTCCGTTAACTTAGCAGTAGCCCTAGCCAGACGGGGTAAAAAAGTTGGCTTGATCGATGCGGATATTTATGGATTCAGTGTACCGGATATGATGGGTATTACAGCTATGCCTGAAGTACGGGAAGATCGCATCATGCCGGTAGAACGTTTTGGTGTTAAAGTGATTTCAATGGGCTTCTTTGTTGAAGATAATGCACCCGTTGTATGGCGTGGACCTATGCTTGGGAAAGTGTTGGATCAATTTTTCCGCGACGTGGACTGGGGCGAGTTGGATTACTTGTTGCTTGACTTACCACCAGGAACAGGTGACGTAGCGCTTGATATTCATCAAATGATTCCAGCATCAAAAGAAATTGTCGTTACTACTCCACACCCAACAGCAGCATTCGTTGCAGCACGCGCAGGGGCGATGGCGTTACAGACTGAACATGAGTTACTCGGAGTTATTGAAAACATGTCTTGGTTCGCATCGAAAGCGACAGGCGAGAAAGAGTATGTCTTTGGGCAAGGCGGCGGTGTTCGTCTTTCTGAAGAACTTCGTACTGAATTATTAGGACAAATCCCTCTCGGTCAGCCTGACTGGAACGAAACGGATTTTGCACCTTCCGTCTATGCAGAAGATCATCCGATAGGAAAAATCTATTTAGATGTTGCTGATACGGTAATTAAAAAAATAGAAAAATAAAATGTAACAGACGAAGAAAGGATTATTTTCCTTCTTCGTCTGTTTTTTCTTCTTCTTTACCGCCATCTTTAGCGGATTCCCCTCCAGCACCTTTTCCTGCCTTCATAATCAGTTCTTGCCACTTCGCTTGCATGAGGGGACTATTGATTGTATCCTCTATGGCCTTCTCCATTTCCTTCTTGAGCGTTGCTGAATTCACGATGTTCTCCATTTGTTTCATCATGTCTGGTTGACCAAAAAACTTCTCCATTTCTTTTTGAAAAGAAGCGTCTCCCATCAAATCTTTCATGATATCCGCTTGTTGCTTTTTCATGCTTTTTGCGATGGATTCGGTGAATTTTGGATCTTCAAAAGCTGTTTTCCAAAAACGTTCGCCTTCTTTAGAAAGCAATACATTTTCAATGCTCTGCTTGACCTCGGGTTGTTCAAGTACTAGTAACTCCCTGAATTCGGGATCTGTCATCAATTTACGGAGTGCCTTTTTTCCGTCTTCCGTCTGGATTGCATCTGTCATCATCTTTTTCATCTCATCATAGCTTGGTGCCGCCTGATGACCTCCGCTGCAACCTGTAAGAAATAGAAGGAATAGAAAAAGAACAGCAAATTTTTTCATTCCACTCAACCTTCCACTTGTATTTTCATTTATTGTTCACAATATAAGAAGGAATATGCATGAATCGTTCAATGAAATAGATTTTTTTGTCGATCGTTGATACACTAGGATGGACATGATAAAAAGGGGAACAGTGCTGTGACAATACGAAATTGGGTTAAATTTTTCTTACGCGCAATGGCAATTGGCGGAGCGATTACAGCGGTTGTCGGTCTAATTGTACGTTGGGACTTTTTTTATGGATACTTACAGGCAGGCGAGATCTGGCAATTTCTTGGTGCCTTTTTATGGATGATTTTCTTAGGATTTACGATGAGTGTAGTCGCGCAGATGGGCTTCTTCGCCTATTTGACCGTTCATCAGTTCGGTGTCAATATGTTCCGTACACTTACCTTGTGGAACTGGGTTCAAATGCTGATCATAGTAGTCGTGCTGTTTGACTTAGTTTTCTTCCGCTTCCAATTGACGAAAGCAGATACGAGCCGCACGGTTCTGTATATTTTCTTACTGATTACTTTGATTGCAGTATCCGTAGTGACAGCGTACTTCAAAGCACAGTGGACGAAAAAACATGCATTGATTTCTGCATTATTTTTCATGATTGTCATCACGACGCTTGAATGGTTGCCGGCACTTATGGTTACTTCAGGTAATAAAGATGAATGGGTAACCATTCTTTTATTCCCACTACTCGCAGTGAATGCTTATCAATTATTAGTATTGCCTAAATACAATAAGCAATCCGATATTGATAAAGAAAAGCTGGATAAACGTAGAAATGAAAGAAAAAAGACGAAGAAACAAGTAGAGAAATCTAAAAAGAACTGACAGGAGATCATCTCCCGTCAGTTTTTTATTGTGGAATTTTTTTTGTTTTCACAGTTGACTGAAATAACAAGTCTTCTACAGATTGAAAAGTACGGCTGGCAATTAGTCGCTGAATATCAGCTATCGCTACGTGTTCATTTTGAGCATATGGAACGGCAATAATTTCTCCCTTAGCAGCCTTCGGTAGTGTGCCGCCAGACCAATGAACGGTAGATCCTAAAGCATTGATTTCTGCTTCGTTCAATTCTTGTAGGAGTGTTAAGGGGAATTCTTCATCTGTCGTCCGGAACCAAAGAGGACGCATGCTAAACAACTCTTCAAACGTTTGAAGTTGCTCGCTTAAAAGATTGGAATCACTTTCATACTGTTGACCCTCAGTGCCGAGTAATGCGACAGGAAGAGAACGTTGCTTAATTTTCTCTGTAATGTGAGGGAAGCGTGAAGCCCAGTCACTATCGATAAATAATAGAGGATAGGGCTGCGACAGGTTTTCAAGAAGTTCCTCCACTTCTTTTTCACCGAATGAAATATTAATGGTCAATGCCGAACCTTGGATACCTTTCACTATCACTGCAGGTTGTTCAGTCAATCGGAAAACTGTCTTCAAGGTAGAAGAAGGCTTGGCCAATTGGGGAACGAAAGCTAAGAATATTGCAATCAATACAAAAAGGAAGAGAAGTTTTTTTATCATGCCAATCTCCTTAATTATGTGAAGTCTAAACTATTGTATGAAAAACTCTTGACGTCTATGACTAAGCCCACTATAATTAAAAAAGCTTGAGTGATTTAAAAGTATCTGTTGCACAGAGTTAGCAAGCATGCTATAATGGTTTTTGTCGTCAAGCGTACTAAACATATTATTATTATTCCGCAGTAGCTCAGTGGTAGAGCAATCGGCTGTTAACCGATCGGTCGTAAGTTCGAGTCTTACCTGCGGAGCCATTTTTTTATGCTTCCATAGCTCAGCAGGTAGAGTGCTTCCATGGTAAGGAAGAAGTCGCCGGTTCGAGTCCGGCTGGAAGCTCCATGAAGACTATCATGGCCCCTTGGTCAAGCGGTTAAGACACCGCCCTTTCACGGCGGTATCACGGGTTCGAATCCCGTAGGGGTCACCAATTAACTTTTAAAAGAAAAACAGCAATGCGAAGCTTATCGTAATTTTAACTAGGTGGGGTAGCGAAGTGGCTAAACGCGGCGGACTGTAAATCCGCTCCCTCCGGGTTCGGCGGTTCGAATCCGTCCCCCACCACCATTTTTGTTTCACCTTTAAAAACTAACCAGCTATACATTGGGGTATAGCCAAGCGGTAAGGCAACGGACTTTGACTCCGTCACTCGTTGGTTCGAATCCAGCTACCCCAGCCATTTTATTAAAGTACCTACAATTCAATAATAAATCCGTCGAATCCTTATTATTAATAAATAATAAAGGGTTTTTTGTTGTGTAAAATACTTAATCATATAGAACAATTACAATTATCATGTATAATAATCTGTAACACATATAGGTAGTTTATCTTGTATGGACAATAAAAAATAACCAGATATAGGGATTGTGATATAGCTATGCAAGAGTTTCTAAACGGTATGGATGTATTTGTTAAGTCTAGTAGTGAAAAAGAATTACAAAAGGTTCTTAGTGATATTGCCTATACATTAGAACAGGCAGCTATCGTCGTAATCACTGACTCAAAAGGAACGATTCAATATGCCAACCAACACTTTGAAAAAATCTCAAAATATTCAAGGGAAGAATTAATTGGCGCTAATCAACGTATTGTAAACTCAGGTTATCATGACGCAGCATTCTTTAAAGAGATGTGGTCAACAATCGGGACGGGTAATACTTGGCGTGGCGATATATGCAATCGTGCTAAGGATGGGTCAACTTACTGGGTAGACACAACGATTGTTGCATTTTTAAATGGTAAAGGAAAACCTTATCAATACATCGCAATTCGCTATGACATTTCCGAGAGAAAGAAAATGGAACTAGAGATCCAAAAAAATGCGGATCTTTACGAAATTATTACGGATAATGCATCTGATTATATTGCGATCATTGATCGGCAAGGGAAGTTCTACTATGTTTCTCCTTCTTTTCAGAAGCTTCTTGGACATTCAGTGGACGAACTATATTCCAATTCATTGTATTCTTATATCTATAAGAAAAATCGTCAAAAAGTAGAAAAGAAAATTTTGCAATTTGGAGGATATCAACGCCAATCACTTAATTTGGAGTTTTCTTTTTTAGATAGTAGAAATGGATTACATATTATGGAGGCCAAGATTGATGAAGTAAAGGAATTGATTGAATATGAAGACAAACTTTTAGTCGTCATGCGAGATGTTACAGAACGTGTGAAATCAGACGAGAAAATTAAGTATCTAGTCTATAATGACCAATTGACTTCCTTAATGAACAGAAATTCATTTAGAGAACAGATGGCTTTGGCATTTGAAAGAGCACGTACCCGCAATCAATTATTTGCACTTGTTCATATGAATATTGATCGTCTACGCTATGCAAATGATTTACTTGGGCATGAAGCGGGAGACTATTTATTGGCAATGGTTGGAGAACGACTGAAAAAGAGAACAGGTCCTGAAAGCCTGTTAGCCCGTATTGCGGGAGATGAATTCGCATTCATCATATCCGGATTGAAGGACAGAGAAGAGTTCTTCAATCATGCGGAGGAGATTCGTACTTTTTTGGAACAACCTATCCAAGTTGGAAAACAAAACTACACATTGTCTATAAGTTGTGGTGTGTCTTTGTATCCCGAACACGCCAATCAACCTTCCGATTTGGTTACTAAAGCTACATTGGCATTAGGTAAGGCGAAGTTACAAGGTGGCGGCGATACAGTAATGTACGAGCCGGGTACTTCAAAGATGTCATTAGAGCGAATTTTGTTGGAAAATGAATTGAGAAAAAGCGTGCAACAACAACATTTTTATCTTGAGTATCAACCGAAAGTGTTACTGGATACAGGTAAGTTGACTGGCGTAGAAGCACTTGTACGTTGGAAACATCCGGATTTAGGTATTATTCCGCCTAATAAATTCATTCCGCTCGCTGAGGAAACGAAAATCATCATACCACTTGGAGAATGGATCTTGCGTGAAGTATGTAGGCGTGCAGAGATAGAAGCTGCGGCTGGTGAAACATATCGGTTTGCTGTGAATGTCTCAACAATCCAAATGAAAGAAGAGGGCTTTGTTGACTCTGTATTGAATATCATTAAAGAATACCATGTACCACCTGAGATGTTAGAATTAGAACTCACAGAAAGTTCATTTATGGATACGGATGGCATGAAAGAATCCATTCAAAGGCTCCGCAGTGAAGGCATTACTGTTGCGATTGATGACTTCGGTACAGGTTATAGTACATTCAGCTATATTAAAGAGCTTCCAGCCGATACGTTAAAAATTGATATGTCTTTTGTTCGGGATATATTGGAAAATGAAAACAGTCAAGCTATTGTCAAAGCGATTGTAACTCTTGCGGATACGGCGGGATTGAATGTAGTGGCAGAAGGAATAGAACTACCTGAGCAAGTAAAAATGCTCTATGAGTTAGGGTGCCGTGAAGGGCAAGGCTATTATTACGGCCGACCGATGTCACTAGAAGGCGCGAGTGAAATTAGAGAATACCGTTCTACATAAAAATATGAATATCAGGTGGGAGGATAACTATGCGCGAACTAGACATTTCTTTAATCGGAGTCCCCGTGGATCTTGGTCAGAGCCGGCGTGGAGTAGATATGGGACCAAGCGCGATTCGCTATGCAGGAGCGGTAGATCGCCTGCAGGCATTGGGGCATCATGTAACAGACGAAGGGAATATTTCGGTTTCTCCTATTCATGATCTATCGTGTAATGAAGCAGGATTGAAGAACTTAACGGAAGTGACAGAAGCGACTGAAGAGCTTGCTGCGAAAATTTCAGCCATAGTAAAGGACAAAAAGTTTCCATTAGTGCTTGGTGGAGATCATAGTATTGCAATAGGTACACTTGCAGGGTTGACGGAACACTATAAAAATCTTGGTGTTATTTGGTATGATGCGCATGCAGATATGAATACGAGCGAAACATCTCCGTCAGGAAATATCCATGGTATGCCGCTTGCGGTCAGTATGGGGCTGGGACATGACCAATTGGTAAATGTGCATAGTGAGGGAGCGAAAATCAATCCTAAAAACGTGGTAATCATTGGAGCACGCTCAGTAGATCCTGGTGAACGACAATTGATTAAAGAAAAAGGCGTAAAAGTATTTACTATGCACGAAATCGACCGTTACGGAATGTCAGCGGTCATACAGCAAACACTTGAATATTTTGCATCAAGAAAAGTAGATGGTGTTCATTTGTCATTAGACTTGGACGGTTTGGATCCATTGTATACACCGGGAGTTGGAACGCCGGTGCCAGGTGGGATCACATACCGTGAAAGTCATCTGGCTATGGAATTGCTAGAAGATGCAAATGTTGTTACATCCGCGGAATTCGTTGAGGTTAATCCTATACTCGACAAGTACAATAAGACAGCTGATGTGGCAGTCGGCCTGATGGGATCATTATTTGGTGAAAAACTACTATAATTCGTTGAAGTGATTAAAGCCTGCGGGTTTTGATCACTTTTTGTATTAAGGAAATCGCTATCACTGATAGTCTGAATAATGATAAAGTAGAGATGGACATAATAAATGAAAAAAGTGAAACCAAATGTAGTTTCTAACGTATATAAAGGGACAGCCGCATGAGAGCGGAGAGTGAAGCCTATTGGACGAATTAATTAACAAACGAGTAAAAGAAGTTTTACATGGTAATCAGGAAGCTTTTGAGGAAATCGTCATCCATTTTCAACACCGTCTATATCAAGTTTGCTACCGAATGTTGAACAATGCAGCAGAGGCGGAAGATATTGCACAAGAAGCCTTTGTGCGCGCTTATGTAAATTTGGAAACCTATGATCAAAAGCGGAAATTTTCTACTTGGTTGTATCGTATTGCCACCAATTTATGTATTGATCGTATACGTAAGAAAAAACCCGATTACTACTTGGATGCTACAGTTCCAGGGACTGAAGGCTTGGACATGTATTCGCAAATCGCAATGGTACAACAGTTACCTGAAGAAGAAGTAGAAAAGATGGAAATGAAAGATCGTGTTCAATATGAAGTAAACAGGCTGCCCGATAAATACCGCACGATTATTATTTTACGATATATGGAAGACCTACAGTTGCAGGAAATCGCTGACATCTTGGAGATGCCACTCGGCACAGTAAAAACACGAGTACATCGAGGACGAGAAGCGCTTCGGCAACAAATGGGGAGTATGTAGGAGGTTAGATTCATGGAAAAATGTCCTAAACATGTTGTCCATTATATGCATGCGTTTTTAGATGGTGAAATCACCAATGAAGAAGAGCAGATTATGAACGAACATTTGAAGTTATGTGTTGAGTGCAGAGAAACATTTGAGGAACTAGAGCAAACCGTTACTTTATTTAAGGCTGTAGATGTAGTGGAAGCACCCACTGGTTTTGTCAATGGCGTGACTGCAAGATTGCCAAGACAGACGGTTAAGAAAGGTCCGAATAAGTGGTTACGTCAACATCCATTTATGGTGGCGGCTGCGATGTTTTTACTACTGATGAGTGCATCTTTCTTCTCGAGTTTTGAAAATGAACAGCAGTTTTCGTTTACGAAACAGCCTAATCTGGTTGTTGAGGGAGAAACGGTTGTTGTACCGGCAGGCGAAACAGTTGTTGGAGACCTTGTCGTGAAGAATGGGAACCTTCGAATAGAAGGAGAGGTTGATGGCGATGTCACGGTCATTAGAGGTTCTAAGTATATGGCTTCGACTGCGGTTATAACGGGATCAAGTGAAGAAATCAATGAAATCTTTGATTGGCTGTGGTATAAGATGAAATCTGTGGCAAAGGAAATTATCCCTGCGTCGAAAGAAGAAAAGCTTGAAAATGAGTGATAAAATAAATTACAAAGTGATGCGGCTTACGGGCTTATGCATCACTTTTTTAATTTTCACTCAGACGTACAATACCCTTTAGTTGGGCATGTCAGTTGGGAATTATGTTATACTAAATTTATAAGAACTTTTTTAAAAGGTAGGGGAAGCACATGCCGGGTTTGGAGCAAGCAACAACGTTAGCACCAATAGAAATACTGAAAAATATTGTGGATGTGCTTCTTGTTTGGTTCGTACTATATAAATTAATTACCATTATTAAAGGAACAAAAGCTGTCCAATTATTAAAAGGTATATTTGTGATTTTAATCGGTCGCTATATTACGGAATGGCTCGGTTTGAAGACACTTCAATGGATGATGGAAGAAGTACTGCGATTCGGTTTTTTGGCTGCAATCATTATATTCCAGCCAGAATTGCGTAGAGCGTTAGAACAGCTAGGACGGGGCAGACTCTTTGCGCGGACTGCTATGCAGGAGGAAGAAGAACGTGATCGACTAATTGAGGCATTCGTCAAATCCGTTAGTTATATGGCGAAGCGACGTATTGGTGCGTTAATCACGATTGAGAAGGAAACAGGTCTTAGTGAATATATCGAAACAGGCACCCCCATGAATTCACATATTACTTCCGAGCTTCTCATTAATATCTTCATTCCAAACACACCGCTACATGACGGTGCAGTCATTGTGACGAAAAATCGTATTGCTGCTGCGGGTTGTTATTTACCTTTGTCGGAAAGTCCGTTTATTTCTAAAGAGCTCGGTACACGACATCGTGCGGCACTTGGTATCAGTGAGGTCACTGATTCGGTAACTATCATTGTTTCCGAAGAAACGGGTGCTATAAGTCTGGCTGCGGATGGGGAAATTAACCGAAAATTAGATATCGAGGAATTTGAAAAGCTATTACGTATTTCATGGTTCGGTAACACTACAGGACAAACAGATACTTCTCTATGGAAGTGGGGGAAGAGAAAAAATGGATAAATTCATGGATAGCCCCTGGTTTCTACGACTGACTGCTCTGTTTTTAGCAATTATGCTGTTTTTATCAGTAAAAGCAGAGGACCAATCAAGTCGTAATACAATAGGCGATGTGTTTGATCTCATGCAAGACGTACCCGTAGAAGTATACTACGATACGGAAAATTTAGTAGTAACCGGAGTACCTGACATGGTCAATATGACAATTGAAGGACCCGCCCAAATTGTACAGACTACTAAATTGCTAAAGGACTTTACATTGAAATTAGACTTGCAAAACTTGACACTTGGTGAACATAGTGTGCGTATACAAGCAGAAAATTTATCAGATAAACTGGATGTTCGGCTAGACCCTGCAACAGTTACTATCAATATTGAGGAAAAGGTAACTCAATCATTTCGTGTTGATCCAGAGATGAATACTAGATTGCTAGCAGAAGGCTATGAAGTGAAAAGCATGGGCGTCCAACCCTCTTCAATTAATGTTACAGGTGCGAAAAGCGTGGTGGATGCCATTAGTTTCGTAAAGGTCTCTATTGCTAGTGACGGTAGCCTAGATAAGCCTTTTGAGCAAAAGTCACGTGTTCGTGTGTTGGATCGGGACTTGAATAAGCTATCCGTTGCATTAGATCCGGAAGAAGTCACCGTCAAAGTGGATATTCAGGAATATAGTCGTGAAATTCCGTTGAAGTTGCAACAAAAGGGACAATCTCCGGATGGAATAACGATTGAAAGTGCCGTACCCGAAGTTCAATTCATTCGTATGTACGGTCCAAAGAATTCAGTGGACGCAATTAAAGATATTCCAGTAGAACTGGATATAGATAAAATAGATAAATCCGGGAAAGTGGAAGTAGATGTGAAAAAGCCAGAAGGAATTACTAAAGTGACACCTGCTAAATTAAAAATCCAGGTGAAGGTTTCAGGTGAAATATCCGACGTATCGAAAAAGACGGATGATACTAAAGAATCGTAAAGCACGTACCAAACATGATCTACTAAGATAAGATCGAAAGGAAGAATACAACATGACACAGTATTTTGGAACAGATGGCGTCAGAGGTGTAGCGAACAAGGAACTTACACCTGAACTGGCATTTAAATTAGGAAGAATCGGTGGATATTTATTTACTAAAGATGTAGAAGGAAAAGCAGAAGTATTAGTAGGAAGAGATACACGGATTTCTGGTTTAATGCTTGAGAATGCGCTAATAGCAGGTCTATTATCTGTTGGCGTGGAAGTTATGAAATTAGGCGTAATCAGTACACCAGGCGTAGCCTATTTAACACGTGTCATGAACGCACAAGCAGGTGTGATGATTTCAGCTTCACATAATCCGGTTGAAGATAATGGAATTAAGTTTTTTGGGGAAACCGGTTTTAAACTGACTGATGCACAGGAAGAAGAATTCGAACAGCTATTGAATGCAGAAGAAGATACATTGCCTCGTCCGGTTGGTGGGAATGTTGGAACCATTACGGAATACTTTGAAGGCGGTCAAAAGTATATTCAATACCTGAAACAAATTGTCGATGAGGACTTTGAGAATATCCATGTGGCACTTGATTGCGCACATGGTGCAACTTCGGTCTTGGCAACCCATGTTTTTGCGGACTTGGATGCAGACTTAACCACAATGGGTGCTTCTCCAAATGGCTTGAACATTAATGATGGTGTTGGGTCTACACACCCCGAAGCACTTGCAGCACTTGTAGTAGAAAAAAGTGCTGATATCGGTTTAGCATTTGATGGTGATGGAGATCGTCTCATCGCTGTTGATGAAAAAGGAAACATTGTTGACGGTGACCAAATTATGTTCATTGTTGCTCGATATTTACATAGCAAGGGCAGATTAAAATCAGATACTATTGTCTCTACTGTGATGAGTAATCTGGGCTTCTATAAAGCTCTAGAAGAATTCGGCATGAAGAGTGTTCAAACAGCTGTAGGGGATCGGTACGTCGTAGAAGAGATGCGTAAAAATCATTATAATCTTGGTGGAGAGCAATCAGGTCACATTATTTTCATGGATTATAATACAACAGGCGATGGCTTACTGACAGCATTGCAACTCGTCAATATCATGCAGCAAACAGGTAAAAAACTTTCGGAATTAGCTAGTGAAATGAAAGTGTATCCGCAAAAATTAACTAATATTCGTGTAATGGATAAATATGCGGTAATGGATAATATGCGTATCGTTGGAGTTATTAATGAAGTAGAGAAAGAAATGAACGGCCAGGGAAGAGTTCTTGTACGACCTTCGGGTACGGAGCCACTCGTCCGTGTAATGGTCGAATCTGAAACCGAAGCACAATGTGCAGACTATGCAGATCGAATTTCACAAGTAGTGAAAGAAGAAATGGGTCTAGAGTAAATATATTGTTGAGCTGGTAATAGGGAATTCTATATTACCAGCTCTCTTTTTATAGAAGTAGAATACCGGGGAATCAGAAGTACAGGCCGAAATGGGAATGCTTCCGCTGAACGGAGAGGAAAACAGTGAGTCAAAAAAAATATCAGAATATGCTTGCACAACGAACAGAGAATATCTTTGAAGAGTGGAAAGCGCGTGGTAGTTTAACGGAAAGAGAGTTGTATTATTTTCTTCATAAATTGAAGGGAACGTCTGGGACAATCGGGTTGCAACAGTTGTCTCTCTTTTGTGCGTCACAATTAGAGATTCTAACATCTTCCAACGATCAGAAAATACCCGTTTCTTCATTAGAAAATTTGAAGAATCGTATTCGTTCGCATTTTGATGATACCATTACTGTGAAAAAAGAAGAATTTCAATTACCGGATAGTTACGTCAACCGTCTTGATCAAGAGACTTTCGTTCTAATTATTGATCAAGACTTAGAATTTGTATCCAATTTAAAGGAGTTGCTCGAGAAGCTTGGAGCTCAAGTAATTATTTCATTAAATGGGAAGCGCGGAATTGAACAATTTTACTCTATGAGACCAAGTATTGTCATCATAGATGCGAAGTTGCCTGATATGACAGGTTTTGAAGTACTTGATCAAATTGCAGAACCCGCGCGGCAAAAAAATACGACTTTAGCTATCTCGAGTGAAGAGGTTACAAAAGAAATTCTAATTGAAACATATCGTAGAGGGGCCATGGATTTAATACCTAAACCTTTTGATTTGGATATCTTTTTCCCTTATTTATTCAATAGACAAATGTGTCAACATGCGGTCAGTAGCAGTATGATTACAGATAGTTTGACGGGTGTAGGTAATCGACGCTACTTCGACGAGACTATTAATACATTGGCTAAAAAAGCCGATCAATCCGAAGTGATTTTCTCACTGGTCATAATAGACTTGGATCACTTTAAACAAGTAAATGATCTGTATGGACATCCTGTCGGCGATGAAGTTCTAAGGAAGTTCGGTGAAATCATTAAAGAAGAAAAACGTGAAGGTGATTACGTATTCCGCTATGGTGGGGAAGAGTTTGCTTTATTATTTGATACAATCAAAGCAGAAGATACTGTACATGCCGTCGATCACATTCGGGAAAAATTTAATGACACTATATTCACTTCTAATGAAGAGACGTTCCAAGTAACCTTCTCCGCGGGCAGTGCGACATATAAGGGGAATACTGCAAACTTGATATCTGCAGCTGACCAGGCTCTTTACGAAGCAAAGCGTTCAGGGCGAAATCAAACTGTAATTTACGACCAGAGAAAACGGGTAGTGAAGAGAAAGTTGATTGTCATTATTGTAGATGACGACTCATTCATTAGGCAGATCCTTCAGCAAACGTTGATGGAGTTAAAGTCCTCGGACATTGATATTACAGTGAAGACGTATGCTGACGGCCCTTCGTTTCTGGAAGATGACTGGTACAGCCCAGACGCATATTTCATCGTACTACTTGATGGTGTCATGCCAAAAATGGATGGTCTAGAAGTATTAAGTCGATTAAAGAGCGACCATGCTAAAACAAACGTCACAGTATCCATGATGACAGCTAGAAAAAGTGCAAATGATATTAAAGCAGCTCTTTGGCTTGGAGCAGATGACTATATTATTAAGCCATTTCAACCATCAGAAGTCCTCGGAAGAATTGATAAATTAGCTAATCGTTTATTTGATAAAAGAGAATAGAAGGAGGTGCCCACTTTGACTCATATAGGAAAAAAAGTGTTAGTTGTAGACGATGAAGATATTTTACGCATGTTGCTCACGGACACTTTGGAATTTGAAGGGTTTCAAGTAGAAGAAGCAGAAGATGGGGTAGAAGCTTTGGAAAAAATTCAAAGAAATTCATATGACGCCATTCTTTTAGATTATATGATGCCACGTATGACGGGGGTAGAATTATTGGAACGTCTACAATCGTTACAACTAACAACACCTATCATTATGCTTACTGCGAAGGCACAGCAAGCGGATCAGGATACTGCTTTAGCCAAAGGGGCCTCTTACTTTGTACCCAAACCATTTAGCCCGAGTGAATTAGTAGAATTAGTTAAGTCGCTATTTTAATTACAGTACATAACTAAAAAAGAACGTCCTCTCCGTAAGGAAAAGGACGTTCTTTTTAGTTGTTCTCTGGATATAAAATCAGTCCATCAGATCGTTCTATTGTTTCCATAATAATGGATGATAAATCGCTAAGAGGATAAGGCTTCGTCAAATACTCACTAATATGGAACTTTTTCATCAGTAACGGTTCTTTTTCCAATGAAGAAGATATAACAATCGGGATTGATTTAGTTTTAGTATGTTCTTTCATTTGGCTAATTAGATCCCAACCGTTTTCACCTTCTTCTAGCATAAGGTCGACGACGACTGCAGCCGGTTGCAGTTTTTCAATACATACAAATGCTTTGTTTACTTTGGAATGATGAATGACTGAAAATCCATTGCTTGCTAACTCTTCACCTAGTAATAATGAAATATTCACATCATCTTCTACTATGACAATTAAAGGTTTGTCGTAGTCAATCTTTTCTATTGGCAACTGCTGTTTCAAAGGAAGGGAGAAGAAGATTGTCGTCCCTACGTTTTCTTCAGAACTTACCCAAATCTGTCCGTTATGGTCTTGTATAATCTCCTTACATATAGATAAACCTAGACCGGTACCGCCAATTTTTCTACTATAACTATTATCGAATCTATAAAATTTCTCAAATAGATGTCCAATAGTATCTGAAGGGATGCCAATCCCTTCATCCGCTATGGAAACGACAATTGCGTCTTGTTGATTTAACAGCGTAATATTGACATTTCCACCTTCAGGAGAAAACTTAATAGCATTTCCAATTAAATTCATGAATACTTGCAGTACACGATCATAATCCGCTCTGACTATAGATGAATATGTGAGATCTTGAATCTTTAAAGTATGGCGAGGGGATTGTATTCTCAAATAGGATACAGCCTTTTCAGCTACTGTATTAACCGATACATCTTCTATTGAATATGATTGACGCCCTGATTCCATCCGCTGTAAATCTAAGAAGTCATTGATAAGGGCGGTCAATCGGTTTGCTTCGCTGTGAATAGTTTCAAGATAGCGTTTTTGGCGTTGCTCATCCATATCTTTATTCAGTAAAAGCTCAGAGAATCCGAGTATACTTGATAAAGGAGTTCGTAACTCGTGACTGACAGTCGACACCAATTCTGTTTTCATTTTATTGACTTCGTGTTCATGCGTTATATCACGGTGTACGAAAATCGTACCCACTTTTTCTTGTTGAATAATAATTGGGACACTATACACATTCATAACCCGAGACTTTTTAGAAGGCAATGATAGTGTATAGTGGTTATTTATGAATTCCGTGGATTCGGATCGGATTGCCTCATCAAGAAATGCTTTGTATTGAACAGGGTCATTAATTTGCTTCAGGAAATACTCTGTCCACTCTTCTCTTGGCCATGCCTTATGTTCCGTTTCCGGTTCCATGCCAAGTAAATCAAATAAGGCTGTATTATACTTATCGCCCTCACTTGTATTTGAAACGAAACGAATTCCTTCATTGATGTTATCCAAGATATTCTGATTCAATTGACGTTCATGACTAATGAGTTCGTATTGCTCAATCCGGTCCACCGCAATCGCAATTCGTTTAAGCAAACCGTATAAATCTTTTTGGTCGTCATCCGTAAACGGCTTGCCGATACGCGAGAGAACGGAAACGACACTTAATTCGTTGGCGACATTGTAGATACCTGTCACAAAATCATAGACATACGTAGTACTGTCAGCTATTCCTTTTTCATATACTGCTTCTCGTTTGATGATAAAATAGGGCTCTGTTTCAAGTCGGATTTTTATATAATCTAGCCGTTCTTGTTTAATTTCATTGAAAAACTGTTGTGAAATACCTTTCAACGTATGAATTTCACTTTTAGGAAGCCAAAGAAAACTTAAATCGGATTGATAGATTTTATTTAAATAGTCGGAAGTTTGGTCGCATACTTCTTGCTTATCCAACGAGAATGATAAAATATGACTCAAACCGTTGTAACGTTCTAAACGAATACGGGTAAATCGAGCTTCAGATAAAGCGAATTCCATTTTAGTCTGGCGATTGAATAATTCATCTTGCTGTGTAATCAACTCTTCATTTTGGGCAAGAAGCTCTTGCTCATTCATTTGTATACGTTCCATCATTTTATGAATGGATTGCGAGAGAGCACCGATTTCATTCTCTGACTGAATAGGCTGGAATAAGACGGTACCTTCTGTTTCATACTGATCTGCTGCACGCGTGATATCCTCTACCGGCTTAACCACCCGGTTGATAACGTTCCAAACCATATAGATTGGAATAAGCAAGAAGGTAAAGCCGAAGATGGTGATAATCAAAAAGAATGCTTTAGTTTGTTGCATCGTATTATCGTATGCGAGTTTCATCTTTTCCTTTGAAGAATCTTCGTATTCATTAGCATATTTAAGGAAACTGTTGACGGTTAGGTTGGTACCACTCTTTGCCAATTCCTGTAATCCATCATAATCATCATCTTCAACAAAATGAATCGCTTTTGGAAGGGTGACATTTTCGTATTCCATCAAGAAGTTATCGATTTCGTCAATGATTTGCTGTTCGTCTGCATTTAGTGGAAGAGATTTAAATTCACTGGAATAAGAATGTATGTCTTCGATTGCTTGATAAGCAAAGTTTAGTTCTTCCTCTATTTGAAAAGCGTAGTAACCACGTATCCGAAAGAATAGATCTTGAATCGAATCGGATATTTCTTCAATCAATTCCGATTTATTTATTGAATCTTGCTGTAGATCTTCTAGTTCGTCCCAAGAGCTACTAGCATAGAAATACATACTACCCATTCCGATGATCGCGATGACTATTGATACGATAAATACTTTTATGTATTGTTGGCGAATTCCTTTTTTCTGCACGACCCGATTGCCCCTTCCCACTTTCGCAACTACTCCTATTCTACCATTTTGACATGTTATATACAGATAGAATTTTCTGTTAAGAAATTATTTTTTTGAGATGTGATAGGTCAAAAATATTATGTATGAAGACTAGCCAAAAGTAAATGATAGTTGAAGTGGTAATCATAGAAGTCAGTAGAGAAAAAAGAGGACAAGCCGATAATTTAATAGGCTTGTCCTCTAGCGAGTCAATGACATAGTTACTCGAAAATATACTTTAATGCTAAAACTGCTTGATCTACCGATTCTACCGTAACATGTGCTTTACGGGATAGTTCTTTTAATGGGTGGTGATGATTTTCCTGACGAATCAGAATGAGTGGTTTCCCGAAAGCGACTGCTGCGCTGGCATCCATCGCAGTATTCCATTGTTTGTACTGTTCACCAAATAATGCGATGACGACATCTGATTTTTTCATTAATAGTTCTGTTCGTAAGTTGTTGAGGCTTGAAGCTGCGGCATCTTTAAAGATTTTATCCGGTTGTTGTCCAAGAATTTCTTCTCCGATGTTGTCTGAACGGTCATGGTCTTCCATGGGTCCGACAAAATCTACCGGTAATTGTAGATCCTTTGCTTGTTGTTTGACTTCATCTCGCCAAGACGTGTGAATTTCCCCAGCTAGGTATACTGTTAATCGCATGAAAACCCCTCCTAGTTTGATATTCTTTATTGTACCATGCATCCGATCTTGCTTCATCCGATGTACTGGGGGAGAAAGAGTTCATGAATATGGTACACTGAATAAAAAGAGGAGAGATGAGTATATGAATGGACAAAATCGTTCAGATGTAAAACCTGGGTTACGTGTAGCTGTTATTTTAAAGAAAGATCAGCGTAGTGGAGTGAAAACAGAAGGTGTTGTCAAAGATTTGTTGACCAATTCCAGCTTCCATCCACACGGTATTAAAGTGCGACTTGAAGACGGACAAGTTGGACGCGTAGCAGAAATATTAGGATAATAGAAAAAAGAGAGAGGGGAAACCCTCTCTTTTTTCTATTAATGATTATTCTCCATCCCGATACGTAACAGCTGTACCGGTGGCGATACACATCATCATGCCTTCACGTACCATTTCGAAATCTAAGTCTACACCGATGACAGCATTCGCCCCCATAGCACTCGCTTTCTGGGACATTTCATCAATGGCTGTTTGACGTGCTTCAGTTAGTTTGCTTTCATAAGCAGCGCTGCGTCCACCTACAATATCGGTGACAGATGCAAAAATATCTCGTACGATATTTGCTCCCATGATAGTTTCTCCTGATACGATCCCGTGATACGTTTCAATTGTCCGGCCTTGTAGCATGTTAGTTGTCGTGTGTAACATTCGATCTCCCCCTTTGGTTTATATATATACGTTATGATAGAACGAATGGTTTCAAATAAATGTAAAGTGTGAAAATAAAACGTTTATTTGTTCTGTGTCAAATGAAGTAATTTCCCAGGGAATCGTATCGAAAAATAGTCATATTCTACGAGTCTCGAAATAAAGGTTCAAAGCTCGCTACCTATCAGGTAGTATGAGTACATAGATAGAAAAAAGGAGATGATAGTATGACAGAACAAATGTATCAGCTTATTTCCATAATCGTTTATATGGCGGCTATGCTGTTCATTGGTTGGTATGCGTTCAAACGTACATCGAACCTGACGGATTATATGCTTGGTGGACGTTCACTCGGACCGGCTGTTACAGCACTGAGTGCGGGAGCTTCCGATATGTCGGGTTGGCTTTTGATGGGATTACCGGGCGCAATTTATTTAAGTGGATTAGGTGAAATATGGTTGGCTATTGGCTTGACGGTAGGTGCTTATTTGAACTGGTTGTTTGTGGCACCACGTTTACGTGCCTATACACAAGTCTCGAATAACTCTATCACGATTCCGAGTTTTCTCGAGAACAGATTAAAAGATACTTCTCGTTTACTACGAGTAGCTTCAGGAATCATTATCTTGTCATTCTTCACGTTCTACGTATCTTCAGGTATGGTAGCGGGTGGTAAGTTCTTCCAAAGTTCATTTGGATTAGAGTATCATACGGGGCTTATTATTGTATCAGTAGTCGTGCTAGCTTATACGTTATTTGGTGGATTCTTAGCCGTCAGTTATACTGATTTTGTTCAAGGATTGATTATGTTTTTAGCGTTAATTTTAGTGCCTTCATTTGGTATTTTCATTACAGGTGGATTTTCTGAAACAGCGGCGAGTATTAGAGAAGTTGATCCTTCGCTGTTTAACTTTGTATCAGGTGTGAGTGTAGTAGGTATCATTTCTTCGCTTGCATGGGGACTCGGTTACTTTGGGCAACCGCATATTATCGTCCGTTTTATGGCAATCAGCTCAGTTAAAGAGACAAAAAGTGCAAGACGGATAGGGATTGGTTGGATGATACTAAGTTTGATTGGTGCAATTTCTACTGCATTAATCGGTATCGCGTATTTTCAGCAAAATAGCGCAGACTTAGCGGATCCAGAAACAGTCTTTATTGTTCTAGGACAGATTATCTTCCATCCGCTAATTGCAGGCATTATGCTAGCTGCAGTCTTGGCAGCTATCATGAGTACGATATCCTCCCAATTGATTGTGACTTCCTCTGCGTTGATTGAAGACTTGTATAAAGCGGTTTTCAAAACAAATGCTACGGATAGTCGTTATGTATTTTTAGGTCGTCTAGCTGTTCTGCTCGTGACGATTGTCGCAATGGTGCTCGCTTGGCCAAATAAAGAATCTGTCTTGAAGTTGGTTTCGTTTGCTTGGGCAGGTTTTGGTGGGGCATTCGGTCCTATCATCCTTTTATCATTATATTGGAGAAAATTAACGGCTAAAGGTGCGCTATACGGTATGATCACTGGTGCAATTACAGTCGGTATTTGGGGTAACGTCAAGTTCTTATCGAGTTCATTATATGAAATCGTTCCAGGGTTTGTGATTTGTCTTCTTGTTGCGGTTGTAGTAAGTAAAATAACGTATAAACATGACTCGGTTATTGAAAAAGAGTTTGATGATACAATAGAGTTAATTGAAGAAGGAAAATAAACGAAAAGAGCTATCCTGCACAGTGTGCACGGATAGCTCTTTTTGTATATTTTATAATGCGTCGGTAACTTCATCGCCATCGGGTAAATACTCGTACAATCCAATATCTTTCAAGCCTTTTTTAATCTTCGTCGTATAGCCGAGTTTTTCATTGGATAAGAAGGTGGCTTTAGAAATAATTAGTTGCTTTAGCGTAGGCAAGTAACTAGGATCAATTTGTTGCCAAAGTTGATAGGACTCAATTAAATCTTCTAGCGTCAGATGTTTATAATCATCGCCTTCGAAAGTGGATTCTGGAGAGATTTTATACCAAATATCTCCGGAATCACGAATCCATTTATCTTTTTGATAGACGATGGCTCGCTGGATATTACGTGCGGTTTGAAGATATCTCCAATCCCCGAACTCCTGGTAAGACATGAGTAAAATATTCATACCACCGAGTGCATGGTTCATGGATGTATGGGTAGTGACTTGCTGTTTTATTGGAAAGTAGTCTGCAATATAATACGCATCACTGGCTACTCGATTAATATTACCTTTACCTTGCTGGGAAACGAGAAGGTCAGCATAATCACGCAGTGGTTCATTCGCAGAAGGAATTCCAAACTCATCGCCGATATTATAATAGAATAAAGCGATTTGTTCATTGAAACGCGTATCAATAAATGGTGCGTGAATATCATATAAGTTTTTAAGATACGTACTTGTTACTTCCGTTTCCCAGTAGTCTTTGTCCTGTTTAAAGTTTTTCAAGTTGACGAAGGCATTATAGACCAGATTCTCATAGTAACGTCCTTTATTTTCATGATAAAGTGTCAATGCGCGATCTTCTTTAAGCATCAATAAATTTCGACCGTAGTTTTGACCTGTAACGGGCATCGGTTCAGTCGAGTCAGCCAGTTTATTATACGAGCCTTCAGCTGTGTACCACTTATTCCGCTTTTTGTGATTCTGACTAGTTTCTCTCATCCACTTGAATATATCATTCTTTGAATTAAACAACTGCTCGTCTGAATCGACATACCAGTGGTCAGCAATTTCCCCTGTGTTGGCGTGTAGTGTATAAGAGGATAGCAGTGTTTTTCCAGCTAATGCATAGGAGAAATTCTCTTGCTCTTCAAGAAGTTCACGCGAGACGCTTTGTTCGTTATTATCATAGCGAAGGGATAATTTTTTGGATTGATAAGCCTGTCCAATCATCCGCTCTTCTACTGTGCCATCTGTCTTGATGAAGCGCAACAGACCTGTCGGATAAGTGGTCATATCAGCATCAGCCAAATCTGTGTTTTCACGCATGAGTGGATAGCGATCATAGCGTAATAAATTAATACGCGCAACATCCTCTTCCTTTTGAAGTACTTCTACCGTAATAGATTCGTCTGTTGGATTATTTAGTTCCGAGAATACAAATACATCTTTATTAGGTAATTCACGAACAGTTAATTTAATTTCTGCTCCTTCTTTTCCAACGGCATACGTATAGGTACTATCACGTGAAAACCCATAATCAGTTTGTGTAAATTCTTTATATTCAAAGGCATCCTTGGAGCGCAAATAAAGAGGGTGTGTACTGAACGGAACACTTCCTAAATAAGTATCGGGAACACTTTTTCTATAGGTAACAGACTCTTCCGGAGTGGAAAGTGTGAACTGCTTTGGTTGCTTAATACGATTAGTTTCTACTAGTATCCGGTGCAATGCTTTTGAAAAGTATGCTCTGGATACGAGCGAGTCGCCGTAATGAAGAAACTCCTCTACTTGAGGAAACGTATAAACAGGAATGTTTTTCAGCGTTGATCTATCCAAACTAGAAGGCCAGCTAGTAGATAACACTTTACCAAAGTCCTTTTCCATATCAAAAGCCGTAATGAATGAATTCCATAGTTCTGTCTTCGTCAATGGTTCGTCAAAGCCGAAAACACCTTGTTTGCTTGGTTGAATCCAGCCGTTCTCGACAGCGGTCGAAGCAAAACGTGCTTTATCCGATCCCCATGCGATATCTGAAAATCCATAAGATTTATCAATAAATTTTGATCCGAAAATTTTAGATAAAGAGACAGCAGCTTGACCCTTTGTTAGCGGTGTTTCAGGATGGAACTGCATATCGAAATTGCCTGTAATGATTTTCATTTCATCCAGCTGCATTATTTCATTTTTCGCCCAGTGATGATTAGGGACATCTATATATTTTATATCTGTCGTTTGTGCGCTGACAGACTGAATGGAACAAATGAAAAGTAGTGCTAGTAAACCCATTGCGGTATTCCATTTTCTCACGTTCATAACCTCCACCTAAATGTTGCTTCAATACTCTAGTATACCCCAAAATAAATCATAACGACAACGTAGGAAGCAAATAGGGACATATGATACAATCGGAATAGAATGACTACTATAAAGATGATAATAGAGGAGGTTTCTATATGAATAAAGAACAGTTTTTAGAGCGTTATGCAATTGATCGAAAGGGTACGAACTCGCTGAAATGGGACAAGCTTGAGGAACGTTTCGGTGATGCAGATTTACTTGCTGCCTGGGTAGCGGATATGGAGTTTAAAGCACCAGAGCAAGTGATAGAGGCATTGAAAGAAAAAGTGGATTTTGGGGTGTTCGGCTATACATATGCACCTGAATCATATTTTGAAGCGTTTATTAATTGGGAACGTGAGCGTCATGGTTATGAAGTGAAAGAAGAATGGATGCGTTTTTCGACAGGCGTCGTGACGGCATTATACTGGTTTGTAAATGCATTTACAAAACCTCAGGATGCAGTGATTATTCTATCCCCGGTCTATTATCCTTTCGCCAACGCAGTGAAAGATACGGGTCGTACACTGATAAGTAGCGAACTTATTAATACGGAAGGTATTTACACAATCGATTTTGAAGACTTTGAAAAGCAAATAATCGAGAATGACGTGAAACTATTCATTCATTGTACACCGCATAATCCCGTTGGCCGTGTATGGACGGTAGAGGAAGCGGAAAAACTCCTGTCAATCTGTGAACAGCATGACGTGTTGATTGTATCGGATGAAATCCATCATGATATGACGTTTGGCGATCATACACATATACCATCTGCAATTGTCTCTGGAGGGAAGTACGCAGAGCGTGTTATTACGGTAACTTCTGCTTCGAAAACATTCAACTTGGCAGGCTTGTTAACATCCCAGATCATTATTGAAAATGAAGCGTTACTAAAGCAGTTCGATACGTATGTGAATTCCGTGAATCAAACAGAAGTCAATATGCTAGGAATGACGGCTGCAGAAGCGGCTTATAATCATGGGGTGGACTGGCTTGAAGGGTTACGAGAAGTCGTGAAATCTAATGAACGCTATGCGGTTGAACAGTTCGCGGAGCATGCGCCTAAGTTAATCGTTACGCCGTTAGAGGGAACGTACTTATTATGGATTGACTTGCGTGCACATATCCAGCCGGATGGTGTAAAGGAATTCGTACAAGATACATGTAAACTAGCAATTGACTACGGAGAGTGGTTTGGGGAAAACTCAAAAGGCTTCATTCGTTTGAACCTTGGAACGAAACCACATTATATTAAGCAGGCAGTGGATACTATCATCGAGCACTTGCCACAATCATAAGTAATATAAAAAGATCACCGCTTCGTCAATATGACGTAGAGGTGATCTTTTCGCTATTATATACTGTAATTGTCATTTGTCGGTAGAAAACCAAGCAAAGGCTTCAGTTCATTCTCCAGGAAAGGCTTCGCCTGCAACATATTCCTGAATGCTGTGTAACGATCAATTTGCGCAACAGTTGGTTGTTTAGTAGTCCGGTAAGCGCGTATCAAGATGTTCTTCGGTGTGTGCTCCATATCGATGAACTCGACGAGTTGTGCTTCATAACCAACTAATGTTAGCAACTCTGCGCGGATGGAATCGGTTGCGAGTGCAGCAAAACGTTCCTTTACTAGGCCATGTTGCAACATGATATCGAGTGCCGGAGCATGAACTTGTGAAAACAGCTCATGCTGACAACAAGGAACAGATAGGATGACGGAAGCCCCCCAGTTAACTGCTTTAGCCAATGCCATATCCGTAGCCACGTCACATGCATGAAGCGTGACGACCATATCGACTGCGGTATCCCCATCATATTCATTGATATCGCCTACTAGAAATTCCAGCTGATCGTATTGCAGATCACGTGCGATTTCTTGACATTCTTCAATGACTTCTTTTTTCAGATCTAATCCCGTCACCCGAATATCCAGACCTTTTTCGATTCGCAAGTAATGATACAGTGCGAACGTCAAATAAGATTTACCTGATCCGAAATCGAGTATGCGAATCGGACGGTCTTTTGGCAAGTGGGAAAGCGTGTCATCAATCAGTTCGACGAAGCGATTGATCTGACGGAACTTATCATGTTTTTGATTCTTAACCTTACCTTCGGGTGTTTGAACACCAAGGCGAATGAGAAATGGGTAAGGTGTGCCTTCATGCAATGCATAATTCTTCGTACGATTATGCGCATAGTCTACTGTCTTTTCGGTATTGAGGAAAATTCGTTTAATAGAAACTTTCATCTTCTTGGATATTTGAATCTGCATCGTTTCATCTGACAAATCAATGTGGAATTGCTTAAAGTTTTCCAAAGCCTCGTGCAAGGGCTGCGCCACGTCTTCTAGCGCCACATTGTCATGCTTCAGAACACGTTCATGTTGATATTCAAATTGAATATAAAATTCACCTTTTAGTTCAAGCGGTTTTAATTTAATTCGCTTCACATCATTGGATTTCATTCGTGGCCCACTAATTGTGGCACGGATGAATGTTCCATCTGCCATGCGTCGCTGGAGTAGTTCCAGCACGTCATCTATTGACATTGTTTGACACTCCTGTCTGTCTTCAGTTCAATAAGAATCCTTGTTTTTCTAAGAATGCCTGGAGATCCGTTCTTCTTGGTGATTCAAGGAAATCGGCCATTTCTTTTGTCCACATTGCATCACGTTGATTGGAGTCACGGCTTGCATAGTATTCTTTCATGATTTCATCATAAGCTGGTAATAGATCAGTGTACTGTTCTTCGTTATACGTGTTTTCATGCAAAACGGCTTCTACAGGTAAACGTGGTTTGACTCCATTGGATTCATTTGGAACACCGATAGACAATCCGAATAGAGGCACAACGCCTTTCGGTAATTCCAGTACTTCTGAAATTTCTTCCATCGCATTCCGTACGCCGCCGATATAGCAAATGCCGTAGCCTTTGGATTCGGCAGCAATGACGACATTTTGTGCGAATAGACCAACGTCGACCGCGCCAACTAGCACATTCTCTACTACGGTATAGTCGATTTCCTGACCATGTAAACGAGCAGCGTGAGATAAGCGGTTATAATCCATACAAAATACTAATACCGCACCGGCTGTATAGAATTGGCGGCGGTTCTTGGATAGCTCAGCTAATTGACCGCGTTTTTCAGTGTCTGTTACATACATTACGGTACAGGCTTGCACGAAGTGAGAACTTGCTGCGTGCTGACCTGCTTTAACTAGTTCCATAACTGTTTCTCTTGAAATCGGCTCATCTTTGTAACGACGAACCGATGAGTGAGATTTTAATAAATCGATTACCATACAATCCCTCCGCATTCGTTATCATCAGGACATAAATACTCCTGAAACTCTTCTTTTATCCTACACTATTCTGACCTTTCGGGAAACACTGAAGCTTATTTAGATTGTAGCTGTTCTCATACTATGAGAGGTTATATTGCATCATTGTCTCGCATCGTATATTCGTTGTCCAAAAACAGTAGGAATGTAGCGGGACTTTCATTTACGGGATAGGTCGGTGAATCCCGTTTGGTAAGACAGGTTTGATATGATAGAGGGAAATCATCTATTGAGGAGGGAGGGCTTACTATGAAACTCGACCATATTGTCTATTTCACCCAGAATGATGTACAGAGCATTGTTAAAGAGCAACGTGCAAAAGGTAAACGGACAGTAGCGGGTGGACAGCATGAAGACTGGGGAACAGCAAACGCATTATTATATGTTGATAATGCCTATATCGAATGGCTGACAGTAGAGGACGAAGACAAAGCGAGGGTGGCGGCAGCGCATTTGCCACTCATTGCACATTACTTTCATGATCAGCAATACGGAGATGGCTGGGCGAATGTATGCTTTTCGGTTGAAGATATGGAACAATGGAAAGATGAACTCGATAACAAAGGTTTCACTACAACAAAAATCCTCAATGCCTCACGAAAAACAGAAAACGGTGAGTTGCTTCGATGGAAGATGTTGTTTATCGAACAAACTGTCTCCAATGAATTGCCGTATCCGTTTTTCATTGAATGGGAAGAACCCGAAGCACAGCGAAAAGCTCGTCTCGCCAAGACTGGTGCAAGAACGACTTTCCATCCACAGCGAAAAGTTTCAGAATGTGTTTTTCATGTGGAAGAACCTTTGCAAGAAGCAGGTGAATGGGCGGTATTATTATCGCAAAAAGTCGGCGATGCACATGATATTCGAATCGGAGACATGGTCTTGCACTTTATAGAAAAAAGTGAAACGGTGCAACGTTTGGCGGAAGTTCATTTCATATCGAACGATTAGCAAACAGAACGAAGGGTAAACTATATAGAAAGATGTCGGGGGGATACTAGCATGGATGTGTTAATTGAAAAGGCCGTAGTAGTTGGAGTGCACGAACAAAAGGATTTGCACTTCGAATATGCGATGGAAGAACTGAAGAATTTGGCAGAAGCAATCAATGTGGAAGTCATAGGTGAAGTGACACAGAACTTGGAACGGAAAAACCCATCTACTTATATTGGGAAAGGAAAGATTGGTGAAATTCGTGAAGTGTATGAAGAAACCGGAGCTAATTTATTAATCTTCAATGATGAATTATCGCCTTCCCAGTTACGAAATCTGGAGAGAGATCTAGAGTGCAAAATTATTGACCGTACTATGCTTATATTGGATATTTTTGCGAGGCGCGCGCGCAATAGAGAAGCACAGATGCAAGTCGAATTGGCGCAACTACAATATACATTACCGCGACTCGTAGGACTTCGTGCATCACTCAGTAGGCAAGGTGGTGGCACAGGAGGCGGCTTACAGAATAAAGGGGCGGGTGAAACAAAGCTAGAGCTCGATCGTCGGAAAATTGAAGATCAGATCGCGAAGCTTCGCCGTGAGCTAGAGCATGTAAGTGATCAACGGGAAACGCAGCGGAAACAGCGTGTCAGAAGCGGCATACCTGTTGTGTCGATCGTGGGGTATACAAACGCTGGGAAATCCACGTTAATGAATCGGTTGCTGCAATATACAGATGTGGATGAATCCAAAGAAGTTAGTGAAAAAGACATGCTATTCGCAACGCTCGAAACCGCTGTAAGAAAAATCAAACTGCAAGATAAAAAAGAGTTTATTTTAACAGATACCGTAGGATTCGTATCCAAACTTCCTCACCATCTTGTCCAAGCATTCCGTTCGACACTAGAAGAAGCCAAGAATGCCGATTTACTGTTGCATGTTGTGGACGTTTCCGATGAAGAACACGGTCATATGATGGATGTGACCAATGAAACACTAGGGGATATAGGAGTAAAGAGTATTCCTACTATCAACATATATAATAAATCAGACTTAACTGAAATCGCCTATCCGCGTACAAAAGATCAAAGTATTTGGATGTCAGCTGGCGAAAATAAAGGCATACCTGAATTATTAACATTGATTCAGCAAAACTTGTTCCGACAATATGTCACTTGTAAAATAATGATTCCATACGATCGTGGAGAAATTGTTGCACATCTCAATGAAAATGCCTCGATTAAAGATACAGCATACGAAGAAGAAGGTACATTGATGACCGTGGAAATGCCCGAAAGTGAATGTGAACGCCTACAAGAATTCATAATGAAGTGAATGTAAATAAAAAAAAGGGCTGCATGCGCATTGCATGCAGCCAAATCCTTTTATCTTTATAAGAAGAGAAAGGGGGTGGGATGCTTCTAGTTTGCCCGATTACTAAGAATTTAAACCTCTTGATAAAAAACAAGAAAAAACATGTTAGATAATCGTTGATATTGCCTACTAATTTGTATTTCATGCTTCATACAATAGGTGGATTTGAAGATCTATCTTAACTAACCGCACAACAAAGCGAGAACAATATATAAGGAGTGATGGACTGTATGAAAAAATGGACAACCATTCTCACTGCAGGGACGTTAGCGTTTGTTTTAAGTGCCTGCGGCCAAACTGCTGAACCTAAAGAAGATCCTATGACAGGAAAAAAAGAAGAAGTGGTCGTCAAAAGTGACCTAACAGCGGGTGAAGTAATGGAAAAAGCGAGTGCAGCAGCTGAAACCCAGCAAAGCATGCATTCGGATATGGACATTATGCAAACGTTAGAAATGGGCGATGAGAAAAAAGAAATGAATTCAACAATTGAGATGGATATGATTCTTGAACCGCTCGCAATTCGTCAAACGATGAATATGCAAGCTAATGGTGAAGAAATAGCGATAGAACAATATATGACTCAAGAAGGCTTCTTCATGAAGAATCCAGAGTCAGGTAGTTGGATCAAATTGCCGAATGAAATGTATAAAGAAGTCACCGGTCAAACAGCAGGAATGACTGAATCACCAGTGGACTTCACTATGTATGAGGAATATGCAGAAGACTTTACATTTGAAGAGACCGACGATGAATATGTTCTAACGTTGATAGGCTCCGGTGAAAAATTCAGTGAGCTTATGAAAGAGATGTTGGATCAGAACATGCCAGCGGAAGCAGATGAAGCGAAGTTGGATAACGTCGATATGAAAGTTGAAAAAATTGATCTGCAATTTACTATCGATAAAAAGACATTCTTCACAAAAGACTTTGACATGGATATGATCATGGCAATGGAGGAACAAGGCCAGCAAGTTAAAGTCACACAGAATATTAAAGGTACTATGACCAAGATCAATGAGATTGATGAAATCAAAGTACCGAAAGAAATACTGGATAGTGCTAAAGAAATGGATTAACAGTAAATGAATACGCCGTTTTCCGTGTCATACGGAAAACGGTTTTTTCGTATGATCTCATATGGATGAATAAATAACGGTGCATTAGTCCCGTAATCGTCAATTAGTGAAAAGTATTGATAACGATTTTCATTTAGATATTGACATCATATGCTAAACGCGGTAATGTTGTTCTTGAGCGAATGATAATCATTTTCATTTAAGTGAGAAATGCTCAAATATTCGATATCGGAGTTCTTCATGAAGAAACGTTACTTAATTACAGCAGTTATACTTTTATCATTTCTTTCGCTGTTTGTCGGTGCAAGCCGAATCACACCAGCGGACCTATTGGACTGGCGCTCGGAAGCAACAGAAATATTCTTAATAAGTCGTGTTCCACGATTAGTCGCGATATTGCTTGCAGGTGCAGGGATGAGTATTGCAGGTTTGATTATGCAACAACTGAGCCGCAATAAATTTGTCTCTCCTACTACAGCAGGAACGTTGGATGCGACTAAACTTGGAATCTTAGTGTCCATGTTGATATTTACCAACGCGACACTATTAGAAAAAATGGCGGTATCATTTACATTCGCCTTACTTGGTACATTCTTGTTTATGCAAATTCTTGATCGTATTAAATTTAAAGATGCGATTTTCATTCCGCTAGTCGGATTGATGTTTGGGAATATCTTATCTTCCATCGCCACATTTTTTGCATTTAAAGCAAACGTGATCCAGAATATGTCGGCTTGGCTTCAAGGAGACTTTTCTATGATCATGAAAGGTCGTTATGAGCTTTTGTATATAAGTGTACCTGTGTTGATCATTACATATTTATATGCGAATCGATTTACAGTGGCGGGTATGGGAGAAGACTTCTCCAAGAACTTAGGACTCGCTTACAAGAGTATCGTCAATATCGGACTGATCTTAGTGGCACTAATTACGACAACCGTTGTATTGACAGTAGGTCTGATTCCTTTCCTAGGGTTAATCATTCCGAACATCGTCTCGATTTTCAAAGGAGACCATCTGCAAAAGACATTGCCGCATACCGCATTGCTAGGTGCAATCTTCCTTCTTATCTGTGACATTCTAGGCAGGGTTATTATCTTCCCATATGAAATCTCGATCAGTTTAATGGTCGGTGTCATCGGAAGCGCAATCTTCCTGTTCTTGTTGTTTAGGGGGAAAGCCTATGCGTAACTCAACGAAACTGCTAATTTTATTGGCATTCTCATTAGTCTTTTGCGGGTTGTATCTATTTCAAGGTTTGAACGGCAGCTATGACTATGCACTTCCTAGAAGAGCAGTCAAAGTCGTGGCTATGATTTTAACAGGTGTAGCAGTGGCATATTCCACAGTTATTTTCCAGACAATCACACATAACCGCATTTTGACACCAAGTATCATGGGATTGGATTCACTCTATATCCTGCTGCAAACCGTACTCATTTTCTTTTTCGGATCTACATCATTTGTACTGGTCAACCAGCAGTTTAACTTCATGCTGTCGGTAGGTGCGATGATATTATTCGCCTTGCTGCTTTATCACTTTTTATTTGGTAAAGGGAATAGGCCGATTTATTTCTTATTACTAGTCGGCATCATCGTAGGTACATTTTTCGGAAGTATATCGACATTCCTGCAAGTGATGATCGATCCGAATGAATTCTTGCGTGTGCAAGATAAGATGTTTGCGAGTTTCAACAATATCAATGGTGATCTCGTTTGGTGGGCATTATCGATATTGGTTATCACACTTGTTATCGGTTGGCGCTATATCAATGAACTCGATGTTTTATCATTGGGACGCGATACAGCTATCAATCTAGGTGTGCCGTATCAGTCGGTCGTCAAGATCATGCTGATTTTATCGGCAGTACTGATTGCGGTGTCCACTGCACTTGTAGGTCCGATTACTTTCTTCGGGCTAATTGTAGCCAACTTGTCTTACCAATTCTTCAACACGTTCAAGCATTCAGTGTTAATCGCTGGTGCTGCGTTGATGAGTGTCATTGCATTAGTAGGCGGTCAATGGATCGTTGAACGTCTTTTCTCTTTCTCGACCACACTCAGTGTGATCATTAACTTTGTCGGTGGCATTTACTTTATCTACTTATTATTAAAGGAGAGTCGATCTTCATGATTCAAGTTCGTGAGATAACGAAGTTTTATGGGAAAAAAGCAGTCGTCGAAAAGGTCAGTGTAAATATTCACCGTGGAAAAATCACATCTTTCATTGGACCGAACGGGGCTGGTAAATCTACTCTTCTATCAATGGTAAGTCGTTTAATGGATGCCGACACGGGCGAGGTATTGCTCGATAAAAGCAAAGTGAAAGATATGAAATCCAATGATTTTGCTAAGCGCGTCGCGATTTTAAAGCAATCCAACTTTATGAATGTCAAACTTACCATCCGTGAACTTGTTTCGTTCGGCCGTTTCCCGCATAGTAAGGGCCGTCTTCAGGAAGAAGATGAGCGGATGGTGGATCAGGCGTTGGAGTATATGGGCCTGACAGACATGCAAGAAGCTTATTTGGATGAATTATCCGGCGGTCAGCGTCAGCGAGCTTTCATTGCGATGACGATTGCACAAGACACCGACTATATCTTGCTCGATGAACCACTGAATAACCTGGATATGAAACACTCCGTGCAAATCATGAAAATCTTGCGCCAACTAGTCGACGATCTTGGCAAAACGGTGGTCATCGTCTTGCATGACATCAACTTTGCCTCTGTCTATTCAGACCGTATCGTTGCGTTGAAAAACGGAAAAGTCGTCAAGGACGGAGTAACAAACGATATTATTACCTCAGATTCATTACGTGAAATTTATGATATGGAAATCCCGATTCAACAAATGAAAGATTGCCGTATTTGTGTGTATTTTAACTCTTAAAATAAATCATAAAAAGTGAGGAATTATACTGAAATGAAGAAACTTACCCTTTCCCTATTCGCATTAATCTTAATGCTTGCACTAGCTGCTTGTGGCGGTGCGAAAGACGAAGAAAAACCTGCAGACAATGCAACACCTGAAGACAAGCCAGCTGAAGAAAGCAAGGAAGTAACGATTACACATGAACTTGGTGAAACAACACTTGAAAAGAACCCTGAAAAGGTAGTCGTTTTTGACTTTGGAACATTAGATACGTTGGATGAGCTAGGAATTGAAGTTGCAGGTCTTCCACAATCAAACGTACCAGGTTACCTTTCTAAATACGAAGATGAGAAATATGAAAATCTTGGTAGTTTGAAAGAGCCTGACTTTGAAGCAATCAATGCAATGAAGCCAGACGTGATCTTCATCTCTGGACGTCAAACAGACTTGTATGATCAGTTATCTGAAATTGCACCAACAGTTTACATGGGTATTGATACAGCTAACTACATGGATTCTTTCAAAGAGAACATGGGCAAAGTCGCTACAATCTTCGATAAAGAAGATGAGATGAATACTGAATTAGCAGATGTAGATGCAAGCATCGAAGACATCAAAACTAAGACTGAAGGTATCGACAGCAATGCATTGATCATCTTAGCAACTGAAGGAAAAGTAAGTGCATACGGCCCGAGCTCACGTTTCGGACTAGTACATGACGTATTCGGTTTTGAACCCGCTGACGAAAAAATTGAAGTTTCTACACATGGACAAAATATTACGTTTGAATATATCTTAGAAACAAACCCGGATATTCTCTTCATAATCGACCGTGACGCAGCTATTGGTAACGGCGCAACAGCAAAAGATTCTGTTGAAAACGATCTTGTGAAGAAAACAAACGCATTCCAAAATGACAAAATGGTTTATTTGAACGGTGAATACTGGTACCTATCTGGTGGCGGGCTTCAATCAATCAAAGAAATGATCAAAGAAGTAGAAGCTGGACTATAAGAACGAATGAAACCCCGGGAGACTCTGTCTTCCGGGGTTTTTATATGCTTGTTGATTGTTCTTTAGCTTTAATTTGTTGGATTGAGCCCAATTACAATGTTTGGCCGCTCAATCGTGTTAAGAATCCGCTCATCCCCTCGGCCTACCCGCTCAATCATGTTCCGCATTCGCTCATACCTTAGCCTACCCGCTCAATCACGTTCCGTATTCGCTCATTACCTTGGCCTACCCGCTCAATCACGTTCCGTATTCGCTCATACCTTAGCCTACCCGCTCAATCACGTTCCGCATTCGCTCATTACCTCGGCCTACCCGCTCAATCATGTTCCGCATTCGCTCATTACCTCGGCCTACCCGCTCAATCATGTTCCGCATTCTCTCATACCTTAGCCTACCCGCTCAATCACGTTCCGTATTCGCTCATTACCTCGGCCTACCCGCTCAATCACGTTCCGCATCCGCTCATTACCTCGGCCTACCCGCTCAATCATGTTCCGCATTCGCTCGCCCCAGCCCACATCCAAAACCACCAAAATAAACCAAAAAACAAAACTAGTCAAATACAAATAAAAAGTGCTATAATGACACCTGTAAAGACATATAAAGATTGCACAATAGAAAGGTAGAAGCCTTGTGAAGAAGAAAGAAATATCTCGGAATAAATTACTAGGTATCGCTGGGACAGGCTGGATGTTCGACGCGATGGATGTTGGAATTCTGTCATTTGTTATTGCTGCATTAGCTGTAGAGTGGAATCTGACTTCGACTGAGATGGGCTGGATTGGTAGCGTAAACTCCATCGGTATGGCAATAGGAGCATTCGGATTCGGTTTATTGGCCGATCGGATTGGGCGCAAGCAAGTATTTATGATGACTTTGGTTTTATTTTCAGTTGCGAGTGGCTTATCTGCGTTGACAACGACATTATGGGCATTTTTAGCTTTGCGTTTCTTAGTAGGAGCAGGGTTAGGTGGAGAGTTGCCTGTTGCCTCTACATTAGTTTCGGAAAGCGTGTCTGCAAAAGAGCGGGGACGTGTAGTAGTTTTACTCGAAAGCTTTTGGGCAGCGGGTTGGCTCATAGCGGCTTTAATAGCGTATTTCGTTATCCCGGAATTCGGTTGGAGAGTAGCTCTGATTATCACAGCACTACCGGCATTTTATGCAATTTACTTACGACGTAATTTGCCTGACTCCAAGAAGTTTGAAGAGCAAGAAAAAACATCGCAAACGACAGGACAGAAACTAAAGCAATTACTGGCTCCTGCATTTAGAAAGCGGACAATTATGTTGTGGATCGTTTGGTTTGCTGTGGTCTTCTCGTATTATGGCATGTTCCTCTGGCTACCGAGCGTTATGGTGATCAAGGGTTTTAGTCTAATTAAGAGTTTCGGCTATGTATTATTGATGACATTGGCACAGTTACCAGGTTATTTCAGTGCCGCATGGTTGATCGAGCGCATGGGGCGTAAATTCGTCCTCGCTACCTATTTATTTGGAACGGCGCTCAGTGCTCTTGCTTTCGGTAATGCGGAGACATTGACTACGTTGATGGTGGCTGGTGCGTTTCTATCCTTCTTTAACTTGGGTGCTTGGGGAGCTCTTTATGCTTATTCTCCAGAACAATACCCTACAGCGATCCGAGCGACAGGCTCCGGGGTTGCAGCTGCAGTGGGGCGTGTAGGAGGTATTTTCGGACCGCTTCTCGTTGGTTCCTTGTTAACGGCAGGATACGGCTTCGGAATTATCTTTGGCATATTCTGCGCAGCAATTATGGTAGGTGTACTGGCTGTTATTTTCCTTGGAACAGAAACAAAACAAACTGAGTTAACATAGTATAAAGTAAGTCGTTTCCATTTTACATAAATGGGGGCGGCTTTTTCGATGGTTAACATTTTTGATTCGACATCGAAACCTTTATAATTACAGAAAGGAGTGGATACGATGTTTCGTGTACCAGATGAAATTGCGCGTATAGCTTTAGAACGCAGCGAAGGATTTCCAGTAGAAGGCTTTGTTCACGGGGAAGGTCCGAAATCACCGACACTCTTACTAATTGGAGAAGCACCGGGGGAACATGAAGCAATACATGGTGTTCCGTTCATCGGTCGTGCAGGTGATGAATTGATGAAATCCCTTGCATCGATCGGGTTAACACGTGAAGATGTTTATATGACGAGTTCGTTTCGCAGTAGACCGTACAAATGGGGGACAAAGAAAGAACGGGATGGTAGTTTGACGGAACGTAAGTATAATCGTCCACCCACACAAAAAGAGCAATTGGCTCATGCGCAAGTGCTCGATTTTGAAGTAGCCAATCTTCAACCAAAGCTCATCGTAACACTAGGGAATATTGGCTTGCAACGATTGCTAGGAAAACATGCGAAGGTTACAGCTCTTCATGGGCAAGTACTGACGCAACCTGTGCAATATTTAGCAGCATTAGAAGATAAACAATATAGTTTAACGGACGAATCGTACACTATATTACCGACATTCCATCCGGCATCGGTGTTTTATCGCCCATCCCTTAGACCTGACTTGGAAGCCGATTGGCACCGCATAGGTGAATACCTTCAAAGAAAAGTGCAACATCCGTTTGAATGAGATAGAAATGAGGAAACATCATGAATGCTCAAGTAAAACCTAAAGGATCCGTTAAAAACTTTATGAGCCTGGTCAAGACATTGCATTGGCCGGTAGCTGTAACAATCTTTGCCCTCTTGTTATCCCTAGTTGAAACAGCTGCGGGACTAGCCGTGCCACTGATTACTAAAGATTTAGTGGACTCGTTTACAAGTGAATTATTGAACTGGAAAACGGGTGTTTTTCTGCTCGTTTTATTCGTGGTACAAGCAATCGCCGGAGGCTTCTCCTACTATATGCTAGCCTTTATCGGTGAGACGGTAGTTGCGGATTTGCGTAATCAATTATGGCAAAAAGTACTGCGCTTACCTGTTCCATATTTTGATCGAAATGAAACGGGTGAAACGATGAGTCGGATTACGCAAGATACGACCGTATTAAAATCCCTTGTTTCAGAGCACCTAGTATCGTTCATCTCGGGGATGATTTCGATTGTTGGGGCGATCATTATTTTATTGGTACTCGATTGGAAGATGACGATTATCATGTTGATCAGTGTGCCTGTAAGTATGGCGATCTTGTATCCGCTTGGGCGCCTAATGCACAAAGTAGCAAAAGCGACACAGGCTGAGATGGCAAAATTTTCGGGGCATCTTGGCCGTGTGCTTGGAGATATCCGTTTAGTGAAAGCATACCGCGCAGAACCTACTGAAGGAGAGAAAGGCAAAGTTGCCATTCAATCGCTATTCCGATATGGGCTGAAAGAAGCGAAAATCCAGGCGGTTATTTCACCTATCATGATGTTGACGATGATGGGCATCCTAGTAGTGATTCTCGGATATGGAGGAGCTCAAGTTGCAAAAGGAGAATTATCTGCAGGAACGTTGGTTGCAATTATTTTCTTGCTATTTCAGATTATCGTGCCGTTCGCACAAATGGCTCAATTTTTCACTTCATTTCAAAAAGCAGTAGGGGCGACAGAAAGAATTCAAGGGATTCTGCGAATGAATTCTGAGCCGTCTGACGGTGAACGTTTATCGGAGACGGAAGGTGCCATTGCATTTTCAAATGTTCATTTTTCATATGAAGAGGGAAAAGGAGTAGTGAACGGAATTTCATTCATTGCTGAGAAAGGAACTGTAACGGCATTCGTCGGACCAAGCGGTGGAGGGAAGACCACAATCTTTTCCTTGATGGAGAGATTTTATCAACCGACTGCGGGGGAAATACGGCTTGGAGCAGATCCAATCCAAATGATTCCGTTATCTGATTGGCGCCAACGTATAGGTTACGTATCGCAGGAAAGCCCGTTATTGAGCGGAACCATAGTAGATAATATTGCGTACGGTTTGGAAAAGAGACCACCCCTTGAACAGATCATTGAAGCGGCAAAAGCAGCCAATGCGTATACATTCATCAAAGATATGCCGGATCAATTTGATACGATGGTAGGAGAGCGTGGTATGAAGTTATCAGGCGGCCAGCGCCAACGTATTGCGATCGCGCGTGCCTTATTGCATAACCCTGAGATTTTATTGTTAGATGAAGCTACATCGAATTTAGATAGCGGTTCGGAGACACATGTACAAGAAGCATTACGCCACTTGATGCAAGGCAGAACTACGCTTATTATTGCACACCGGCTGGCAACTGTATTGCATGCGGATCAATTACTGTTTTTAGAGAATGGACAGATTACCGGTAGAGGAAATCACGCCGAACTATTGAAAACACATGATCTTTAC
Source organism: Sporosarcina sp. P29 (assembly GCF_002743265.1). NCBI lineage: Bacteria > Bacillati > Bacillota > Bacilli > Caryophanales > Caryophanaceae > Sporosarcina > Sporosarcina sp. P29. Next base: position 55,149 of record NZ_PDYX01000005.1, on the reverse strand, counting down.
CGTGAATTTGCGAGAGGACAAGGATTGGCATGAAAACTGAAGGGAGAAGAAAATATGTATGAACCGATTGATTCATCTTTCTTTAATGTACCCGTACTCGAACTTGCTCGTAATTTAGTCGGACAATATATTGTCCATGAGCAACCCGAAGGATTATCAGTGGTGAGAATTGTGGAAACAGAAGCGTATCACGGAGCTGAAGACCGTGCTGCGCATAGTTATGGCAATCGGAGAACGAAGCGCACAGAAGTGATGTTTGGCCGTCCTGGTTCTGTCTATACATATCAGATGCATACCCACACACTAATGAATGTTGTCTGTGCACAAGAGGGAACACCGCATGCTGTGTTACTACGGGCGGGCGAACCAATAGAGGGAGTAAGTCATATGCAACAACGCCGCGGCATACACATTAAGAAAGAAACGGATCTTACAAATGGGCCCGGCAAGCTCTCCAAAGCTCTTGGCGTGACGATGGCATACTACGGCCATCATTGGACACAGAGGCCTCTCTATATAGCAGAAGGCTTTCCACAGGCTGAAATAGAAGCGGGTCCGCGGGTAGGGATTGGCAACACTGGTGAAGCCGTGCATTATCCTTGGCGTTTCTATGAAAAAGACAACCCGTTCGTCTCAAAATACAGAAAATAGATTATAGAACATCTCGAATTTGTGTGGTTATAGAGAAGAATAGGGGAAATTATGAAGAAAATATTGAGAATGGGTAGTGCGTTTATTGGGATTATCGTAGGGGCGGGATTTGCTTCCGGTAATGAAATCATGACGTATTTTACGAGTTTCGGTTACTTAGGCATGATTGGCGCAGTGATTTGTACGGCACTATTCGCTTACTTAGGCATGACATTAACACGTCTTGGAAGTCGAATGCGAACACCTTCACATAAAGAAGTGATTTATAAAATTAGTGGCCGCTACTTAGGTGTAATTGTGGATGGTATTATCATTTTTACCCTATTTGGCGTGGGTGTAGTGATGCTAGCGGGTGCCGGTGCCAACTTACATCAGCAATTTGGCTTGCCGACGTTTGTAGGTAGTTTGCTTATGATCATCTTGGTGTTCTTGACGATATTATTAAATGTAGATAAAGTGGTGGCTATAATCGGGAGTGTGACACCGTTTTTAATTATTACAGTAGTTGCCGTATCTGTTTACAGTATCGTCACGATGGATACAACATTCGCAGTTCTTGATCCTGTTGCAAAAGCATTGCCAACGACATTGCCTAACTGGTTCATATCCGCAATTAACTATGTGTCATTTAATATTGCGGTAGGCGCTTCAATGGCTATTGTCATGGGTGGGGCGGAAAAAGATGAAAAGATTGCAGCACGGGGTGGATTTGTAGGGGGGCTTGGGTTAGGTATTTTAATTCTGTTAAGTCACTTGGCTATTTTTTCACAAGTGGAAAATGTGGCGGGAGCAGATTTACCGATGCTTGCCATTATCAATAATATTTCACCAATCTTTGCGATCTTCATGGCAGTTATTTTATACGGCATGATCTTCAATACAGCAGTTAGTATGTTCTATGCGTTTGGTGCTCGCTTCATTCAAAGTGGAACGATGAAGTTTAAGCTGTTTGTAGCATTTTCATTAGTAATAGGCTATGCATTAAGCTTTTTTGGATTTACAAAATTGGTCAATACACTGTATCCGGTTGTTGGCTATTTAGGTCTGTTTTTAGTAATTGCACTCATTAGGGCTTCGATTCGTATGCCAAAGAGAATATAAAAATACCCCCGCGAATGATTCATTCGCGGGGGTTGTTTCTGCTTAAACAGATTGTAATTGAAGTGCTACAGCCGGGCCGAAGAACTCGAAGTGAAGTTTATCTTCAGGTATACCCATAGCAGTAAGTTGTTGCAGTACGAACTCCATGAAGCCAGTTGGTCCACATACATAGACATCGCTGCCCGCAATAACGTTTTGTTCCAGGAACTCACGTGTGAACATGCCGTCTCCCTCTTCTGAATAAAGAGCTTTGTACGTAGAGTTCGGTAGTTTTGCATTTAATTGCTCTAGTTTATTCGCAAATGCTTGTTGACTACGTGTACGTGCGGAGTGCAAGAATGCTACTTCACGTTCTGGAGACAAGTCTGCAATAGTTGAATACATAGCTTTCATTGGTGTAATACCAACTCCACCACTGATTAAAGTAACAGGTGCTGTACCAGTAGGATCTAAGTAGAAGTCACCTGCTGGTGGGCTCACTTCCACGATGTCGCCTACACTCGCATTTTCATGCAAGTAGCATGATACTACGCCGTTTGGTGATAATGTATCTTCGCGTTTAACCGAGATACGGAAAGTCTCATCGTTTGATTTTTGAGACAAGCTGTACTGGCGGTTGACAATATTTTTCGCGCCTGGGATTTCCATACGAATCGTAATGTATTGTCCTGGCAAATAGTATGGTAATTTTTTGCCGTCAACAGGTTTTAAGTAAAATGAAGTAATGACGTCACTTTCTTCTACTTTGTCAATGATTTCAAAGTCTTTGAATAAGTGCCATCCGCCATCGGATTTCTCTGTATTCGCATACATATCTTTTTCTACACCGATGAATGCGCCAGCAATTACACCGTAAGCGGCTTCCCATGCATCCATAATTTCAGGAGTCGCTGCATCGCCAAGTACTTCTTTGATGGCTTTTAACAGATACTCTCCGACAATTGGATAATGTTCCGGCAAGATTCCAAGAGATACGTGCTTATGCGCGATTTGTACAACAACCGGTAGAATGGCTTCTAGGTTATCGATATGTTGCGCTGCTGCGTATACTGTGTTTGCAAGAGCTGTTTGCTGACGCCCTTGGGATTGATTAGCGTGGTTGAATATATCTAATAATTCTGGATGAGCCACGAACATGTTTTTATAGAATACTGTAGTAATAGCTGTTCCGTGTTCCTCTAATACTGGTACTGTGGATTTAATAACGTCGATAGTTTTTTGATCTAACATTTATAATGCACAACCTCTCCGTATTTGATATCTCTATCATAAATCAATTTGAATCCAAAAGATACATTATAAATACATGTTTAAAAAAGAAATGTGAATGTTGTCACATTCTATTCAAAAAGTAGTCAGGCTTTTGCCTGAAATGCTCAGTGTCAATCAATGATTTTTCAATTGAAAATGCTATAATGGGGAGGGAGTAGAAAGTGGTGATATTATGCGTTTAACGATGTATACAGATTATTCGCTGCGAGTTCTGATTTTTTTAGCTACTAAGCAATCGGATAAATTATCCACTGTTCAAGAAATCTCGGATGCTTATCAAATCTCGAAAAATCACCTCACCAAAATAGTCCATGAGTTAGGAAAACTGGAATTGATTGAAACCATTCGTGGTCGTGGTGGTGGAATTCGTCTCAGTGTTGATCCAAATAGCATTAATGTAGGGGAACTAGTTCGGAAAACAGAAGACGATTTTCACTTAGTCGAATGTTTTGATCCAAATAAAAATATGTGTGTGTTATCGCAAGCCTGCCAGCTAAGGGGTGTATTATATGAAGCACTTCAAGCGTACTTCGCAGTGCTAGACCGTTACACGATTGCTGATTTCCTTCACAATAAGGAAGAAATACATTCTTTACTATTTCCCACTAGTCAATCCTGAATAGTGTGGTAGAATATAGTGAGTAAACATAGTGAAATAGGAGGAATTAAAAAATGTCAAAAGTGTTAGTCATTGGGCATAAAAACCCGGATACAGATTCTATCGCATCTGCGATTACGTATGCCTATCTCAAGCAACAAATCGGAGTGGATGCAGAAGCTGTCCGTCTAGGAAATATTACAAAAGAAACAGCGTATGCGCTTGAAACATTTGGTTTTGAAGCACCACGCTTAATTGAAAAAGCGGCACCTGAAACATCTCAAGTCATCTTAGTCGATCATAATGAGAAACAACAAAGTGTGGATGACTTGGATGATGTACAAGTGTTGGAAGTGATTGATCATCACCGTATCGCGAACTTCCAGACAAGCGATCCATTGTATTATCGCGCGGAGCCAGTAGGTTGTACGGCAACGATTTTGAACAAATTATTCAAAGAGCATGGCATTGCAATTCCAAAGAACATTGCGGGCTTAATGCTTTCTGCAATTGTATCGGATTCATTATTATTCAAATCTCCAACATTTACAGATCAAGACAAGACAGCAGCTGAAGAACTTGCTGCGATTGCAGAAGTAGATGCCGCTGTCTACGGTTTGGACATGTTGAAAGCTGGAGCAGACTTAAGCGCTATACCTGTAAAGGATTTGGCTAGTCTGGATTCGAAAGAGTTTGTATTCGGTGATGTGAAAATGGAAATCGCACAAGTAAATGCAGTAGACTTGCAAGATATCCTTGGTCGACAAGACGAACTGGAAGCGGAATTAAATGAAGTAATCGAACAAAAAGGGCTAGATTTATTCCTGTTTGTTGTGACGGATATCATCAATAGCGATTCTGTTATCATTGCGCTAGGAAAAGAAGCTGAACGTGCAGGATCTGCATTTAATGTGGCATTCAATAATAATTCGGCATTGTTAAAAGGTATTGTTTCACGTAAGAAGCAAATTGTGCCTGTATTGACTGAAGCACTTTCGTAATCCCCATACTGTCATGGAAATCGGTAGCCCGATCTTCTATGACAGTTTTTTTATCCTAAATCTAGTGGCTGTGTGGCAGGACCTTCTAACACGGTTCCATCCGCACGAAAACGTGATCCATGACACGGACAGTCCCACGTTTGGTCTCCCTTATTCCAACGGGTGCGGCATCCCATATGCGTACAGATAGGGGAGTCAGTCCGCGCAATATGGCCACCAGCAAACTCCTTTACGGTACGTCCCGCTAATAGTAAAGCGCGACTAGATAAAGAGCCGAAATCTGTTCTGCCAGGAGAGAATAACTCGCTCGCGGCATTCGAGCGACCGATAATCGCATCCGAGATAATTTCCGCACAAGCTAATGAATTAGATAATCCCCATTTTCGATAGCCAGTACTAATATAGACGTCTGGCGAAGACTTTGAAATAGCTCCTGCATAAGGCACTAAATCAGGTGTGGACGGATCTTGAGCCGACCATTTGTAGACAACTTCAGGATGCCCCAAAGTCGTTTTTATATCCTCTGTTAGGCTGTCGTAATGTAGTTGAGTTTCTTTTTCCGAGCCAGCAGGATGAGATTGAGCGCATAGCAACAAGTAAGATTGGTCATCGATCGTCGCTGTCCGTATCGAGCGTTTCGGCTCATCAACCGAGATATATTGATGATCAAACGGAGTATCTGTTTTTGCCGCGGCAATATAGGAGCGCTCGACATCCAGTTTAAGAATTTGCATGCCTTCTAGTGCTTCAATTGGATAATGGGAACAGATAACTAGTTGTCGATAACTAACTACTTTAGATGAAGACAGTTTGACAAAATGACGATCCGTATCCAGAGCAGCTACTTGTGCATGTTCAAAAATACGTGCACCTTGTTTCACAGCGAGCTGTGCTAATTGTTGCCCAAAACGTACTGGATGTATTTGAGCTTCGTCTTCAATCAGTAAAGTGTGAGCTGTTTCAAAAGGTAAATAGGATGCATTGCCTGCAAGTGTAAATGGAATCCCAATCGCTTCATATGCCTTTTTCTCTGCCAATAAGCGTTCCGTACCTTCAGCTGTTTGGGAATATAGCGCGGAGTGTGCAGTTTGTAGCTGATCCGCCTCCGCAATAGATCGAGCGAAATCAACAGCCTGTTCATTTGCATTGAAATATTGTTTTGCGCTCTCCACACCAAACTGTTCAATCATGTCCGCGTATACTAAGTCATGTTGGGCGGTTAATTTACCTGTAGAATTTCCCGTTGCTCCATGCAATAAACTGTTTTTCTCAAGCAACACAACGTCCTTTCCTTGTTTAGATAAAAAATGAGCATTTGCTATACCGCTCAACCCGCCTCCGATGATTAACACATCACAAGTTATATCATCATCTACTGTTGGATATGCGGACTTTGGATAAGCGGTGGCAAGCCATAAAGATTCATTCATTCCGACACCTCATTCTGTAAAATTACATAGCCCAAGCATTAACATTGTTGCCAACTTTACTTGAATCTAAAATAGAGAATAGAAAGGTGGGGCAAAAAAATGAAAATTGAAGTATGGTCGGATTATGTTTGTCCGTTTTGCTATATTGGAAAAAGACGTTTGGAGCATGCTTTGAAACAATTAGGACTGGAGGAAACATCAGAGGTTGTATTCAAGGCGTATCAGCTAGATCCGAATACACCAGTAGCTTCAGACCTATCAGTAGTGGAAGGATTAGCCGGTAAATATAATGTCAGCAAACAACAAGCGGAAAACATGATGACAAATATAGAGGAACAAGCAAAAACGGTTGATCTTCACTATCAAGTGGATAAAATGAAAACATCTAATACGTTCGATGCACATCGTCTAGCGAAATTCGCTAAGTCACACGACGTAGAGAAGGAAGTAACAGAACGTCTTTTGCATGGCTACTTCGTGGAAGGAGAGCGTATCGATACGGAAGAAGTCCTCGTAGCGATCGCAACAGAAGTTGGATTGGATGCTCAGAAAACTAAAGAGATGCTGTATAGTAATGATTACGGGGATGAAGTAAAAAACGATATCAAAGAAGCGCAGGAAATTGGTGTCCAAGGTGTACCGTTTTTCGTAATTAATCGTAAATATGCTATAAGTGGAGCGCAACCTACAGAAGCATTTGTTGAAGCGCTTGAAAAGATTGCTAAGGAAGAGGGAATGGCGAAACCTAAGTTGCAAGTACTCGGTACAGATGAAGGCGGGCTATGTGATGATGGGGCATGTGATATCTAAAAAATAATAAACACAATAGGTAAACTGTTTTAAATGACTGAAGAAAACTCTGAAGAATGAAGTGGAGTTTTGTCTTCAGTCTTATTTATGATGGATCTTGTTTCTGTTCCGCAACAGTACGTTAGTTTTGTAAGTGGAATGGGTCCCGCTGGAACGTCAATTAAAGGTGCTTTCTGTTATCTTGCGTCCTTACAAATTACAATCGACATATTGATATCAATTATATCTCCAACCATTACCCCGCCAGCTTCGATTGCACGATTCCACATTAATCCGAAATCTTTTCGTTTGATTTTACCCTTAACGAGATAAGTAGCGCCGAATACGGTAACTTCTTGAGGGGTGATATAGAAAATGGCTCTTTTTGTCGTGTTTTTAACAGTCAAGTTTCCTGACATTAGATATCTACCGTCTGTATCGCTGTATATTGCTCGGGAAGTGAATGTCATTTCGGGAAAAATTTCAGCATCAAAAAAGTCTCCGGAGCATAGATGTAGATCACGGTCTCTATTCTTCGTCTGGATGGAAGAAACGATTACTCGAAAACTAATCTTCGTTTTCGTTAGATCCGCTATGTTACCTTGTAATTCTCCTGAAAACTCTTCAAACGTTCCTGTGACAGTTGTTACCATCATGTGTGGGACGGAAAAGCCGACAGTGGACGCGATAGGATCTACCTTCCATGTATTCACTTTCACTCCTCCTTGTGGATATTTAAGTAGCTAAACTGTAATTGAAAAAACGCCAAAAGTCAAAATGAAAAACCTTGTCAAAAGGACCGTTTGCAAGCATACTAATAGATGGATAAGATTGTTTCCGTAAAACTGGAGACACGTATACTGAAAGGACTTGATGTAGATGTCAAAACATCGATGGTTTGAAGATCTTCAAAAGAATATAAAAAGCGGTTGGTTATTACTTGATGAGCCACTAAACAAATATACGAAAACACGTCTTGGCGGTAAAGCGGATGTCGTCGCGGCGCCTGGCACTATAGAAGAAGTGCAATCGGTTGTTAGCTATGCGTATAATCATGAAATTCCAATTTTATTGCTCGGGAACGGTTCGAATATGGTCGTTCGTGATGGTGGCGTTCGTGGCATTGTAATGTATATGGCAAACCTCAATGATATCAAGATTGATGGTAATAGAATGATAGCGGAAGCTGGTGCGAATATTATTGATGCATCGAGAGAAGCAGCGACAGCTTGTTTAACCGGTCTAGAGTTTGCGTGCGGAATACCAGGTTCAATTGGTGGCGCAATGGCTATGAACGCAGGAGCGTACGGTGGAGAAATCAAAGATATTATTCATCACGCAACTGTAATGGATGAAACAGGGAAAATTTTCGAGCTCTCCAAAGAAGAATTGGAACTAGGATATCGTAAAAGTATTATTACTACAGAAGGTTATTATGTGCTATCAGCAGAGTTCTGGCTCTCTGAAGGTGAACAGTGTGATATCGATGCGGTGGTTGCTGATTTAACATTCCAACGTGAATCTAAACAGCCACTTGAATATCCATCTGCAGGAAGTGTGTTCAAACGTCCACCAGGCTATTTCGCAGGAAAATTGATTCAGGACAGTGGCTTGCAAGGAAAAGGATTTGGTGGAGCAGAAGTGTCTACTAAACATGCGGGGTTCATCGTCAATAAAAATAATGCCACGGCGGCAGATTATATTCAGACGATTGATATGGTCAAAGCGGAAGTGAAGAAGAATTTCGGCGTTGATCTGGAGATGGAAGTGAAAATTGTAGGGGAAGAACTTTCTGAATAACAGAAGTAACAGGAGTTGTCTGTGAAGTCATTATTATAATGACCTCTCGGGACAGCTCTTTTTAATGTAAAAAGTTGTGGAGAAATTCTGGCAGGGGGATGGGTTGACGGGGTGGGGGAGTCGCTCCACCTACGTGCCAACCCCATCGTACTCCACTCTAACTGTATATGTTCTTAGGTCTTGAACTGAAATCTATGCAAAAAAGAGATGCCCATTCCGGGGCATCTCTCGTGATGTTAATTTTGTATCTTGCACTGGACTTTGCTCGGGTCGAGTACTTGGTCATCCTCTATTTGCACCTGGCATATCTTGCTATTTTGCATGAACTTAAAGACCCCGTTGTTGAAATCGGTCCCAACTTCTTTAAAGAAGATTCCTTCATACTGCGAATGCTTCGAAAGCGTGAAGTTGATACGGAAGCCGTCGCCGTCAGGGATCAAATACGCGCGTACACCTTTTTCAAACGATCCTTCTGTCTCACTCTTTATCGCACGATCAACCGATACTACATGAAAATCAACAAAAGGAATCTCTCTCAACAAGACGTTCATGAAAGAACCTTTTGTGATTTCCTCCCAGCGACTTTGCGCGGTCTGTCCGATGATGATCTGTGTAATGCCATACTGGTGAGCTACTTCTTTGATGACTTTTGCAGCTGGACGCTTCTCATCGTCGCGGATAATGAATGCTTCGACATCCAACTCTTCCGCGATCTCTTTCCAACGGTCTACATACTCCGACTTCTCTACATCAAAGTCATCGAGCGGTGCAGGATCGACTGTCAGGATATAAAGCGGACAGTCCATGATTGTTGCAATTTTATATCCTCTATTAATGAGACGTTCACCATTTGGACCGTAATACACACAAACGAGAATTCCCTCGTCCATACGGCTTTTCATTTTGCCCATAATGACTCATCACCTCTTCGAATTCTATAAATTCATTGTAACCGGTTCACACTTTAGGGGAATGCTTTCCGCTGCAATTCCGCCAGAGAACCTCATCCTGCATATAGGATTACGAACTTGGCCTTACAGTATGCTGACCGCGCTTTTTATGCGGTTTTCGATAAAGTAGTGTATACTTTCGAGTAGAGATTGTTCTCTTTGCTTAGAGTCCCATTATGCATAACGTACAGTGTTCAGTCAAGAGTCTCTGAGTATTCTATCGACACGTATAATTGATTAATTTCGGGAGGTGTTAGGTTGATCACCGTCTTACTGGCAATATTCATTCCTTTTATCGCAGCATGTTTGGTACCTTTTATACACAAAATTTTGACTGGAAGACGGATCGGCTGGTTTGTAATCACCATTCCGTTGTTCTTGTTTATTTTATTGATTCGTCTAGTTCCTTCGCTTTCAGATGGGGCGTCTTATTTATATACGTTCCCTTGGATACCTTCTGCAGATGTCTATTTTTCCACGCATTTGGACGGACTGAGTATGATTTTTGCGTTGCTAATTACAGGAATCGGTAGTTTGGTTGTATTATATTCAATCTACTATCTTTCTGAACGGGAAGCAATTGGTCGCTTTTATACATATTTACTGTTGTTCATGGGGGCTATGCTAGGTGTTGTATTATCCGATAACCTGATTGTTCTGTATGTGTTCTGGGAATTAACGAGTATTTCTTCCTTCCTACTAATTGCTTTCTGGTATCACCGAAAACAGTCACGATACGGAGCGAAGAAATCGATGTTGATCACCGTCACAGGCGGTATTTTCATGTTAGTTGGATTTTTAATGCTTTACGCAATTACGGGAACGTTTAACTTACAGGAACTTATTTCTATGCGGGAAGTGATTGCAGCAGATTCACTGTTCATCCCCGCGATGTTGCTTGTTTTGATTGGTGCATTCACCAAATCTGCGCAGTTTCCTTTCCATATTTGGCTACCTGACGCGATGGAGGCTCCTACACCTGTTAGTGCCTACTTACACTCCGCCACGATGGTAAAAGCGGGTATTTATTTAGTAGCACGATTTACACCGATTTTCGCAGGTGATACGACATGGTTTTATGTCGTGTCTTGCGTAGGGTTATTGACGATGTTGTGGGGGTCTGTCAACGCGGTGAAGCAAACGGATCTGAAGGCGTTGCTCGCGTTCTCCACCGTGAGTCAGTTAGGTATGATCATGAGTTTGCTCGGTATTGGTTCATTAGCATTCGCTTCTTCTGAAAGTGCGCACATCGCGTTATTCACCGCCGCTACATTCGCTGCATTATTTCATATGATTAACCATTCGACCTTTAAAGGTTCCTTATTTATGGTCGTCGGTATTTTAGATCATGAGCTGGGCACGCGTAATATTAAACGACTCGGTGGCTTGGCAACGATCATGCCCATCACATTTACCATTGCACTCATTGGCAGTTTCTCTATGGCAGGACTACCACCATTCAATGGCTTCTTAAGTAAGGAATTATTTTTTGAAGCGATGCTGTCATTAAAAGAAGCCAATCTATTATCAATGGATTCGTTGGTCGTATTGTTTCCAATCGTTGCGTGGATCGGCAGTATATTCACATTCATTTATTGTATGATCATAGTATTTCAGACGTTTTTCGGCAAAGTACATGCACCGGCCCCTGGACAACGACCTGCACATGAAGCACCGATTCAAATGTTGATATCACCTATGGTACTTGGCAGTCTAGTCGTACTTATTTTCATCTTCCCGAATCTGCTAGGTACGTATATTTTGGGTCCAGCAATGAATGCGGTATATCCGCAATTTGAAGGGATGCCTGGTCTAGTACCAGAAATACAAGTGTGGCATGGCTGGGAGATGCCGATCTTCATGACGATCGGTGTGATTATCTTGGGAATCTTATTGTATGGTTTATTGCGTTACTGGAAAGGGATTTACCGTTTAGGGTTTTTACAATGGACGCTTGATCGTTTATATAACGCTACATTACAACGGATTGAACGAGTAGCTTCTGTTGTGACGAAAACATATATGACGGGTTCGGTACGTGATTACGTCGCGTATATCATGCTGTTTTTCATTGCGCTTGTTGGAATAGGATTGCTAGGTTTCCAGCAATTTATTTTCGACTTCTCGAATGATGCCGTGATTGAGATTAATGAAGGTATTATTATTTTCGTTATGATGTGTTCAAGTGTAGCGATTTTATTTGCTAAGTCCAGGATTACTGCCATTATTCTTAACGGTGTGCTGGGCTATTCAATCGCCATTCTATTTGTCGTATTCCGTGCGCCGGATCTCGCGTTAACGCAAATAATTGTTGAGACGGTTACAACGGTGTTGTTCTTACTGTGCTTCTATTATTTACCGGAGTGGAAAAACGAACACAAATCGATTTCCATGCGAGTACGTAATGGGTTGATAGCAGTTGCGTCCGGGGTTGCTGTTACCGTTATCGCTTTGCTCGTGCAAGGCCATTCTATGTATCCGTCGATTTCTATCTATTATGAAACAGCGTCTCGACTTGCAGGCGGTTTGAATGTAGTAAATACGATACTAGGTGATTTCCGTGCATTCGATACGATGCTTGAAGTATTGGTATTGTTCATCGCAGGCCTTGGCGTCTATTCATTAGTTAAGCTGCGTCGCAAGAAGGGAGTGGATCACACTGAAGAAAAATGATGTGATCTTACAGACAGTGACGAAGATTGTGTTTTTCATCATCTTGACGTTTGGTGTGGAGCTATTTATATCGGGGCATAATAATCCCGGTGGCGGCTTCATTGGCGGCCTTGTGCTCTCTTCTGCGTTTGTATTATTGTATTTAGTTTATGACATAGAAACTGTTCACCGGGGAACGCCATTTGATTTTAAGCGAGTGGCGGCACTTGGTGTGTTGCTGGCTGTAGGTACAGGAATGTTATCAATTTTGTTTGGTGAGTCCTTCCTGTCACAAACGACATGGCTTGTGGATTTACCGGTTTTTGGTGAGACGGAACTTGGAACAATGACGATTTTCGAAGCAGGAGTCGCACTGACTGTCCTCGGTGTCGTCGTGACGATTATTTTGGGAATCAGTGAGGATGTGGAGTAATGGAGACATTAATTACCCTTCTGGTTGGTGTGCTAGTGGCAGTAGGCGTTTATTTGCTCTTATCAAAAGAAATGTTGCGAATTATTTTAGGGACAGCCATTTTATCGCACGCTATTCATTTATTATTATTGACGATGGGTGGATTAAAAAAGGGTGATGTGCCCTTGCTTACAGAGACAGCTGCGGAATATACAGACGCCCTGCCGCAAGCGCTGATTCTAACGGCGATTGTCATCAGCTTCGCGGTGACGGCATTTTTACTCGTATTATCTTACCGTGTGTATCAAGAGTCTGGCCGTGGACCTGGATTGCGAGGGCGACAAGATGAATAATATATTAGTATTGCCTATGATCTTGCCTATTTTAATGGGTGTTATATTAGTGTTTTTACGTCCGTATATTCGTGTGCAACGTGTACTTAGTGTGCTGACGACGATTGCTTCTGCTGCTGTGGCTGCCTATTGTCTCCAGCACATTCATCTAAATGGCATCATGCGTTTGGATTTTGGAGATTGGTTACCACCGCACGGAATCTTATTTGTGGGCGATTCATTTGCGATGCTACTAGTGCTAGTTGCGTGCATCGTTTCTAGTATTATTTTACTGTATGCATTCGCTACGACAGGGTTTGAGACAGAGACGATGTTCTTCTATCCATTCTTCCTGTTTTTAATGGCAGGAGTTAACGGCTCGTTTCTGACTGGAGATTTATTTAATCTATTTGTTTGTTTTGAAGTGATGTTACTGGCTTCCTATGTGTTGCTGACTCTTGGAGGACGCAAAACACAGTTAAAGGAAGGTATTACGTATGTATTGATCAATGTGCTGGCTTCCTGGTTCTTCTTATTAGGTATCGCGTATATTTACGGTGTACTAGGTACGTTAAACATGGCCCATATCGCTGTGCGTGTAGCAGAAACGGGACAAGGACCGCTTCTGACGCTAATCGCAATTATTTTCATGATTGTCTTTAGTTTGAAAGCGGGCTTGCTACTTTATTTCTGGTTGCCAGGTTCTTATTCGGCACCCCCTACTGCGGTCGCGGCACTGTTTGGTGCGCTACTGACGAAGGTAGGTATTTATGCGCTGTATCGTATGTTTACATTAATATTTATACATGATCCAATCATTTATAAAATCATTGGCGTGCTAGCCATAGTCACAATGGTTGCGGGGTCTCTTGGGGCGATTGCATATTCAGATATTCGTCAGATTGTCTCGTATAATGTCATTATTTCTGTTGGCTTTGTGTTGACAGGTTTGGCAATTGCTACGAATACTGCATTCCAAGGTGCGAGCTATTATTTGGTTCATGACATGATTAGTAAAGCATTGCTGTTTCTATTGGCAGGTACTGTCGTATATTTGACAGGACGTTCGAAGTTTAATGAAATCAGTGGTCTAATTCGTAACTATCCGCTCGTCGGTTGGTTATTTTTCTTGACGATGCTTGCGATTGCCGGAATTCCGCCATTCAGCGGATTTATTGGAAAAGTGTATATAGGATTAGGTGCAATTGAAACAGGATCTTACGTGTTGCTCGCGGTGTCGTTTTTATCGAGTATTGGTGTATTGTATTCACTCCTTCGTATTTTCCTTAATAGTTTTTGGGGAGAAACGATAATTAGTGAAGATGATCAAAAGCCATTTCAAAAGAAAATTGGTTTGCCGCTCGTATTACTTGCGGTACTCGTAGTTGGCTTAGGTATAGGTGCAGAACTGCTGTCGCCTTATATCCAGGATGCAGCCAATACATTAGCTAATCCCGAAGAGTATATACGCGCCGTGATGGGTGACGATTTAGAGTAGGGAGGGGGAGACGACATGCCGTTACAGCTTCTGCTGAATTTATTCATCGCATTTTTATGGATGACGCTGATGGATGAAGATGAATTGAGATTCACGACATTTTTCATGGGTTTTTTAGTCGGACTCGGCATTATTTTTGTCATGAGTCGTTTTTTCGATACGCATTTCTATTTACGCAGAGTATATGCTGCCTGCAAGCTCTTGTTAATCTTTATCAGGGAACTGACGCAGTCGAGTATTGTGGTCATCTCCCAAATCGTGCGGCCTACACTACGTATTAAACCAGGTATCTTTAAATACAAAACTATTTTGACGAGTGATGTAGAAGTGACTATGCTGTCCATGTTGCTTACTTTAACACCGGGCTCGGTCGTGATGGAAGTATCTGCTGAGGGCAATGAGTTATATATTCATGCAATGGACGTTGAAGAGTCGCGGGATGGATTGATTAAGCAACTGAAGAATTTCGAGAAAGCGATTATGGAGGTGACACGATGATAGCAGGTATGCTGACGATATCGGTCATACTATTCGCGCTGACTATTTTGGTGGCAGTCATCCGGATTATCCTAGGTCCTTCTCTGCCAGATCGCGTGGTAGCACTTGATGTAATCGGAGTGAATTTGATTGCAACGATTGCCGTCGTGTCAGTGATTTTAAATACAAAAGCATTTTTGGAAGCAATCTTGATCCTCGGTATTCTTTCATTTATCGGGACGATCGCATTTTCCAAATTTATTGAGAGGGGGAAAATAGTTGAACGCAAGCGAGATCGGTGAATTTATAGGGGCTTTGTTGATTTTGACAGGTGCAGTTGCCAGTATGTTGAGTGTCTTTGGATTGATCCGCTTACCGGATGTCTATACTCGATCACATGCTGCAACGAAAAGTTCGACATTGGCAGTGTTATTGACATTATCCGGCGCGTTCGTCTTTTTTCTATTCTCCGAAAATTTTATCAGTGTACGGTTGCTTCTTGGTATTGGCTTTGTTTTTTTGACAGCACCAGTGGCTGGGCATGTAATTATCCGTGCTGCTTACCGATCGAATGTTAAGCTAGCGGATATTTCTACCGAAGATGAATTATATGAAAAAATCCATGGGCAAAAGACAGATAAAATGGAGTAATAGTTGATTCAAATGAACATAAGAGTCAATTGATTTTCTAACACCTTATCTATATAATTGCCATAATCTATATGCGAATGAATGGGGTGAAAAAGTGGTAAATCAAGATGCTTGTGAAGTAACAGTTGTGCACGAAGATGTAGTTCGCAAAATTCGTAAAGAGCTTCCTGATGTAACGGAGATGGTACAAATATTCAAAGCATTGGCTGATGAGACACGTTTACGAATTGCTTATTCACTGACATTGGAAGCAGAAATGTGTGTCTGTGATGTAGCGGCAGTAATTCAATCTTCATCCGCTACCGCTTCCCATCATTTACGTTATTTACGGGATCATTCATTAGCCAAATCAGAAAGACGTGGAAAAATGGTATACTATTCTTTAGCAGACGAACATGTTGCAGACTTAGTGAAAATTGCATACGAACATGCAATTGAAGCACAGCAAACGATGTAATGTCAGGTGAGGCGCTTGCATACAGGCAGGCATGATGGAGGAATTTTAATGCGCTTACAAGAATGGACGATAGAAGAACAAGATTTGCTGATTCAGTTTATGACAACAAACTCATGGCCTTACCATGATAGTAGTCAGCCTGGCCGCGAGTTGCTTGAAAAGTCGATTGAAGAAGGCGGCTATGCATCTGATGACGTAAAGACGTTCTGGATCGAGAATAATGAAAATGAAAAAGTGGGAATCGTAAAAGTCTATGACTTACAAGAGGATGTCCCGCTATTTGACTTGCGAATTGCTGATCACTTTAGGGGTTATGGCTATGGTTCGCGGGCGCTAAAAAAACTTACACAATACGTGTTCGAATTACCGGAGCATAAGATTCGTATAGAGGGACATACGCGCCACGATAATGCAGCTATGCGTAAAGCGTTCGAGCGGGCTGGCTTTGTAAAAGAAGCGCATTTGCGCCAAGCCTGGTTCCTTCCGAAAGAAAATACGTATTATGATGCGGTAACGTACGGTATGACGAGAGAAGATTATGAGGCCGGTACGACAACGCCTGTGCGTTGGGAAGACCGGGAACGTTATGTAAAGAGCATACCCGGTTTCAAAGAGCGGCTGCAATCTGAGCGGTTACATATTCGAGCACCTGAATTAAACGATGTGATGGATGTTTGGGGTGCGGTATCGAATTCAATTCCTGCGTTGCGTAAGTGGACTGGATGGGCACAGAAGGAAATGACGATTGAATCGACTGAAGAATATGTTCGTCAATCCGTTTCGGAATTCATCGGTAGAACGTCTTTGAACTTTCATCTCTTTTTGAAAGAAACGGGTGAATTCATTGGTTGTGCCGGTTTCTATCGTATCGATTGGAGCATTCGTAAATTTGAAGTGGAGTATTGGCTGGATACGAAGTTTGAAGGCGAAGGCTATATGACAGAAGCGATCAAAGAGCTTGTGGAGTTTGCGATTACAGATCTATCGGCAGCGCGAATAGAATTTGTTTGCGATGAGAATCACAGTAAAGGTCGTGCAGTTGCAAAACGAACGAGTTTTGAACTAGAAGGAATTTTACGTAAAAATGCTCCTTCTGCGAATGGGCAAGGCTTACGCAACACATGTGTGTATGCGATAGTTACCTGATCACAGAAGGAGCACTATAAACGTCACTATATCGAACGTCTTCCAGTTATTAATTGAATGACAAAGATAATGCCGGCAATTACTAAAAGTGTGTGGATTAAGCCACCGCCAATATTTGCTACTAAACCAATTACCCATAATGCTATTAGAACTACAATAACAAGCCATAATATACGACCCATAGTGAATCAACTCCTTTTCATTGTTATTTGCTATGTAA
Organism: Sporosarcina sp. P29; assembly: GCF_002743265.1. NCBI lineage: Bacteria > Bacillati > Bacillota > Bacilli > Caryophanales > Caryophanaceae > Sporosarcina > Sporosarcina sp. P29. The sequence continues at coordinate 37,712 of NZ_PDYX01000005.1, read as the reverse complement.
GTATTTTACCCAGCCTTTCAAATCTTAAACTTTTAAGATAGTAAATCGTAGATGTCGACAGTCAAATGAGGAGGCGATAGTTTGGCTACACCGAGTATGGAAGATTATATTGAACAAATTTATTTGCAATTAGAAGCGAGAGGTGAAGCGCGCGTGTCCGACGTGGCAGAGGCGCTTTCTGTGCTACCTTCATCTGTAACTAAAATGGCTCAACGCCTAGATCGTGAAGGCTATGTGCATTATGAGCGCTACCGGGGTTTGGCATTGACGGACCGCGGTTTGCGCTTTGGTAAAAAACTTGTGCATCGCCATGAATTACTAGAACAATTTCTGCGTATCATTGGTGTGGAAGAAAAAAATATCTACGGAGACGTAGAAGGGATTGAACATCACCTAAGTTGGAATGCGATGGATCGCATTACCGATCTGGTGGAGACGCTCGAGTCTGATCCTGAATTTATAAAAAAATTAAAAAGTAAAGCACTCTAGAGAGGATTATCTTATATGACATTACTACAACCAGGTACACTCGCAACACTTAAAATTCTTCGCAAAGAAGGGTCACGCTTTGTATTAGACGCTGCCGGAGAAGAAATCTATATGAACGTTTCCGAAGCTCCGGATGCTCAAGAACAATCAACAATCGAAGTTTTTCTTTACATCAACAGAAGGGGCGAACTGACAGGCACTGCGCAAATTCCTTCAGTTACCGTTCATTCATTCGGTTGGGCAAAAGTCATTCGTTTGGAAAGAAGTGAAGGGGCTTATGTAGATATCGGTGCATCCTTTGAAGTACTGATCAATCGAGCTGACTTCCCGCAAATTAAAGAACTGTGGCCACAACCAGGTGATGAACTATATATGACACTTCGTTCAGATCCAGGTGGCAATTTATTCGGACGTCTAGTAACGGAAGAAAGAATCCAGGAGCACTATACAATGGCAGAAACAGATATGTACAATCAGAATGTCAAAGCAAGAGCGTACCGCTTGCTACCAATCGGCACATTCTTATTGACAGAAGATATCCAACGTATCTTCGTTCATGAAACAGAGCGTAAAGCAGAGCCAAGATTAGGTGAAGAAGTGGATGTTCGTATTATTGAAGTTCATGAAGACGGTACGATGAACGGTTCTTTATTGCCAAGAAAGCAAGACCGTTTACAAACAGATGGAGAACAAATACTAGCGTACTTACAACAATCAGGTGGTAAAATGCCATTTACCGATAAATCCACTCCTGAAGAAATCGATGAGATGTTTCAGATGAGTAAGGGAGCCTTCAAACGGGCACTAGGTACGTTGATGAGAGAACGTAGAATTACACAACAAGATGGTTGGACAACACTAATATTATAATAAACGCAACTTTTTAATGAGCCTCAACGTATCTATACGTATAGAACAAGGAGGATTGACTGTATGAAAAAAGGATTAGCCTCTCTATTGGCTTTCATGATGATGGTAGCGATCATAGCACCAACAGCAGTATCAGCAGATGAAGTCATTAATGAAAAGCTAGGAGTTCCGATTGTAGTATATGGTTCAAATTTATCGGATAGTGAAAAAGCGAGTGTTAAAGAAAGTCTAACGGTTGCCAACGAAGCTGAAGTGGAAGAATTATCAGTGGACGGCAATGATTTAATCAAATATATTCCTGGCGGTGATCGAAATGCCCGAATGTATTCATCCGCTAAAATTACCAGACAAGAAGAAGGCGAAGGCCTCGTTATCAACATTGTGACTCCGGATAATATCACACAAGTAACGGCGGACATGTACGCTACTGCTATGTTGACAGCAGGTATTGAAGATGCTGTTGTAGAAGTTGCCTCACCCAAAAAGGTAACGGGTCACTCAGCTCTTGTTGGAATCTACAAAGCGTATGAAGTGTCAGGTGAGGTTCTCGATACTGAACGTACGGATGTAGCTAATGATGAATTGAGTCTGGCAACGAAGCTTTCAGAAAAAGCGGGCGTCGATCAAGACGAAGTAGCTAAGTTGCTGACAGAAATCAAAAAACAAATCTCTGAACAAAAGCCTGCCACAAAGGAAGACGTAGAGCAGATCGTCCAAGACCAATTGCAGAAATTCAATATAGAGTTAAGCGAAGCAGATCGTCAATTGTTAATTGACCTAATGGATCGGATTTCGAAACTGGATATCGATTTCTCGAAGCTTAATGAACAGCTGTCCGATATGGCATCGAAAATTAAAGATAAATTAGGCGATATAGATCCGAGTTTCTGGGAAAAGGTAAAAGAGTTTTTCAGAAATATGGCGGATTCTCTTAAATCTTTGTTTAGTTAAGTTGTCATTGTGGTACGTTATAGGGTAGAAGTATAACTACAAAGGAGAGATATGCATGAGTGAAAACAAGGATGCTGAGCAGCGTGAGGGAATGGACTTTGAGCTTGTGGTTTTAGGCGGAACGAAATATGCGTATCAATATAAAGTAGCAGGCGATGTAAAAGCAGAAATCGAGTGGACTGAAGAAAATGGAGTCATGACGATGACGCATACCTATACAGATGATTCGTTGCGTGGCCAAGGAGTCGCAAAAAAATTACTTGACCAAGCAGCTGACAATGCACGTGAAAAAGGATTGAAGATGAAAGCAGTCTGTTCATACGTAGTGAATGCGTTCGAACGAAGTGATGATTATAACGATGTAAAAGCATAAGTTGTATGATGGAACGGTTTTTTTCACATGTTCCACATCACTTTTTGAGACTTTTCTCATTTCCTTGCGTATAGATAATAGGGAAACAAATTAGAAGAAGAGGATGATGTGGAATGATTAATCGTACAGCAGAGCGCGTACTCGGTATCATATCAGCTGTTTTATTGACACTGAGTGTTTTAGGTACTGCCTTACTAGCGTTCATTTGGAATATGGCAAGCACGGATCCGACATTCATGGATGAATTCCGCGAGGGCATTGTGAGTGAAGGCGTATTAAACACTGAAGAAGTGGATATGTTCATGTCGTTTATGGGCTCTTTTTCTACTATCATATGGGTTTTGGTAGTTGTAGCATTCATAGGCTTGATATTGAACATTATCGGTCTAGTAAAAGTCTGGAACAATAAGAGTGCTAAAACAGCCGGTATATTATTCATTATTGCAGGTCTGTTAGGTGGATTTCTATCCTTACCATCCATCCTACTTTACATTGCGGCCATTCTTTGTTTCACAAAGAAGCCATCAATGGCACCAGGACCTTCACCTGATGAATACGTCTCCACGGAATCTAACTGGATGAACTAAATGTTTATAGACACATAAAGACCCTTTTCTTTAAGAAAAGGGTCTTTATTATTAGGTCTGATAGACGCTTTGATTATAAGAGAATACGTTAGGTTATCATAAATGAAAGACGGGCAATGTTGATCAAACAGCCCATCCTATTAACTTATTTACACCTCTGTCACGTATGTGCAGGTTGCGTGATAGGCAATGAATAGTGAAGTGTATTTACGGAAATACCTTCAAATAACTCAGGGAAAGATTCAACAAAATTAAACCCTTGTTTTGCATAGAAGTCTTGAAGTGCCATATCATTCTGATCGACATACACATCAACATTTTTAGCTTCCTGTAACGTCCCTAGTGCCTCTTTTAACAATGCTTCCTCATATCCGCTATTCAAATACTCAGGAAGCATGTGAAGAGATGTTAATTCACTCTCACCGTCCACATCGATCGGAGTATAGCTCAAATACCCAATAGAATTCCCTTGATCATCTATTGCGAGTAATACCATGGTCTTTTCCAATTGCTTCTTCAGCATTAAATCAGAATACGTACGCTCAATATATGCTTCGATCACTTCTTCAGGTATATGTTGTTGAAATGTGTGTTGCCAAGACGTATGGGCAATCTGTTGAACATCTTGAATGTCTTCTACTGTCATTTTACGAATCATAGTGATCTCACCTCTAGTTCTCTTTCTACATAGTATAACAAATTAGGCTTTGCAAAACTACTATGCGATGAAAACAAGAACTACTCGTGTTACTGATAAAATTGTAGATGATACGTTAAGTGAGAAATAAACAACAAAAATACATGTGTATCCCAAATTCGCAATTGTTAAGTAACTAAACGAACTGTAGACGTTTGAAAGTAAGACTGCAGGGTATATTAAGCAGTAGGTAGAAATTCATTAACAATTAAATTCCGACGGAGGATGGTAAATATGGCTAAAAAATCAAATGGGTTATTATTTGCAACACTTGCAGCAGGGGCTTACGCTTTCTTTAGTAAAAAAGAAAATCGCGATAAGGCAATGGAGACAGTAGGAGTGTTGAAGGAAAAGGTAGACACATTTGTCAATAACAATAAGTTGGTTGACCAAGCGACTGAAAAGGTAGGACATTCAGATCCAACAGACTTAGGAGATAACAACATGGTATCCGAGGGAGCACAGACAAGTGTTCATTATTACAATCAAGAAGTACAGGATCCAGATAGAAAGGCTTCGAAAAAAGATGGTCTATATAAGAAAAATGAAGACACAAGCGACAATAAGCCACTTTATAACAAGGATGAATCAACGAAGGAAGCAGAAAAAGATAGTAATTCCAACTAAAACTAATCATAGGTAAATACTAAAAGCGCTCCTTTTTAAGGGGCGCTTTAATACATATATAGCGTTAAATACAAAAGGGGTAGATAATCTTGGGGAATAAGGTAAAATAATGTACATATAGATATATGCCTTGCATAGTCATATATATAGAATGAGTGGGGTGAAACTCATGACTGGCAAGAGTACAGAAGCATCTAATATAGATTTGATCAGTATTATTGAGAAAGAGGGAAATAGAGAGCAAGCAGAGTTGTTTTTTCATCTTGAAAATAAATTACTTACACAAATTTTTAATCTAGAAAAAGATGGTGCACGCTCCACGCTTAAGGAAATTGAGGAGATTTTGGATGAATATAAACCGAAACATTCATTTGGAGTCATCAAATATTATTTCGTGATCCTCTCTTCCGTCATCACCAGACGATTACAAAAAGAATCTATTTTCAATGATGAAAATGCCTTTATATTTAATGCCGCTTGTATAGAAATGATCGAAACCAATTTGCATAGAGAAAACTTAGTCGAAATTGGAGACGAATTAGTCGAGTTCTACTGTTATATCCTCAAAGGAAAACTAAAACCTTCCCTAACACATGAAACGGTCAATGAAGTGGTTCAGTACATAAATGAAAACGTTGAAAAGCAATTAATCGTTGAAGAAATCGCCAAACATTTCAATGTAAGTACTAGTCATCTTTCTCGCATATTCCGAGAACATACAACAGTTACGTTAGTAGAGTATATTACAATCCGCAAGATAGAAGATATCCAGTTTTATTTACGTTTTACTAATCTAAAGATAGCAGATATTGCAGAGAAGTTTCATTTCTGTAACCAAAGTTATTTCACACGTGTCTTTAAAAAGTATACGGGGTTAACCCCTCGACGCTTTCGGAAGGACTTGGACGGAAATTACTTTCGTTTCACTATAAAAAAAGGTGATTCACTGTAAATTTACCTCTGTTTGCTGTATACTTTTCTTTAGTTTGAGATAGCGTAGGTGAAACCATTGAAGAAAAGAATAGGGCTCGTAAGTTTATTAGCAATTACTGCTGTGTTTTTGAGCGGTTGTTCTGGTGTGGAAAACAAAACAGGGATTTTCTACAGTACATTTGTTAGACCGATGGATTGGCTGCTTCATTATCTTGGGGAAGCGTTCAATGGTAATTACGGTTTTGCGATCGTACTGATTACTGTAGCAATACGAGTAGTTTTGATGCCGTTGATGTTAAAGAACTATAAATCTCAACAAGAGATGAAGGTAAAGATGGATGGACTTCGACCAGAAATGGAAGATATCCAAAAGCGTATGAAAGCATCCAAGGAATCTCAGGATAAAGAAGAGCAAATGAAGCTTCAGCAAGAAATGATGGGACTGTATTCTAAGCATGGTGTCAATCCGTTAAATATGGGCTGTTTACCACTTGTAATTCAAATGCCGATCATTATGGGCTTATACTTTGCTATTCTTTATGCACCACCTGAAGTGAAAAATCATGAATTCTTATGGTTTAAACTTGGTGAACCGGATATTATTATGATGTTAGTAGCCGGAGCTGTATACTTTGTCCAAGCACGCGTTTCATTGTGGACGATGCCTGAACAGCAACAAAAACAAATGAAGTTATTTATTTACATGTCACCGATTATGATTATGTTCATTTCGTATACTGTAATGGCTGCATTGCCGCTATATTGGGCAGTCGGAGGATTACTGTTAATCTTCCAAACATATCTTGGACGCAAGTTTTACTTTAAACATGTTGAACCGCCAGTCGTGGAAGAAAAGTAAGGTACAGAGAAAGCTGGTGCATACCAGCTTTTTTTGTTTCCAACAATGGAGAGGAAGAGGCGCATGAAATTGAAATGGATCATGGGCTTGGCAATTACAGCTTCTGCAGCGGCAGCGCTGTATTTTATCATCAAGTTAAATTTAGAGTTTGCCATTTTGTTCATGCTGATCATGTTTACCTTCACCAATGCTGCACGAACTATTATGTATAGAAACCAAGGTCTGATGCGTGAAGCGAAATGGATGCTTTGGATGGCATTATTTTTTGGGATAGGTTCACTTGGCGCATTAGCGTACGTCTTACTATTTTAATAAAAGGAAAGGCCGCAATTAAATCAGCGGCCTTTCCTTTATTCAATTTTACGAGAAATATGCTGCTTTGTCCCCGAAATTAAAATTAATGCACCTATGGCACAAACAGCCATACTGAGAAATGCGAAGCGCGGCGATTGGTCATATAAATACCCAGCAGGGAAAGTCAGAATGGCAATACTGAGACTCAATGCCACTGCCGCATAGACGCCTTGTGCGGAAGCGATGAGGTGATTCGGTATGTTTGTCGATATGTATTGAATGAATGCAAAATGTGCCATGCCGAATGATACTGAATGGAGAACCTGTGTTGCGATAAATACACTAGTCATAGGAAAGAGGAAGATGGAAATCCAACGAATGGTAGAACCCGTTGCGGCTATTAAGAAAATAGTTGACGTCTTGAGTCCTGCAAGCAACCGATCTGCTTGTGTAAAAAATATAATTTCAAACAGCACGGCGATATTAAGGATCAACCCGATATAAAAACCGTTAATTCCCATATCATCCAAAAAGATAAAACCATAGTTATAATAAGAAGCATGCGAGCCTTGTAGTAAAATCGCAATACATAGAACTGTAACAAACGATTTATTGGCAAACAAAGCCCGTAATTGACCCTTTTGAGCGGCCGAATCTACAACGGGATGAAGTTGCAATGCAACTGGAGCGGGTTGAAAGAAAAATATCAAGCCCATACCGAGGCCGATAATCATCATATATAAAATCGCTTGTTCACTCCAGATTGCCGTTACCGTACCAATTAATAGTAAGGCGACAGTATAGCCGATTGACCCGAATGAGCGGCTCTTGCCATAATGTATTCGTTCGTTTTGCATCAATAACGAAGCACCACTCTCGACGCTTGGCAGGATGATAGGATATATGGAACTGAATAAAACCGTTAAACCAAACAAAACCGCAAAAGGACTTTCCGGGAGATAAGCAAGCGTGAGAATAAAGGATAAAAAAGTAGTCCAACGTATAACACGCAGAAGTGACATATTTCGCGTAGCGTACGGAAATAGGAAGAATGTGGAAAAGGACCTAGCGATCATACCTACACCCATCAAGACGCTAGCTTGTGTAACTGATAGACCTTTTGCTGAAGTCAACCAACCTGTCCAATAGGGTAAAAAGATACCCCATGTAAAGAAAAATACGAAGAAACTCATCGAGAGCCAACGTTGATTATTCAAATGCATGACCTCACAATACTGGTTGAATCTTAAGTTAGGTAAATACTAGCATAGACAGACGAAAAAGAAAAATGGTGATACACTAGAATACATAGTTTGAAATAATGTATAAATTGCATCCAATGAGAGTAGCAAATTGATAAGTGAATCAGAAAGAAAGCAGGGTATAGTATGAGAAATAAAAATGATGAACTTTCTTCCAGAAAACGTAGGCGGAAAAATAAATGGATAAATGGAGGGATCCTTCTACTCTTTATTGTCCTTATTAGTAGTGTGATATGGATTGGAACGAACGGTTGGAATATGGAAAAGGCGGTTGAAAGTATTCAAAATGAATCAGAATCAACTACTGACTTTCAAGAGATAGATGAACCTGCCGATTCAAATAGTACGGATATGACAGGACGTAGTGAAGAAAACACATCGTCTTCTGACGTACCGAGTGAGGAACTGCTTCGAGAGACAGAACAACTAATAATCGAAGAAGATTCGAAAGAAGAGAAAGTACGGGAGGAAGAGTCTGAAGGGGAGGCAGTGCCGCCTTCTAACCCCACTGGTTATATAAAAGGACAGAAGTTACCTAAAGAACCGAAGCTCATTAAAGGTGTATTACTTGCCAATAAACAATATCCTTTACCTGAGGACTATGCACCTGGAGAAAGCGAGGAAGCAAGAGAGGCATTCGATGAGTTAGCTGCATCCGCCGTTACATCTGGCATTAATCTGCAGGCTTTCAGTACGTATCGTTCGTATGACTACCAAGTCACCTTATATAACCGATATGTGGAGAGAGATGGGCAAGAAGCGGCCGATCGGTATAGTGCGCGTCCTGGCTATTCGGAGCATCAGACAGGGCTTGCATTTGATATTGGGGAAGTCAATCATGAAAAACATTGGGCATCGAATTCCTTTGGTGATACAGAAGCAGCTAAGTGGCTTGCTGCTAATGCCCATCAATACGGATTTATCCTTCGCTACCCTGAAGGAAAAGAAGATAAGACTGGTTACATGCATGAATCTTGGCACTATCGTTATGTTGGAAAAAATAAAGCTGAACAAATATTTAAACGAAACATCACTTTAGAAGAATATTTAGGTGTGCGATAAAAATAGCCGACAGAAGATCGTGATCTTCTGTCGGCTATTTTTTATTATAAGATGGGGGAGAGTAAGCGTGAAATGGATTCTTTTAGTTTAATCAATCGCTCACGCCCCAAGTAAGCATCTAGTGTCAGCTCGGTTGAGTTTTGAATATCTTCTTCAAAAATCTCTGCCAATTCATGTGATTTTTTTCGATCATAGATGAAAGCATTCACTTCGAAATTCAAGCGGAAACTGCGAACGTCTATATTAGCTGTTCCAACAGACGACACTTGATCATCTACTACAATTTGCTTGGCGTGGATGAAACCATTTTCATAAATATATATTCTAGCTCCAGCTTTTAGTAAAATACCGACATTCGAATAGGTCGCCCAGTAAACAAACATATGATCCGGTTTATTAGGGATCATAATCCGTACATCTACACCTGACAGACACGCGATCCGAAGCGCATCTAGCATGCTCGTATCAGGAATAAAATAAGGTGTCTGAATATAGATGTAGTCTTTTGCTTGAAATATCATTTTCAAATAGCCATCTTTAATGTCTTCCCATTCGGAATCAGGTCCGCTAGAGACAATCTGTAAGCCGACATCTCCTTTGCGGGGAATCGCTGGGAAGAATCGTTCATTGTATTGAAGATTTGTTTTAGGAGATGCTTGATTCCAATCGAGTATAAAGCGGGTTTGTAATGGATGAACCGCGCTTCCTTCGATTCGAAGATGTGTATCGCGCCAGTAGCCAAACTTTTTGCTGAGTCCCAAATATTCATCCCCAACATTAAAGCCACCGATGTAACCAATCCGCCCGTCAATAATGACGATTTTCCGATGGTTCCGGTAATTTAAACGAGGATTGATCAAGGGGAGCAAGGCCGGAAAGAACGCTGCTACTTCGCCACCACTTTCAATTAATTCATTAAAGTTCTTTACGTGCAAACCACGTGAACCAATATCATCAAAAAGCATACGTACTTTTACACCTGATTTCGCTTTATTGATTAGAATCTCTTCAATCTGCTTTCCTATACCGTCCAGCCGGAAAATATAATACTGAATATGGATATGATCACGTGCGTGTTCCAAGTCTTCAAGTAATGCGTCAAATTTATCGCGGCCATCCGTATATACTTGCACATCATTATCTTGTGTCAGTACGGAATGATTATTGCGTAAATGCAAATAAATCATATCGTCATATTCTTCTGTATCGGTCTTTAAAAACTCGAACGTCTCATTTTCTATGGCCTCAAGCTGATAATTAATTAGCTTTTCAATACCAATCTTGCTCCTACCTTCCCAGCGAAATAAGTGCTTTTGACGCAATTGTCGACCGAGTAATAAATAGATAATGAACCCTAAAATTGGAATAAAAAACAGCACGAGCAGCCATGCCCAAGTACTTGTAGGATCCCGGCGCTCTAAAAATATTAAAGCAATCGCGAGAAATATATTAATGATCAACGTGCTTGTAATAATCAAACTAATTACTTGAGTCATATGTTTCCTCCCGTAGGATATATACTATTCCTTTAGTATAGCGGAGTTGCGAATAAATAACCTATTTATATAGGAAGGTGAACTTTCTTCTGCTTACTATCAAGCAATTGAATCTGTTGTGTTTCGCAAAGAGCGTGTGGATTTGCGGAAAATAAATACGAGACCTATAGATAGTAACGCTATAATGGCAGAAACAAAGTACATATTACCTGCCTGCATCGTGAATACCCACGTAAATAATAACGGTCCAATAATTCGGCCCATATTATCCATAGAGTATGAGAGACCTGCCGCGGTACCATACATACCACCTGACTCTTTAGTAGTAAGAGATACGAGTACTGTTCGGACCAGTGCGTTACCTGCAGTGAATACGCTCATTGCAAAACCTGCCCATAGCAAGCTTGTGGAAAATGGAATGAGTATAAGACCAATTGCTGTAACGACCTGCGCAACGATAATCCAAGAAGTTTCGGTACCATTTTTCACACGTCGTACCACACCGCCTTGAATAGCTGCATCTACGAGACCGCTCGCCATAAACAAATAGCCTAGTTGCAAAGGTGTAATTTGAATTTTTTCGATTTGGAAGAGCTGGAATGTGGCTTCCACACCGGCGAGTAAAAAGGTGATAATAAATGAGGTGATAAATAGATAACGAATACGATATGTCCATAAAGTAGAAGCGCCTTTCGGAATAATCGCCCGTTTGTTACCTTCGCTATGACGATCAGGCTCTTTTAGAATAACCATAGCGTACACTGTTAATAATAACGTTAAAGTACCGGACGCTATGAATGGCAATTGCAAATGAATGTCCCCAAGAATACCACCGATTGCTGGACCAAAGATGAATCCTAGCCCAATTGACATACCGAGCAGACCCATGTACTTATTACGATTTTCCTCCGTCGTGATATCAGCGACAAAACCAGTTACCGCCGTATACAGCGCGCCTGAGAAGATACCACCCACTACGCGTGAAACATATAGCCATACAATGTGATGCATGAATGCTGCGAATAAAAAGAAGCTAACACTGAAGCCGAGCAACCCAATCATGATCAGTTTCTTTCTACCGGTGCGGTCTGAAAGTGCACCCCATAATGGTGCTGTGAAAAATGAAGATAGAGCATAAATTGTCAACAAGCCACCGACATGTACCTCTGAAAAGCCTTCAGCGAGGATGACTTCAGGTAAAATAGGAATGATAATGCCGAAACCAAGATAAACGAAAAACTGGACGGACATCAATAATAAGATCGTTTTCTTCATATGTAACCCGCTTTCTGAATGAATAGTTTCTTTCTCATCGTACGATGAATAAGTGGAGCATTCAAGTCTCAGCAAGGGAGAGGTAGTTCATATTTATGAGTGGATTGATCCTACAGCAGGGGACTGTTGGAAAAGCATTTCCCTAGTAACGGAAATCCCCACGCCGAAAACTACTGATGCTTTCCTATATATTTTTATAGGGCACTAACTTCAGAACGGAAAAAACTGCCCCGAGAAGTCATTAACGACTCCTGGGACAGCTCTATACTTTTTCTTAGTGCAGCTTCACACGCTGCAAACGCAAAGCGTTCAACACGACTGAAACCGAACTAAACGCCATCGCAGCACCTGCTAGCCAAGGGGCTAACAAACCGACTGCTGCAATTGGAATGCCGATGGAGTTATACGCCAACGCCCAGAATAAGTTCTGCTTAATATTTCGGACTGTCAACTCACTCATTTTCAGCGTATCAACTACCCGCAACAAATCACCATGCATGAGCGTCACGTCAGCCGCTTCCATCGCGACCGCCGTTCCGGTACCCATCGCCATACCAATATCGGCTACCGCAAGAGCAGGTGCATCGTTAATACCATCGCCGACCATAGCCACGCGCTTACCTTCAGCTTGTAAGGAGCGGATCACCTCTGCTTTACGGTCGGGTAGTACGCCTGCGATAACATGATCTATACCTGCAGTGTTTGCAATCGCCTGAGCTGTCGTATGCTGATCTCCAGTTAACATAATGACTTCAAGGTTCATCGCACGAAGTTCAGCAATTGCTTGCTTCGATGTATCTTTAATCGTATCGGCAACCGCAATGATTGCTTCATGTACGCCATCTACCGCCATGAACATAACGGTCTTGCCGTCGCCTTCCATTTGTTCTACAGACGCAATCGTCGAATCAAATTCTACATTATGGCGAGACAGTAGGTTTTTTGTTCCTAGCAAAATATTTTTCCCATCAATTACAGTTTGAATTCCGAAACCGGGAATCGCTTCGAATGAATCCACAATAGGCAATGTAGAAACCTGCTGCAATCCGTGGGACGTAATAGCTTTTGCAACCGGATGCTCGGAATCACTTTCAGATGCCGCAGCAAGTGAGAGTAAAGATATACGCTGTTTTTCATCGCGAACGTGGAAATCTGTTAGTTCTGGAAGACCTTTTGTAATCGTTCCCGTTTTATCAAAAACAATGGTATTGATCGAGCGGGTTTGTTCCATCGCTTCAGCAGTTTTAAACAACACGCCTTCTTCCGCTGCACGTCCTGAACCCGCCATGATGGAAGTAGGAGTAGCAAGACCAAGTGCACAAGGACACGCGATGACGAGAACGGCAATCATGCTTGTTAGAGAAGCTTCAAAATTACCTGGTGCAACTATGAAATACCATATAAGGAACGTAATAATCGCAATGCCGACTACGATAGGGACAAACACTCCGGATATCCGATCAGCTAGTCGCTGAATCGGTGCTTTTGAACCTTGTGCTTCCTCGACGACGCGAATAATATTTGAAATCATCGTGTCTTTTCCGACATTCGATGCTTTTATCCGTAATGAACCATTGGCATTCACGGTGGCGGCAAACACATCATTGCCTTCTTGTTTTTCTACAGGTAAGCTTTCGCCCGTTAGCATCGATTCATCCACTGCGGAAGATCCAGATAGCACTATGCCGTCAACGGGTATAGAAGCTCCTGGTCGAATGACTAAAATATCTCCATGTGTTACTTCGTGGATGGATATTTCCACAGTTTCTCCGTTGCGCTCAAGAATGGCTACTTGCGGTTGCAGTTTCATCAGATTTTTGATTGCATCAGAAGAGCGACCTTTTGCACGCGCCTCGAATAATTTACCTAGTAAAATCAATGTAATCAACACTGCGCTAGTTTCAAAATATAAGCCATGGTCCAGTGCGTAACCCGTCAAAACCAGATAGACTGAGTAGAAATATGCGGCGGATGTACCGAGTACAACCAGTACGTCCATATTGGCACTACCATTACGTAGAGCTGCATACGCACCTTTATAGAACGTGGCACCAATCCAAAACTGAACAGGTGTTGCTAATATCCACTGAAAATATGGATTCATGAAAATTTCAGGCACATACATCCAAGAAGTGAAGGAGAAGTGTGCAAACATGGTCCACAAGAGTGGTAATGAAAGGATGGAGGAAATAATCAGCTTGCGTGTCTTTTCATCGATATCTTTCTGTCGATGATCTGTTTGACCTTCCGATTCTTCTGCTCGGGGTGCTGCCTCATAACCAATTTTTTTGACCTTCTGCAAAATGTCTGTCAATTCCATAGCGGCAGGATCATAGCTTACATGAGCTGTTTCAAGCGCCAAGTTGACAGTGGCGGATTGAATGCCAGGCATACGCGATAACACTTTTTCAATTCGCGCGGAACAAGCGGCACATGTCATACCGCTAATGTTGAGGTTCACTTCTTCCATCAGTACGTCATAACCGAGCTTGCGAATTCGATCTTCCACTTCTGTTAATTCAACTTGCTCGGAATCAAATGTAACAGCCGCTTTTTCAGTAGCAAAATTGACAGTAGCTGTCGAAACACCTTCCATTCGTTGCAACCCTTTTTCAATGCGATTTGCACAAGCGGCACATGTCATACCAGTAATAGCAATTTCTTTTTTTTGCTCATTCATGATGCTGGTCACCTTTCTTGTTACGCTTCGACGTCATATCCTTGATCTTCAATGGTTTCTGTCATTTTATCAACGGTTACAACAGAATCATCAAATTGTACGACTACGTTTTCTGCTTTCAAATCAACTAAAGCACGTTCCACTCCGGATAATTCTGTTAATGCACCTTCTACTGCTTGTACACAGTGATTGCATGTCATACCTTTTACGTTCAATGTAGTTGTAGTCATTTAAAATTCCTCCTATTTTCTAATTAATTTAGCTATAGTTTTAGCTAACTCGTCTAACACTTCTTCGTCGCCTTCAGCTAACCTATTTTTAACACAGCCTTTTAAGTGTCCGTCTAACAAAACATTCGCCACACTGTTCAGCGCGGATTGTGTAGCGGATAGTTGTGTAATAATATCATCACAATAAACATCGCGCTCTACCATACCTTTAATACCTCGTATTTGACCTTCGATGCGGTTCAGACGATGAGTCAAGTTCGTCTTAATTTCTTCCGGATGATGACTCTTGCGGCAAGAAATTTCTACCTCATCCAGAGAAGGATCTTCAGGAAGTAATGTCACTCGATATCTGCCACCTTTCGTATATATGTACTTTAATATACGTATGGGGGGTATGTCAAAGCATGTGATTTTACATTTTAAGGTTTAAAACTTGCATAATTGGTGAAAATGTAACATAAATGAAAGATTTAAAAGGTGGTTAAAGTGTTATAATAAAGATAATAAAAAAAATCTATAAAAACTAGAACTTCACGAGCGATCAAACGTCTATATAACTAACTAGGAAGGTTGAGGTGGAAGAAGTGGCTAAAGAAATGGATTTCAAGAAAATTATTTCCAATTTGGCGAAGCTTGGTGTTTCCGCAAAACTCACAAAATCCAGAAGTGATATGTTGCAAGCATTGACGCCTGCCGTACAAGCACCACCCGTTCAAGCGAATTAACTAACAGACCATACAAAAAGCTCATCCCCGAATGTATTCGAGGATGAGCTTTTTGCGTTAGTTTATGTTTTAAATTTTCTTCACAAACTCCGATTTTAGTTGCATTGCGCCAAATCCATCAATCTTACAATCGATGTTATGGTCACCGTCAACTAAGCGAATGCTTTTCACTTTTGTTCCCATCTTCAAAGCGTTGGAACTTCCTTTTACTTTCAAATCTTTAATGACTGTCACAGAATCTCCATCCTGCAACACATTGCCATTTACGTCCTTGATCTCCGGCATACCTGATGGATCGGATTCTTCCATCGATCCAGGTGTCCATTCATATGCACATTCTGGGCAAACGAGAAGGTTCCCATCCTCATAAGTGTATTCGGATTGGCATTTTGGACAATTTGGTAAAGTTGACATAAAAAAACCTCCCTTTCCTATACATTCTACACAATTTGTGAAGGCTCGGAAAGGGAGGCAGTATTCATTTACAGTTAATCATTGTCATCCGCATCGAATAAATACGTTCGCTGATGGAACTTCATGCTGAAAATTAAGCCGATCGCCAGCATATTACTAAATAAAGAACTTCCCCCATAACTTATGAATGGGAGAGGGATACCTGTAATAGGTAACAGCTGAATATTCATGCCAATATTTTCAAATACGTGGAACGCGATCATTGCAATGACGCCCGTACAAACATACACGCTGAACGGATCATGCAAAGAAAGAGCAACTTTCGTTAAGTGGTAAATTAAAATGAAATATAGCGTGATTACCAAACAAGCGCCGATAAAACCATATTCTTCTCCTATTACACTGAAGATAAAGTCCGTGTGATTCTCAGGGATGTACACAACGCGTTCTAGAAAACCTTTACCTGTCAGTTGTCCTGAGCCTATTGCAGTCATCGCAGTAATCAAGTTATACCCTTCGTCAGTCGGGTAAGAGTACGGATCGAGCCAAGAATAGACACGTTTGAACTGATAAGGTGAAAACCCGAATTTGTCGAGCATGTCTTGTGCGAACAAAGACATCCAAAGAATGCCTCCTGCTGCTGCCGCTCCAAATGAAAAGACAGGCACGAGTATTTTCCATGATATTCCCGAAACAATGACGATGGCAGCAGTAATCGAAATGAAGACGAGTGAAGTTCCGAGGTCGGGTTGCTTCATGATGAGAAACAACGGAACGATAAGCATTAGCGCGATTTTACCGAGTAATACAAGGTCTGTCGCATAGGTTCTGTTTAACGAGCGTTCGTTATGCGTGCTAACCAACTTGGCAAGTCCGATAATAAAGAATGTCTTAATGAACTCGGCAGGCTGGATTGTCCCAATGACAGGCAAATGCAACCATCGTTTTGCGCTGTAGCGCATTTCGGCAATTTGGCCTGGACCGCCGGGAGCTAACATAAGAAAAACCAACAAGAAAATACCAAAGCCATAGAAATACCAAGCGAACTTTTTATATTGATCGGGTTCAAAGTACATGACCATCGCTACGATGAAAGAACCGAGTATATACCATCTCACTTGTTTTAAAACGAAGTTCTGTGTATATTGCTCAGAGGTTTGAGCGGATCCAATGACGAAAAAACTGACAATCGCGAAAAGCAAAATGATAAAGGCAAGTGTCCAGTCGAATCGTTCACCTAGCCTGTTTGTTTGTTTCAATTATGAACTCACCTTTTCTTAAGCTAGTATTCTCTTACTATAAATACCTATTATATCGCAAAACTTTTTAAGAAGTACACCCATTAATAGACGAGTTGTGAAATGATTGGTTTCTACGAGAAGTAAAAAGAATGAAGAACGTTGGTTTTTCATTCATGAATTGGCTCTATTCATGGTAAACTGTATGAATGAAAACTACGGAATGTGAGGAGATTACATGAAAAGACGGTTAGGTTTAGTATATGGCGGGAAATCCGCAGAGCATGAAGTGTCGCTTTCTACAGCGCGCGCAGTAACAGAGGCGCTTGATTTAGATAAATATGAAGTGTTACCAATCTATATAACGATGCAAGGTGAATGGTTAAAAGGTAGTCCGTTGACTGGGCCGGTTACAGATATTGAGACATTACGTCTGAAAAATGAACAACCAAAGCCTGATCATATTGAAAGTTTTTTGCAAGGGGATATGCCCGACGTCATTTTGCCACTTCTTCACGGAACGAACGGGGAAGATGGAACAGTACAAGGTTTATTTGAAGTCTTAAATATTCCATACGCAGGTAACGGAGTACTCGCTTCATCAGCAGGTATGGATAAAGTTGTAATGAAACAATTATTCGCTCAAGCGGGATTAGCGCAAGTTGCATATGTCCATTTCATTCGCAGTACGTGGAAAGAACATGCGGAGCAATTATTAGATCAGGCGGAACAAGAACTTTCTTATCCAATGTTCGTTAAACCTGCGAATCTTGGATCGAGCGTTGGCATTAGTAAAGCGGATGATCGCGAGTCGCTTAAAAAAGCGATTGAGTTGGCATTGAAATTTGACCGCAAAATTATTGTGGAACAAGGAATTGTGGCACGTGAGATTGAAATGGCGGTTCTTGGTAATGATTATCCTAAAGTATCGGTAGCGGGGGAAATCCGTCCGGTTGCTGACTTTTACGACTATGAAGCGAAATATAAAGACCAAAATACGGAATTATCTATTCCAGCTGAAGTGCCCGGTGCAGTCGCAGAGCATATGAAAGACATGGCAATCCGTGCATTTAAAGTTTTAGACTGTTCAGGACTCGTACGAGCAGACTTTTTCGTCACGGTAGACGATGAAGTATTGATCAATGAAGTGAATACATTACCTGGCTTCACACCGACAAGTATGTTCCCGTTACTATGGCAGAAATCTGGATTGACTTATCCCGAATTAATCGATCAGCTAATTGAATTGGCAATAGAACGCCATACAGAAAAACAACAACTGCAATATACAATGGACTGAGTGGAGGAAGTAACGTGAAACGAAATCTATCAATGATCCAGAAATGGCTTCAGGCGGAAGGGCAGCATATCGCAGAGCAACTTGTTACAGGTGTCAGCATTGATTCACGAAATGTGCAAGCAGGTGACTTGTTCATCCCTTTTAGAGGAGAACAAGTAAATGGCCATCAATACGTCAATGGGGCAATTGAGCAAGGTGCAGTCGCCGCACTTTGGCTGAAAGATGAACCTAATCCGCCCGCAGATATACCACTGTTGTTCGTCGAGGATTCAGAGCTCGCACTACAGCAAATGGCCCGTAGTTATCGAAGTGAATTGACGTGTACTATCGTCGGAGTTACAGGATCGAATGGTAAAACGTCGACAAAGGATCTGATTGCGGGGGTATTGTCACCTTATCGCAAAGTTAAAAAAACGGAAGGAAACTTCAATAATGAGCTTGGCTTGCCACTAACGTTATTAGCTGTCGAAGACGACACGGAGGTTGCGATTCTTGAAATGGGAATGAGCGGCTATGGAGAAATTTCTTTCCTATCAAGGCTTGCTAAACCACAGTTTGCAGTCATAACGAATATTGGTGAGGCGCATATGCAAGACCTTGGTTCTCGTGAAGGAATTGCAAAGGCGAAGTTTGAAATCATCGACGGTCTCGTGAGTGGCGGTGTGTTGCTCTATGATGGTGACGAACCGTTATTAAATGAATTAGTACATCAACAGCCGAGTTTGCGCAATGTGTCATTTGGCTATGAACAAGCAGATTTGACTGTGCAACAAATTATATCTACCGATAAAGGTAGTTCATTCACTGTAAACGGTAAGCTGGAAGGACAGTTTACCATTCCTGTATATGGTTCTCATCAAGTAAAGAATGCACTGGCCGCGATTATGATCGCAAAAGAGTTAGATCTAACGGAACAACAAATTGAAGAGTCATTAAGTGAAACGACATTAACGGATATGCGTATGCAACCTATAGCTGGTAAAAACGGTTCATTACTCATTAATGATGCCTACAATGCAGCACCTACTTCTATGCGTGCGGCGTTCCGTTTTATCGATGAAACAGCCGTCAAACAAAACAAGTGGCTCGTATTAGGCGATATGCTTGAACTTGGTACCGATGAACAGCGTTACCACGAAGAGCTCGCGGACGAACTAAAGAAAATGAACGTAAATGGCATCGCGCTATTTGGACCACGTATGAAGTGGTTGTCGGAGCAATTGAAGGATTATCCAGGAGATATCATGTGGACAGCGAACGATACGGAGTTACTAGCAGATGCATTGCGCCCGAAACTGTCGGATCAGACAGTGGTGCTGTTTAAAGGATCTAGAGGAATGAAGCTAGAACGGATCATAAAGTTGCTCGTAGAGGAAAAATTGTGACGACAGGCGTTCTCATCATTCATGGATTCACTGGTGGTCCTTTTGAAGTCGCCCCATTCAAAAGATTTCTACAGAATCATACAGATTGGAAGGTAGCAGTACCTGTTTTACCGGGGCATGAAATGGATCGGGGCGTACAGAGGGGCACAGCCAAATCATGGATGATGGTCGCGGAATTAGAATTGAGAAGACTACAAAAAGAAGTGGACGACGTCATAGTCGTCGGCTTCTCCATGGGCGGCTTAATCGCCATGTATTTGGCGTTACGCTATCCATTAAAAAAGCTTATCTTATTAAGTGCTGCGGCCAAATATATTAGTCCACGTATTTTATTGGAAGACGCGAGGATCATGATGAGGAGCTTAAGACACAAAGATTATCCTCCCGACTCGTTCTATCATCTGTATAATTATAAGCTGACAAATACTCCTGTTCGTGTGGCGCTAGAGTTTTTACGCGTCGTTCGCTTAGTGCGACCGTATCACCATCAAGTCAAAACCCCTGTTTGTATCGTGCAAGGGAAGCAAGATGGTATTGTTCCTGCATTCACGGCAGATTACCTATACGAAAAACTCGGCTCGAAAGAAAAACATCTGATTTATTCTGAACATGGGAAACACCATATTTGTTATAGCGAAGATCGCCATGTATGGTTTGCGAAAGTACTGAAGTTCATGAACGAAGACTGATTAATGGAACTTAAGCGGATTCGTTGCAGTCTCGTGTAAGCCATGGTAGAATGATGAAAGGAATTGGATACATTTACACGGCACTCTACCGTTATATTATACGGAGAGTACTTTTTTTTGAATAAAACGGTGATTAGTAGGCAAACTAGCAATGATTTGCTGTTTTCACCGCTCGGCAAGGACCGAGCTTTCCTTGTATGTCACGGGTTTTACATTGTGCTGTATAAAAATCTGGACGCAATTACGATAGGTGTAATTGATATGACCCCTCTCAACCACAAGAATCCTTCTAGGAGATTCTTTTTATAAACCAGAGATGGATATATCGGAAACGCTCCCAACTTTCAAAGTACATGGCTCGAATTTGCCGCGCTTTCATTTGCAGATGTAACCAATTGTCAAATGGAGAAATAAAGGAGAATGAATATTTTGACGAAGTTTTCAGAATTGAATATTAGTGAAACAACACAAAACGCTTTGCTACGCATGGGGTTTGAAGAGGCAACACCAATCCAAGAGGGTACAATCACTTTTGGTATGGAAGGCCGCGACGTAATCGGGCAAGCACAAACAGGTACTGGTAAAACGGCAGCATTCGGTATTCCAATCATTGAAAAATTGGATCCAAAGAGCACTGCAGTTCAAGCGTTGGTCATTGCACCAACACGTGAATTGGCAATTCAAGTATCAGAAGAAATTTATAAAGTAGGCTACGGTAGCCGTGCGAAAGTTCTTTCCGTTTATGGCGGACAAGAAATCGGACGTCAAATCCGTGCACTTCGTAATAATCCAAATATTGTTGTCGGTACACCGGGACGTATTTTGGACCATATCAACCGTAAAACATTGAAGCTTGATCACGTTCAAACACTTGTTTTGGATGAAGCGGATGAAATGTTGAACATGGGATTCATCGAAGATATCAACACAATTCTTGCAAGCGTACCGGCTGAGCGTCAGACGTTGCTATTCTCAGCAACTATGCCTGCTCCAATCCGTAAAATTGCAGAAACTTTCATGAAAAACCCAGAAATGGTAAAAATCAAATCAAAAGAAATGACTGTTGAGAATATTGAGCAGTTCTTCGTAAAATCTCATGAACGTGAGAAGTTCGATGTGCTATCAAGATTGTTGAACGTTCAACAGCCTGAATTGGCTATCGTATTCGGACGCACAAAGCGCCGGGTAGATGAGTTGGCTCATGCACTAAGTATCCGCGGCTATATTGCTGAAGGAATTCACGGTGACTTGACACAAGCAAAACGTATGTCAGTTTTGCGTCAGTTTAAAGACAATAAAATTGATGTACTCGTAGCAACAGACGTAGCTGCACGTGGTTTGGATATCACAGGCGTAACACACGTTTACAACTTCGATATTCCACAAGATCCGGAAAGCTATGTTCACCGTATCGGTCGTACTGGCCGTGCTGGTAAAAGTGGAGTTGCAGTTACATTCGTAACGCCACGTGAAATGGGTTACCTTCGTATCGTTGAGGAAACGACTAAGAAGCGTATGACACCATTACGTCCACCAACTTCTGATGAAGCATTGCTTGAACAGAAGAAAAATGCAGTGGATTCATTAGTGGAAACAATTGAGCAGAAAAACTCAGAGGATTATGCTGGATTAGCAGCACAATTGCTTGAGAAGCATGATGCAAAAGAAATTGTAGCAGCAGCACTTAAGTCATTGACTAAAGATGTTGATGAGACGCCTGTAAGTATTTCAGAAGAGCGTCCACTACCTTCACGCAGACCTTCTTCATCACGTTCTGGTGGTGGCGGCTATAAAGGCGGCAATCGTAGCGGTGGCGGCGGACGTTCTCAAGGTGGACGCGGCAGAAGCGGTGGCGGTTCAGCAACTGGCGGATCAAGTAGACGTAGTAGCGGACCTCGTGATGGCGCAAGAAGAGACGGCGCATCAAGACGTAGCAGTAGCACTCGTTCAGAAAGATAAGAATACGAAATGGGAAATCCGGGCCTGCATTATAGCAGCCCGGATTTTTTTGTCGTGAATATGATATGATCGATTAGAATGAAACGTTTTCATGATTGGTGCGTATATATGAGTAGAAATTCGAAAAGAGGTGGGCCTATGAGACAACAACCTTCAAATCAAATCTCCAGAAAAGGATTAACAGTTTGGCGATTATATGGAACGATTCAAAGCGTAATTATACTGGCAATCGCAATCGGTTTAGGTTTTTTATCATATTTTTTTGATTGGCCGATTTGGATTATGATCGTCGTTACAATAGTTGTACTATTGCATGCGTTTTTATCAATTTATTTATTCCCGAAAATTCGTTGGCAACGCTGGCGTTATGAAGTGCGTGAAGCGGAAATTGAGCTTCAACACGGGTTATTCATCGTCAATCGTACACTCATTCCGATGGTGCGCGTACAGCACGTGGATACAGCGGAAGGACCCATTTTACGTAAGTACGGTCTAGCTTCCATCACAATCTCTACTGCAGCGACTAATCATTCCATTCCTGCGCTCGTGACGGAAGAGGCAGATGAACTGCGCAACCGTATTTCCACGTTTGCAAGGGTGGCGAAAGATGATGTCTGAGCAACGTTATAAACTTCATTGGATATCAGCTGTCGTCGAGACAGCGAAAGCTTTGAAAGATTTGATTGGGCCGTTCGTCATCTTGGTTTTCGTGAATGGTTTCAAAGGAGAAAGTACAGCGCCGTGGTATATCCAGTATTGGACGTTGATCTTGTTTGGTGTACTAATCATATTCACGTTAGTTTCGGGAATTGTGAAATGGCGTCGTTTTGATTACTGGTTTGAAGATCAAGAATTACGTATTGAATCGGGTTTGTTTGTCAGAAAGAAGCGTTACATTCCATTCGACCGTATTCAAAGTCTAGATTACACAGAAGGTATTTTTCACCGACCGTTTCAGTTAGTTAAAGTTAAAATAGAAACAGCGGGTTCGTCTTCTGGTAAAGATGCAGAAGCCGAATTAACTGCAATTACGAAAGAAGCGGCACAACAGATTGAAAAAGAAATTAAACAGTCAAAAAAAGTAAGTATTATAGGGCCGGAACTGGCTTTATTAGACCAAACAGAGTGGCAATTGATTAAGGAGCCAGAGGAAGAAGTACAGGTGGTACAACAACCAGCTCCAGTAATTTTCTCTATGACGACAGGCAACTTGCTTATGCTTGCCACAACTTCAGGTGGAATTGGGGTTATTTTATCTGGTGTGATCGTATTCCTATCGCAAATTGAAGAACTTATTCCATATGACTGGTTGTTTGGGGAGCTGAAATCATTCATTCGCATCGGTGTCTTCGTCATCGCGATTTTAGTGGCACTCGGCTTCCTCGTTGTTTGGTTGCTATCCGTCGCGATGACGTTCCTTGCGAATTATGATTTCAAAGTCATGCGTGAAAAAGATGATTTAGTCATCACGCGAGGGTTGCTCGAGAAGAAGCGGGTTACTGTGCCGTTGAAACGTGTGCAAAATATCACAATTACTGAAAATCCTATCCGTCAGCTGTTCGGTTATGGAGCGGTCATCATCAATAGTGCAGGGGGAGTAGGAGAAGGTTCACGAATCAAACTTTTCCCGCTTGCGAAGAAAAACAGCATCATTGAACCATTGCAGGAGCTATTTCCGAATATAGATTTCAGTGAACCGACAGAGAGAATTGACAAAAGAGGAAAACGTTTCTACTATCGTTTTAAATTACTTGTGACACTAGTTCCGATAGCGGTTATTTCGTATAACTTTTTCCCGTACGGCTTGCTGACGTTACTACTGTTGCCATTGGTAGGATTACACGGTATTTGGCAATACAAGACAGCAGCCTATACCATCTTGCCGAAGCAGTTGACGATGCGTTTTCGCACAATTAGCCGGCAGACGGTATTTACGGAGAAGAATCGTATTCAGTCCATGGAGTTAGATCAAAATTACTTCCATCGGAGGAAAAAGGTTGCAACCATTACGGCCAATGTGAAATCTGGAATGACACTCGATGCCCCATCTATTCGTCATATGCCTCAGGAGGACGCAGAAAAGTTCCTCTCTTGGTATGAGTTCCATCCAGAAAGCGCAGAATCACAAACAAAGCCAGACAACTAAACCTGTCTGGCTTTTGGGTCTAAATGAAAGTATACAAACAGATGAAGAAGGAGGGGCCGCTTCAAAAGCGTCCCTCAGCTGGAGTGGAAATCCCATTGTCCTTACTGAGTTACCTTGCACGCGATTCTCCATTCAAAAAGCCAGACTAGGATAATCCCAGTCTGACTTTGCATAACGCTATTTTTTTCGCCAACTGACAATGTTCTTCGGGTTGAAGAAGCTCAATCCAATTAGGAAGCCTGTGATCAGCCCTGCAATATGCGCCGTCACGTTGATATTCGTCCCTACAAACGTCATCACAACACTAATGACGATAATCGGTAAAATAACTTGTCTCAGCTGTGGGAAAGCATGCTTCGTGTAGTACACAAGCGCGCCAAAAGCACCAAACACACCGAAAATCGCACCACTTGCACCGACGTGCGTATAAGCGACGGGTTGAATGAAGTATGTTGCGATATCGCCGAACAAGCCGGCTAACATATACACTGTAATAAACCGCGCTTTCCCTGCGATTTTCTCAAGCTCTGGTCCGAAAACGAAAAGCGAGAACATGTTAAATAGTAGATGCATGAAGCCACCATGCAAAAACATGGGGGTTAGTAAGCGCCAATACTCTCCGTTCGCAATGAGCAAGTTATCTCCCAAGCCGAATAAAAAGAGCTGATCACCAATGCCGGGAATCAATGTATAGATAAATATCCCGATATTCAGGGCAAGCAAAAATGTCACGACAGGATAAGCGCGAACATATTGTGAAAAATTTTCCGTTCGTATAAACATGGTTTCACCTCAATCTTCTGTACTGATTATACATATTATTTAACTTGAAGGGAAAGGAGTTGTTCATTTTGATTCAAGGAATTGGATTAGACATCGTGGAATTGGATCGCGTAGCCCGTTTGGATGGCCGTAACACTAAATTCAGAGAACGAATATTGTCTGAAAGAGAACTATGCGTTTATGAAACACTGAGTGGGCACCGTAAAATTGAATACTTGGCGGGACGATTCGCTGCCAAAGAGGCATTCTCCAAGGCGCGGGGTACTGGAATCGGAGCAGATTGCAGGTTTTTGGACATTGAAGTCATGTCGGAAGCAAGTGGTCGTCCTATATTGTACTTCCATAGTCAGTTGGTTCAAGGGTTTATTAGCATTACGCATACTCAAACTGTAGCTGCTGCACAAGTGGTCTTACTGGAATCCTGAAAGCATGTAAATAGAATTTAAAACAAGCTCGCATAATCGATTCATCCCTCTCATAAGATAAGCTACCCGAATTGATTGGAGAAAGGATGAAAAGAATGCGGAAGAAAATTATCTTGTTAACAGTTGTCGCAGTTATGTTAGTACTAGGAGGATGCGGTAAACCCTCCAAAGAAGATGTCATGAAGAAACTTAGTAATAAGTGGAATGAAACAAAAGGTTATGAGTTAAATGCTTCGATGGAAATCAAAACAGGTTCAGAGCCTCGGGTGTACAATGTGGAAGTATGGCATACTAAGCCGGAGTTTTACAAAGTGAATGTGACGCAATCGGGGAATGAAGAGTCACAAATGATCGTTCGTAACGAAGAAGGCGTGTTCGTAGTTACGCCGTCACTAGGAAAAACGTACAAATTCCAAAGTGACTGGCCGGCACAAAACAGTCAGGGGTATCTAATCGGAACGCTTGCTGAAGATATTAAAGCAGACAAAGCAGCGGTCATGGAAGAAAAAGAAAAAGAGTATGTCTTTGAAACGGCTACGCGCAATAATCATAAGTCACTTTTACCAACTCAGAAAATTCATATCGATAAAAAGACATTGTTACCAAATAAGGTGACGATCCACGATGAAACAGGTGAAGAAAAGATCTCTATTAAGTTTGATAAAATTGCCCTAGGTGTAGAGCATAAAGTTGCTGAGTATAAAGTAGAAATGGATAAACCGAAAGCGGAAGGCGATAAAGCGGATTCTGATGAAGAAGCAACAGAAGGTGATGGGGAAGATCAGGCTAAGGCGAATCAACAAACCTACTATCCGGTTGCTAATTTACAAGGCACGACACTGTCAGAAGAGAAAAGCGTGGAAATCGAGAATGGCCAGCGCGTAATCATGACATTTAGTGGAGATAAGGAATATGTTGTGATTCAGGAACCAGCTGAAAAGCCATTGAATGAAATGCCGGTATCCATAGAAGGTGACCCGGTTGATCTAGGTTTCGCAGTAGCGGCACTGACAGAACAATCTATTCACTGGGAAGCAAATGGCATGGCATTCTTTGTTGCATCCGACATGTTAAGCAAAGAAGAACTGATTACAGTAGCAAATTCGATGACGGCAACAGAATCGAAGTAATTAACGACTGAATCAATTGACTAGACTGTGCCTTTGGATAGATAATTATTTCATGCAACAGTCTATCCTATAACGAGGTGGAAGGAAATGTTCAACGAAACACAATATCGGCCAACACGAGCGATTATTAATACAGCTGCTATTAAACACAATGCAGAACACCTCATTTCTTATATACCTAAAGAAACCAAGTTGATCGCAGTCGTTAAATCAGATGGATATGGTCATGGAGTCGCGCAGGCTGCTTCCGCTGCATTACAAGCGGGAGCAGAAATGTTTGCTGTTGCTACCCCAGATGAAGCTATGACGCTTAGGAAAACACAGCCGACAGCCGATATTCTCGTGCTGGGAATTTCACCAGTATCATTTGCTGCTGTAGCGGCACAGCATCGTATTATTTTAACGGTCACAAGTGAGGATTGGGTAAATCAAGTGATTGCACAACAACCATTTGATAATAAATGCAGGGTTCATGTAAAAATCGACAGCGGAATGGGTAGAATTGGAGTGCGGACTGAAGAAGAATTCATGCAATTGGTGAAGTGTATTCAACAGTCCGATCTAATTATTGATGGTGTATTCACACATTTTGCGCGTGCAGATGAAGAAAACCGAGAACCGACGCGTCGACAGTTTGAACGATTCATGCGCCTAGTGAATTGTTTACCAGAAAAACCGCGTCTTGTTCATGCGTCTAATAGCGCAGCAACATTGGTGTTTCCTGAATATGCTTTAGACGCTGTCCGTTTTGGCATAAGTTTATATGGCATACCACCGTCTCATACCGTCGCAAAGCAGTTGCCATTTAAGCTTGAACGGGCATTGACGATTGAAACGGAGTTAACTTACGTGA
Organism: Sporosarcina sp. P29; assembly: GCF_002743265.1. Classification (NCBI taxonomy): domain Bacteria; kingdom Bacillati; phylum Bacillota; class Bacilli; order Caryophanales; family Caryophanaceae; genus Sporosarcina; species Sporosarcina sp. P29. The sequence continues at coordinate 9,980 of NZ_PDYX01000005.1, read as the reverse complement.
AACAGATGGTTGCTGGTGAGGAGATTAGCTATGGCGGTACGTATCAAGCGGTTGAAGGAGAATGGATCGGTACATTACCGGTCGGCTATGCCGACGGGCTGAAGCGTTCGCTTAAAGGTCAAGAAGTACTAATTGATGGCAAGAGGGTACCAATTGTCGGCACTATTTGCATGGACCAATGCATGATCCGATTACCTCGTAAATATCCTGAAGGCGAAAAAGTAATATTGATTGGAAAACAGGGTAACGAAGAAATAATTTTAGAGGAATGGTCTGAACGCCTAAACACAATACCCTATGAACTAGCTGTAACATTTTCTACACGGATACCTAGAGTCTATACGTAAAAAAGGTCGAAACTATCTGGCGAAATATAGGACGCAACGATCATTTGATTCGACATTCTACTGACGAAACTAGTATTTCTTGTCAAAACACTTCAAACCTTGTCTTTTCATATTCCAATATAAATGGTAAGATAGAAATGATATAGAAATAGAGGGATGGGTTTGTCGGAGGTGCTCGATTTGCGTACGGATAAAAACGATAAAAGAATACTTAGTATAGCCTCAACCAGATTGCAACAGCAAAATGAAGACGCAATCTTTCAATGGGAGCAAGTGCAAGAAGATTTCGTTTATATGACAGATGTGAAACATATCGAACATGGTGAAGCTTCTCTATTACGTGAAGCCATGAAAAGAGGTTATGTGGAAATGTCGCAAATCAACCTCAACATAGCGGCAGAATGTTTATATGCGGAATTTGAAGCTCAGCATACCGTAGAACGTTGCGTCAGCGGAGGATGAAAAGTTGGCAATTAAACGCGGAGACGTCTTTTTTGCAGATTTGTCACCTGTAGTCGGTTCTGAACAGGGTGGGACCAGACCGGTACTGATCATCCAAAATGATATCGGTAATCGATTCAGTCCCACAGTGATTGTGGCAGCCATTACTGCACAAATACAAAAAGCAAAATTGCCGACACATGTCGAAATTACAGCGGCCAGGCATGGATTCGAGCGGGATTCAGTTATCCTGCTCGAGCAAGTCCGCACAATCGACAAGTCGAGGCTCACAGACAAAATAACACACTTAGACGATGCGTTAATGAAACAAGTCGATGAAGCTTTACAAGTAAGCTTCGGGCTTATTAAATTTTAGCATACATATCCTAATAACTTTTATTGCAGACGGCGCCAGTAAGTAATGGCTGCTTAAAACACTATAGCCAACCGGTTATAGTGTTTTTTTTATAGTATTTTTGAGAAAAAATGATTAAAAACATGTAGTTTGGAGGGAAATTCGATACAATGGAGATAACTGAAGATGTAGGGAGGAACAAATAACGATGAACGAAGTCATGAGAAAAGGTATAGCCGAGAATATAGACACAATTACTGCACGCTGGGTAGAGGGAATGAAAGAGAATGCTGATGAGCGTTTTCTGGAATTGATGCCGGCATCTGTAGTAGCAACAACTAGTAGGGAATTTACGGAACTGATGACGTCTAATCTTTCGTACCGCGAAAAAGTGGACAAGGCAAGATTAAATGAGTTCACGGAGAAAATCATTCATTTTGGATGGTCTATTAAATTTATCAATCAGGCTATAGATACGTTTTCTACGGTCGTATATGACCTGTTCTTTGAAACGGGGATTTTGCGAGAGTCCAACTTGCGTGAAGGAATTACTATCTTCTCAAACTGGATCAATCCGTTAAGAGAAAGCATCATAGAAGAATATTCTACGAAGTGGGAGCGTACGGACATTTTGCAGAAGATTGCATTGCAAGAATTATCGGCTTCATTGATTCCGGTATTCGACAAGATATCTGTCATGCCATTGGTCGGTACAATCGATACAGAGCGTGCGAAATTGATCATGGAGAATTTATTGGAAGGCGTTGTTAAGCAGCGTGCTGAAGTCGTGTTACTTGATATTACAGGTGTTCCTGTAGTCGATACGATGGTTGCCCATCATATTATCCAAGCGGCAGACGCGGTACGTTTAGTTGGGGCAAAGTGTATGCTAGTTGGCATTCGTCCAGAAATTGCGCAGACTATTGTAACGCTTGGTATTAACCTTACAGATTTCTCAACAACAAGCACGTTGCGCAGAGGTATGCAGAAAGCACTTGAAATGACAGGTCGGACAATTGTGGAGGAGGAAAAGTAGTATGAAGATGCGAATTCCGATTCTAAAGCTAAAAGACACATTGATTGTATCTATTCAAGTGGAGCTTGATGATCAGACGGCATTACAATTCCAAGAAGATTTATTGAATCAGTTGCATAAAACGTCTGCACGGGGCGTTGTGATTGATTTGACACCAATCGACTTCATTGATTCATTCATTGCAAAAGTGCTTGGGGATGTTATTCATATGACAAGTCTAATGGGGGCGAAAGTTGTCATCACAGGTATTCAACCATCTGTAGCCATCACACTAATTGAATTAGGTATCCGTTTAGAGAACGTGACAACTGCATTAGATCTAGAGAATGGGCTAGAGAAATTGACTAGAGAATTGGAGGCCTGACCATGGAACACAGGTCTTCTATAGAGATCAAGACAGAGTGGGATATTGTTGCCGCTAGACAGTTAGGCCGTAATGAGGCGAAAAGTACGGGTTTTGGGACAGTCGACCAAGCTAGAATTACGACTGCCATTAGTGAGTTGGCAAGAAATATATATCTTTACGCAGGAAAAGGTCGTATTGAAATTGTGCCTATTACAGTAGGTGTACGGGTGGGTTTACTAATTACTGCTTCTGATGAAGGACCAGGAATTGCTGATTTGCAAAAAGTTATGACAGATGGATATACGACTTCAGGAGGACTGGGTGCAGGAATGCCGGGAGTCAAACGATTAATGGATGATTTTACTGTAGAAACAGAAGTGGGCGTAGGTACCACTATTACAGCAACTAAATGGTTGCACTAGGAGTTGAAGGGTATTGCCACAAGAGGCGGGTAAGCAGTATAAGCAAATGCTGGAGAATTATCTGCACTCCAAAGGAGAAGAAGATCTCTATTTGGGACAGCAATTCAGCCGCAGCTTCATAGAAAAAAGTATCGCACCGGAAGATGTCATCAGTATTCATAAAACGTCTATTGAAGAGTTAATTAAAGATCTACCTGCCGACGTCAGCGTGTCTTTCGATTTTTTAATCGAAATGATGATTCATTACGGTTTAGCACTTAAAGAGCATCAGAGCTTGATCCGCAAACAAGAAGCTATTCAAACAGAGATGGATATTGCTGTTAGAGTACAAAATACTTTGTTGCAAACGACAACTCCTGTGTTGGAGGGTCTGGACATAGGTTGGATTTCCAGACCATCGAAGCAAATGAACGGTGACTATGTATACTTTCTAAAGGAAACAGAACAAGAAGTTTGTTTGGCAGTTGCTGATATCATTGGAAAAGGCATGTCTGCAGCTATGCACATGTCCATGGTGAAATTTGGTATGGATAGTCTGCGATATGAGAAGCGAGATCCTTTTGAAGTGTTGAGCTTTATTAATAAAATGGTAGAACAGAGCATTGCTGATTCTATGTTTATTTCCATGTTTTACGGAAAATACGATACGGAAAACTCTGTATTCCGCTATTCTTCGGCAGGACATGAGCCGGCTCTTTTTTATCGTGATTCAGAAGACGCTTACAGTTTACTAGAAAGCAAAGGACTATTGCTTGGCGTTCAAGAAGAAGCGGTATATGAAGAACGGACAGTACGTCTTGAAAACAATGATTTTGTTGTGATTATGACGGATGGTGTAACTGAAACTAGGACCGATAAGGGTTTCATTGAAATGAATGTTATAGAAAACTTATTGCGCGAAGTGCGTTCGGAAAGTGCGCAAGCGATGGTTGACTATTTATTTAGCGAGCTTTCTAAAATGCAGAATTATGAATTGCATGATGATTTCACACTTGTAATTTTGAAAAAAACAAAATGAAGGTTTAAAAAGATTTTGTTTGGGTATAAAACAATGAGTGTGTAGTGGGTATTATCACGCTATACATTCATAGAAAATAGAGAAAACGATCGGGGTGGCGAAATGAATTTACAAGTTGAGCAAGTCGATAAAGATCTCGTGCATAACTTTAAAGTTATCGGAGAGATTGATATATATACAGCGCCAAAATTGAAAGAGCATTTGGCTACATTAGAATTGGTAGAAGGAATCGAAGTAGAATTAGATCTATCCGAAGTAAATTACATGGACAGTACAGGCCTAGGCGTATTTGTCGGATACTATAAAGAAGTGAAAGCGTATAATGGGAAATTAGTTATTACAGGACTAAACCAACGCCTTTACCGATTGTTTGAAATCACGGGCCTCAGTGAGATTATGGAGATAGAACAATCTAAAGGTGGCGAAGATAATGCAGGCGTTTGATTATATCGAAATAAAAGTTCCGGCAAAAGCCCAGTACGTAGGTGTCGCACGTTTAGCTATCTCTGGTCTTGCGAGTCGTATTGGATTTACATACGACGAAATTGAAGATTTGAAGATCGCTGCTAGTGAAGCGGTGACGAATGCTGTGCAACACGCGTACAATGATGAAAAAACGGGTGAAGTAATTTTAGGATGCGCCCTTTATAAAGACCGCTTGGAAATTGTCGTGACGGATCATGGTCAGAGTTTTGATTTTGAAGAAACAAAGAAAAAAATTGGACCCTATCAAGATTGGAATGAGGAATCACCACTTAGAGAAGGTGGCTTAGGACTTTACTTGATGGAAACTTTAATGGATGAAGTCAAAGTTGACCATGGGGAGGGTGTCATTGTTTTCATGACCAAATATTTGGGCAGAGAGCGGGGAGAGGACCATGTCAAATCAACAGTCTTCTCGTGACAGCGAGACAAAAGAACAAGTCCTTAAATGGATACATGAATATCAAAAGAATAATGACGACGATGCGCAAACACAACTAGTCCTGCATTATGAGCGACTGGTACACTCTATCGCGCGCAAATATTCCCGTGGGCAATCTCACCATGAGGATATCGTCCAGGCCGGAATGCTCGGATTACTAGGAGCGATTCGAAGATATGATCCTGAACAAGGACGGAACTTTGAAGCGTTTGCTGTACCGACAATAATAGGGGAAATTAAACGCTTCTTGCGTGATAAGACATGGGCTGTTCACGTACCGCGAAGAATCAAAGAGTTAGGGCCTAAAATAAAAGCGGCTGTTGAAACGTTAACGACTGAATTTCAACGTTCGCCAATGGTCTATGAAATAGCAGAATATCTTGGTACCGACGAAGAATTAGTGCTTGAAGCGATGGAGATGGGCAGAAGTTATCAGGCGCTGTCAATTGACCATACACTAGATGCGGATTCAGAAGGTGGAACCATTACACTGCTCGATATCATCGGTGAGACTGATGGGGGTTTTGAGAAAACAGATCAGCGCATGCTTGTTTTGAATGCACTGAACGTTTTAAGTGACCGCGAACGTCAGATTATCCAATATACATATATCGATCAAATGAGCCAGAAAGAAGCTGGGGAATTACTAGACATTTCCCAAATGCATGTTTCAAGATTGCAACGTAAAGCTATCAAGAAGTTACGAGAAGTAATCCTAACGAGCGGTGGTGCAAATTAGTGGAAACTTTTGAGAATGACTATGTAGAGGCATATATATACCAACAGTCCAAAAAAGGTAATAAAGATTCTGGGGATGCATACTACATTCATTCAGAAGAAGATTATTTCATATGTGCGATTGCAGACGGATTGGGTAGTGGAACGGAAGCGAAAGAATCTGCTGAAATAATTCCACAAGTCTTAAAGTTGTATCATCATGAATCACCTGACGATTTGTTACTACGCTGCAATAAACAGATGTTGCATAAACGTGGTGCAGCAGTGGGGATTGTTAAAGTGTATTTCGAACAGCAAACCCTAGAATATAGTTGTGTTGGTAACATTCGTATCTATATTCTGCAATCAAATGGTCAGATGATTTATCCTTTACCGGTAATGGGTTATCTTTCTGGACGACCACAGTCGCCCCGTACACAAAGATATCCTTATAATAAGAACGACCGGTTCTTCCTTCGTTCTGATGGCGTAAACTTGCGAAGTCCTAAAAAGTACTTACAAGAAAACTCTACTCCTTATCAATTGTATAAAAAGGTGGAACGTACGATTGAAGATACTGATGATGCGACATTCATCGCAGCTAGCCTGCTTCATTAAGTTGAAGCGGCTTTTTTGTGTCTGAAAACAAATGGTTGCAGAAGGAAACTGCATTGGAAACATGCTATTATATGGAAAGAAGAAAGGGTGGTTGAATTGTCAAAGGATTTTATGGAAGCAACAGCAAGCCGAGCGGGAATCAGTAAACGCCAAACGGCAAGTGTCATCGCTCTGTTGGAAGAAGGCAACACTGTACCTTTTATTGCGCGTTACAGAAAAGAAGCAACAGGTTTGCTCGATGAAGTGCAGATCAAAGATATTGAAGATGCCTATCATTATATTAAGTCGCTTGAACAACGGAAAGAAGAAGTCTTGCGTTTAATCGATGAACAAGGAAAGTTAGATGACACGTTAAAGGCAGATATTGAGCGTGCGACGGTATTGCAACGAATCGAAGACTTGTACCGCCCTTATAAACAAAAACGACGTACGAAAGCGATGATTGCGATTGAAAATGGCTTGGAACCTCTTGCTGACCAATTAATGCAACAGTCATCAGCGAATATTGAAGCTGCGGCACAAACCTATATCAATCTTGAAAAAGAAATCCATACAATTGAAGATGCATTAGAAGGTGCTAAGTTCATCATTGCGGAAAGAGTATCGGAAGACGCAACGATGCGTGAGAAAATCCGTAAAATCACATGGGCCTCTGGGAAACTGACGGCTGTCCTAAAAAAAGGCGCGGAAGATGAACGGAAAGTTTTTGAAAACTATTACGAATATGAAGAGCCTCTCAGTAAAATAGTGCCTCACCGTGTTTTAGCTATTAATCGAGGAGAAAAAGAAGATGTATTACGTGTAGGGGTGAGTTTCCCAACAGATCGCATCGTTGGGGATCTCGAGCGTACGTATCTAAAACGACACCCTTCTTCATCTACAACGTATATAAAAGAAGCGTTAGAAGATTCGTTTAAACGATTAATCGCTCCTTCAATAGAAAGAGAAGTACGCACGACATTAACCGAAAAAGCAGAAACGCAGGCAATTCATGTGTTTTCGGAAAATCTTCGTAGCCTTCTATTACAACCACCGTTAAAAGGTAGAACAGTACTAGGTGTAGATCCGGCATTCAGAACGGGATGTAAACTGGCAGTAGTGGACGAAATGGGAAAGCTTCATGATATCTCTGTCATCTATCCTCACCCACCGAAACCACAGAAAGAAGCATCAAAAAAAGTAATACTGGATCTATTAAAGAAATACCCGATATCCATTATTGCGATTGGTAATGGAACTGCATCACGTGAAACAGAAAAGTTCATCGTTGATCTAATTAAAGAAGTGGACGAACCTGTTTCCTACGTAATTGTCAACGAAGCAGGAGCGAGTGTATATTCAGCATCTGCAAAAGCGCGAGAAGAGTTCCCTGATCTGCAGGTAGAGCAAAGAAGTGCGGTATCTATTGCGAGAAGGCTACAAGATCCACTGTCTGAACTCGTAAAAATCGACCCGGAATCTATTGGTGTAGGACAATACCAACATGACGTAGCGAAAAAGAATCTGACTGAATCTTTATCATTTGTTGTAGAAACTGCGGTGAACCGGGTGGGGGTTAATGTCAATACTGCTTCATCTTCGTTGTTACAGTATGTTTCTGGTCTATCAAAAGCGGTGGCGGAGAACATTGTAAAAGCAAGAGAGGAAGCAGGTAAGTTCACGAAACGTACAGAGTTGAAAAAGGTCCCGAGACTCGGTGCGAAAACTTACGAACAGGCAATTGGCTTCTTGCGCATACCAGAATCAAAAGAGCGTTTTGACTCGACGGGCATTCATCCAGAGAGTTATAAAGTAGCGGAAGCAGTATTGAAAGAGTTGCAACTCGACAAATCCCAGCTCGGCACAGAAGAAGCGACGACTGCTCTAGAACACGTGGATATTCCACAACTTGCTACGCTGCTAGACGTCGGGGAAATCACGTTGCAAGATATTATACAGACATTGCAGCGTCCGAATCGTGACCCGCGTGACGATTATCCACAGCCTTTATTGAAGGCGGATGTACTTGATATCAAAGATGTACATGAAGGAATGGAACTGCAGGGAACAGTACGCAACGTAGTGGATTTCGGTGCATTTGTAGACATTGGCGTTTCAGAAGACGGATTAGTACACATATCCAAAATGAAAAATGGGTATGTCAAACATCCATTAGATGTAGTTGCATCAGGTGACATTGTTACAGTATGGATTGATTCTGTCGATCGTCAAAAAGGGCGTATTGCATTATCTATGCTTCCTCTTAAGAAATAAAGGAGAGAATCAGCATGTCAGAAGAACATTTACAGCAGCTGGTTGAGCAGATCTCATTGGAAATCTTCCATAAGCCGTTTGTCCATCAAGCGATTTTTAATAGCAGACTGCGAACGACGGGTGGTCGCTATAAATTAAGCAATCATTTTATAGAGATTAATCCGTTAGTTATTAAGCTTCATGATGAGGAAGAATTAGTCGGGATCATTAAACATGAACTCTGCCACTATCACCTTCATATAGAAGGTAAGGGATATAAACATGGAGATCCAGACTTTAAAGAGCTCCTTAAAGAGACAAATTCCCCCCGTCATTGTAAGCCGCTTACGGAACGCAGAGCGAAAAGTACAATCATCCATCTATATCGCTGTACAGCTTGTGGGTTAGATTATCCCAGGCGTAGAAGAATGGATTGTACGAAATATCGCTGTGGAAAATGTGCTGGGGAGATCACAAAAGTGAAGTAAGGCATAAAAGGCATTCAATCATAGCGATTGGATGCCTTTTATATAATTAGGCAAACAGAAGTGAAAGAAGGCAATTTCATTAAAGAATATTTCAAGTGGAAAGGTTGTCGCATCAGTGTTTTAAAGCATATCGAAAAGTTATTTTAAAAAGATTGCTTAAAAAGGTTGACGAATGGCAAGACCCTGTCTATAATAGTAAAAGTCGACTAAGACAAGCGCAACAAACGATTTACTTGCTGAAGCGACAATATAATAAAGGCCCCTTGGTCAAGCGGTTAAGACACCGCCCTTTCACGGCGGTATCACGGGTTCGAATCCCGTAGGGGTCACTTTCAATAAAACGAACAAATCCCTGAAGATTTGATAGTAGGTTATCATTGATGGGGTATAGCCAAGCGGTAAGGCAACGGACTTTGACTCCGTCACTCGTTGGTTCGAATCCAGCTACCCCAGCCATTTTTACTGCGTGTTACACGCACTAGAGAGATCAAAGGTATTTGGAACGATTTGTTCCTTTCATTTTAATACGAGCCGTTAGCTCAGTTGGTAGAGCATCTGACTTTTAATCAGAGGGTCACAGGTTCGAATCCTGTACGGCTCACCATTCATTTTAAAAAGTTTTCGAGAAAGTTCTTGACTTATTAAACTGAAGGTGTATACTAGTAATTGTCGCTGAAACAAAGCGGTAGTGGCGGAACGGCAGACGCGCTAGGTTGAGGGCCTAGTGGGGGTTAACCCCGTGGAGGTTCAAATCCTCTTTACCGCACCAAACATTCTCACCATTACAATATAATTACAACTTTTATGCGGGTATAGTTTAGTGGTAAAACCTCAGCCTTCCAAGCTGATGATGGGAGTTCGATTCTCCCTACCCGCTCCATTATTTTTAAAAGAAAATGATCCTTGAAAACTGAACAGCAAAACGTTAACGAAATACAGTTTGTGCACCTAACGGTGACACAAACAAAATGAGTATCTTAATTGATGCCAGCAAATGAAACTCGAGCTAATCGAATTTCTCTTATGGAGAGTTTG